>JAADDX010000054.1 GCA_013153685.1 Campylobacterota bacterium | reverse complement strand
GAGGATTAAATACAATTTCAGTTACAGGAAATGTATTAAGAGATTATTTAACAGACTTATTCCCTATTTTAGAGCTTGGAACAAGTGCGAAGATGATGAGTATCGTTCCATTACTTGCAGGTGGTGGATTGTTTGAGACAGGTGCAGGTGGAAGTGCTCCTAAACACGTAGAACAATTCCTAAAAGAAGGACATTTAAGATGGGATAGTTTAGGTGAATTTTTAGCACTTGCAGAATCACTTAGAATGATCGGACATAAGTCTGGTGATAAAGATATCGATCTTCTAGCAAGAATGATTGATAAAGCAAATGCAGCTTATTTAGACAACAACAAAGTTCCAGGTAGAAAAGCGGGACAACCGGATAATAAAGCAAGTCATTATTATTGGGCTATGTATCTTGCAGAAGCTCTTGCAAATCAAGATGAAAATAAAGAATTAGCGGAAATTTTCACACCAGTAGCAAAAGAGCTTAAAGATTTTGAAGATAAAATCATGGAAGAGTTAATGGCAGTAGAAGGTAAACCAGCAGATATTGGTGGATATTATAGACCAGATGATCAAAAAGCAAGCAAAGCTATGAGACCAAGTGAGACTCTAAACAAAATCATCGATAAAATCTAATGCCCCCATCCCCTCTTGGGGATATTACCTTTTGTATCTTCATCTCCTAAATTCTCAGTAAAGCATACAAATTTGATTTATAGTATTAAGAAGTAGTGAGATATTATTTCGTTATGGGATAATGTTGTCTGCAATGGTAAATACACCCAAAAAAGTGAGTAAATACAAAGAAAAGTGCACCACTAAAATGGCAAAAATCTGTCTCAAACTGGGCTGAAATTATTTCCCAATTTGGTATAATTTCTCAAGACAGATTAGAAAAATACTTAGGCTAAATTAAAATGCATTACACAATCGATGAAGCGGTCTTGAAAAATAAGGGGTGTTTATATTTTATCCCTTTCCTCTGGTTCAATATCATTAATTTTTATCTCTCCTATTATTTGTAAAAATCTTTTTGGCTTAATGTTAGGGGCATTGTACTTGAAGAGGGCAAGAGATGAAAAAGATATTTTCCCAGTTTGCTCAAACCTTTTAATGCTTCTTATAAGTGAAATTTCAAATAAAATAAAACGAACAAACTTTTTAATCGTCTCAAAGAATAAAATGAAATTAAATACAAAAGAGGGATAATTGATGGTATTTGTGAATTTTTTAGCAAAGATGATAAGTATTCTACTGATATCACAGATGCTTTGAGCAAAATTTAGAGAAGATAAAATGGAGGTAGTATTAGGTGATATCGCGATATAATTGCAAATATTGTTCTACTACATGATTGATGTCAAATTCTTGCATTTTTTGTCGAATGTTATATCCAAAACGTGCTCGCAGTGATGGATTGTGAATAAGGATATCTATCTTGTGGGCTAATGTTTGCGTATCTTTGACATCTACCAAAAACCCATTTATTCCATCATCCACTACATCCTTACATCCCGATGTATTGGTAGTAACGATCGCTTTTTGCATAGCTCCCGCTTCTAGCAAAGTCATCGGCACACCTTCTTTGTAGCTTGGTAGCACGAAGATATCGCTAATGCTAAGAAGCTGTTTGATATCCTCTCTAAAGCCCAAATATCTAACCGCTCCCCAATTTGGTGTGAAATGGTTTTTGTTGCCCTTATCTATAAAGCCGGCATACAAAAATACCGCCTTATCTTGTAGCATATTAGCCGCTTGTATATACTCTCTAACACCTTTATCCTTGATAACTCTACCTACCATCAATACTACCACTTTATCTTTGATGCCTAGTTGTCGGAGTAATTGGGTGTTTTTAGCAATTGGATGAAACGCTTGTAGGTCAATACCGCTACTTTTGATAAGAGCTAATTTATGAGATGGTAGTATTTTGCTGAAATATTCATAATCGTCTTGATTTTGTAGGACGATTTTTTTGGTGTGTTTGGATGAATATTTGTATCCTTGGATAATGATATTTCTAATAAGAGTGGATTTGATATCGTCATAAATAAAAAAACTCCCAAGACCGGTAATCGTATTGATTGTATTTTTGCTAAATGTAAGATTAGCGTATAAGTTTGGCTTGTGCATGAAAGAATGTAAAATATCCGGATTGAGTTTATGGACTATATGGCGTAATTGATGTATTGTTTGTAACTCTTTAAATGGATTTAGGCTACTTCTATCGATATTATAATCCACATGCACAATCCCCTCATCGACAAATTTATGCGATACGTCACCGCTAGGAACAATCGCGTATACTTTATGACCTAGTTGTATTAATTTTCGCATAATAGGCATTCTAAAGCGGTATAAATTCAAATCCAAATGCGATAAAAATGCTATTTCCATACCAAATACGCAAATAAAGTAGTAGTGATAATTGCTAAAATATTAAATAACAATCCATATTTGGCCATTGTCTGGATTTTAATAATTCCGCTTGAGAACGCAATAGCATTTGGGGGTGTCGCAATTGGCAACATAAAAGCATAGCTTGCACATATAGTAGCTAACATTAGCATATTATTATCAATACCCATAGCATAAATAATAGGTAATGCTATTGATATTAATGCTGTATTACTAGTGATTTCCGTAGCAAAAGTCACAACAGTAGCTGTGATAAATAACAACAACAATTCAGATGAATGCGTAAAAGAGAGTAATATTTGTGAAATTTTGTCTGCCAAATGTGTAGCTACAAAAGCTTTGGCGATAGAAAATCCAGCACCAAATAAAAACACTATCTCATACGGGATTTTTTTAGTATCTTCCCATACAAGAAATTGTAACTTTGGCATAAATAGCAATAATCCAAACGATAACAAAATAATAGCATCGGGGATTTTTAAAAACGCATTTGCAAACAGCATAACAATCATTAATCCCAAAATAATCGACAACTTTTTTTGTTGTGAATTTAATGTAAAGCTTGCTAGTTTTTCAATCTTTATCTCCTTAATCCCCCAACTCAATACAAACGATACAATTATTAGCATAATAGCAGCAAGTGGGATAGTTTTGAGCATCCATTGTGCAAATGTTAATGTCGGTAAATTGTTATCATCTAAAAATCCCATCAAAATCAAATTTGGCGGTGTCCCTATGGGAGTGATTATTCCACCGATGCTTGCACCATAAGCAATTGCCAAGACAAGCCTTATGGTGAATTTTTCATCAGTGCTCAAATAAAGAGCAATTGGCAAGAGCAATAAAGTTGTAGTAGTGTTTGATAAAAATGCACTTAATAAAGCTGAGGTAAAACTCATCGCAAATATCAATTTATTCGGTGGAAAGATGGAGATAAGTTTGCTAGCTAATACTCTATGCAAATTTGTCTTCTCTACCGCAATTGCCATCAAAAATCCCCCTATAAACAAAAATATAATGTGATGTGAATAATTGGTGGATACTTCTTTTAGATCAAGGATATGAAATAACGGAAATAAAATAATAGGAAATAAAGATACTACACCCAGTGGCAGTGCTTCATTCATCCAAAATGCAATCATCAATACCACAATAGACAGCAGTGACGATGATGTGGTATTAAAATACATATGTGCTAGAGCAAATACAATCGCTGCAATTATTAAAGGATATATATATTGTTTCATTTGCATTCCTAGTATACCAGATATTGTTGTGCTTGGCTTCTATCTTCAAGTGCCTCAACAAAGTATTCTTTATCTATCTTAACATACCCCTCTTTAGCTTTTGTATAACTCAACAAAATCTTAGCGGCCATCTCATAATCCCCATCTTTGCTTATCAAGCCCACTGGTCCTTTGATGTTGATAGGAAATATTTTGAGGAATTTGGGATTGTTGTATTGTTTGAGGATTTGATTTTCGTCTTTGTTGCGTGCTATGATAAGAGTGTGATTATCGATTACAAAATGTCTACCGACTTTTAATATATCTATATCTTCTACTTCTAATTTGTTGTATTGTATGAAGCTTTTTAATTTTAAGCTAAAATTTTTATCAGTCAATAAACACCCGCCAGCTGGTGCTTGGAAATCGGTAAGAGAGTATTTTTGGGCTAGTAAGAGTTGTGTTTTCCTATCTCTACCGCTAATTGCATATAGTTTCTCTCTATCTACCCATCCATTCTCCTCTGCAATTGTTGGTGGTAGCAATTTGGCACTAAGCGGTCTTAGGACGAGTTGTGGTTGTTTGGAGAGTTTTTCGATTTTTCTAAGTCCATCGAGTTTTTGACTCATTGGGCGTTGATTGAGCACCTCTCCAGAGATGATAAACTTGGCGTTTACTTGGTGCATATATTCAAGTGCTGTATTAATCATATTAGCATGGCAGTCGATGCAAGGATTGAAGTTTTTACCATATCCGTATTTTGGTGAAAATAATATATTTTCAATAAAATATTTTCTATGATCAATCAAACAAAATTCCACTCCTAGTTGTTCTGCTATATGTTTGAGATATTCAAATTTCTCAAAATTACTATCAAAACCGGTATTAATATGCAGTGCTATTACTTCAATTCCCATCTCCTGAATGATTTTGATTGCCAAACAGCTATCAAGCCCACCACTAAATAGTGCTATCGCTCTCATAAGCCAATTCTCCTTTTTTTAATTTATCAATCACAAATCTGTATTTTTTGATTTTATGAGATTTTTCAAAAAGATTCATATTTTGAAATTTGAGTTGATTTATTTTGTTTTGATAATACCTAATAAGCAACGCAATAACAGCGTTGATTAGTTCTTTGTAATCTAGCTCTTTTATATTCTCATCAAGTATGATATCCAATAATTTGGGATTTTGAAAGTCTTCTTGATACAACAATTCTAGCTCGTAAGCATGAGTATGGAATGCTTGTGGGTCTAGATATTCGGAAATCTCTTTGATGTAGTGGGGATTTTGGTATAAAGTTTTGATAATAGCAGCTTCTGCTATATCTTTTTTGGCAGTGTTGATAATTGGTATGTTTTTTCGCACCCTAAAAAGCTTCGCATCTATTTGCAACAACTGTGCCGCATCGCGTGCGACACTCTCTTGAATGAGGATTGGAAGTGTGAGGATGAATTGTTTGATTTGTTCGTATGCTTTTTGTTTTTGTAGGGGATTTGATATGTCGTATTTGGCAATAATTTGTTTGATAACAAATGGGATAAAAGCCTCTTTGTTTTGAAACAATACCTCAACATCACGCCCTTCTTGAATCATATCAGCTGGGTCATACCCCTCTTGAAACAACACAACCCCACCATCAAAACTATTTTGTGCTAACAAACTAGCCGCTTTGATAGCCGCATTTATTCCGGCATCATCACCATCGTATGCGATAATCACGTCAGCGTGAAGTTTGTTGAGTGTTGGTAAGTGGTCTTTAGTAAGTGCAGTCCCAAGGGTTGCTACTACGTTCTCAAAGCCGGCTTGATGTAGCATGATCACATCCATGTAGCCTTCTGTAATAATGATTTGCTTGGTTTTTAGGATCTTATCTCGTGCAAAATTAAGCCCATAAAATGTTCTGGATTTGTTAAAAAGCTTGGTATTGGAATAATTGATATATTTTGCTGGATGATTAGAGATAGTTCTACCTCCATATGCGATAATTTTGTTATTATGGAAGATTGGAAATGTGATTCTATCAATTAATCTAGCATAAATGCCTCTATCACCTTTGGCAAATACGCCAAGTTCTACCCCTTTTTGTAGCGGAAAGTTTACTTGGTTGAAAAATTCTATTTGCTCTTGTGAAGATGGTGCATACCCTAGTGCAAATTTTTCAATAGTGCTTTGATGCAAGCCTCGCTTGCGAAGATACTCATACGCAGTTTTATTGGCAGTGAGGTGTTGGATATAAAATCCGTTGAGTTTGTCTAAAATATCTAGACTTTGATAATCATTATTTGAAGTATACTCTAACTTGATATTATACATGTTTGCAAGCTTCTCAAGTGCTTCTGGATAAGAGATTTTCTCTATCTCCATCACAAACTTAATCCCATCTCCGCTAGCCCCACAGCCAAAACAATGATAGATTTGTTTAGATGGACTTACGACAAAAGAGGGGGTCTTTTCACTGTGGAAAGGGCATAAAGCGGTGTAGTTGCTACCTTGTTTTTTGAGTGGGATATAATTCCCAACAACATCTACAATATCAATGATTGATTTTAGTTGTTGTATTGATTCTTGTTTGATCAATTATACTCCTCCATAATCGTAAAATCAGCTGGAGGATCGATAGTAAATTCATAATCAAAAATCTTGAATTTGTGATGATGAAGCATTAATCTTTTGGCTTTTAATCCACCATATTTTTCATCACCTAAAATAGGATGGTTGATATATGCTAGATGAGCTCTAATCTGATGAGTTTTTCCGGTATGAATCACCACTCTTACTTCACTTTTGTGTCTAAATGCTTTGAGTGGATAGACATGAGTGATGGCTTTTGCACCATTTTGATCGATTTTAGCATAAGCCCCATGTTTGGATTTGATAATCTTAAGTGGTGTATCGATGACTACTTCTTCACTTACAATTCCACTTACCCATGCTAGATATTCTTTGTAGACGGTTTGATTTTTGAATGCGTTGATTGCTTTTTGTTGGAATGTTTTGTTTTTGACTAACACCAAAATCCCGCTTGTATCTTTATCAAGTCTGTGTAACAAAGCGGTTTTGTAGAGTTTTTCTATCTCCTCACTAGTGATGTAAGGCGGTTTGTTAATTACGATAATGTTCTCGTCTTCGAAAATCTTTTGTGGTTTTTGATGATGAACGATTTTGAATCTGGTTTTCTCTTTCATCAAAGCCCTAGCAATTTTGATCTTTTTATCATTTGCAAAAACCCTCCCATTATCGATGAGTTTTTTGGCTTGATTAAATGAAATATTCTCTTGTTTTGCTAGTAGTTTATACGCCTTCTCCACTTGTATCCTTTTTGTCTAATTATAACAAATTTTTAACTAAAATGCGTCTTTTAGATGAAAAGGGATAGTAATTGCTCGTTGGATTATATTAAGAGGCGATTGTATGATGTTTTTGGTAGTGTTTTTGTGTATTTTAGGATTATGCAGATTTCCAGTGACCGTGAGATTGATAGTAATTCCCTTATCTTTGCCAAGTAGTATATAATTCACAATAGGAATATCTTTGAGAATTTTGATGAGAATATTGGCTTTGACGTTTAGATTGATTGTTTGTTTGTCGGTATTGATATATCCGTTGATATCAAAATTGATATTCATCCCTTTAATATTTCCTTTGAGATACAAAAACGGCTTATCGTATATAAAATCTATATGAGCGTATTTGATTTGGTATCCTTTGTTTGTAAATCCAGCGGGCCTAAATGTGGCTAATGACGGGATAAGATTGATAAACGCGATTAGATTATTAAACCCTTTTAATTGGTGGATATACCCTTTGTTGATATCTACATAACCATTAAATGCTTTATCTTTGTATCTAGTAATGTGGATATTGGCATCAAAATCTTGTAAAAAATCTTGCGAGAGTGTGAGTGTTTTGTCGGTGAGATGAGAGATGATGATGTCTAGAAATTTGTTATTTTTTTTGATAGATATGGTTGTGGGGTTTGTTTGGGCGTTGATTATTAAATAGTGATTATAGTGCAATTTTGCTTGTTGTAGATAAAAAGAGACGTTTTTATAGATAATATTGGTATTCTTAGCTGCAATGGAAATGTTAAAATCGCGTGTTTTTTGGGTCTGTTTTGTTAAAAATCTCGTGATATTGATATCACAATTACGATAATGAAGTTGAGGATAATTGATATGGATATGGCATTGCTTGTGTGTAATATTAATATCGTTATTGCTCATATGTAAATGAAAATGTGGAATTGGCTTTTTGTTAAGTAAGATAATATTTTGATGTGTAAATATATCAGCATCCAGCAAAAATGGCATAAGTGAAATATCTGCATGCCCATTATAGATTTGGTATTCTTTTAGTAGTGGGTGTGGGATATCTTTGAATGATGAAATAACGATTTTGAGAGGTTTGAGATATATATTGGTATGTAAACGTTCCAAATTTATTTGTAATTTTTTTAAGTCCATATTGAAGTGTTCTGGGAAATGATGCAAAGATAGGATATGTGTAATATTCATATCCACATCTCCACTAGCATTGATATCAAGTGTATCAAAATCAAGTGTTCCATGATGGATATGGTAGTTTGTATGCACTATAGATTTGTGAAATGTTACTTGTGAATTAGCAAAAAGTAATTTATGGTCTTTTAAGCGAATATGACCGTTGATACCAAGTAAGACATTTTTGGCTACTTGTAATGAAGCATTTTTGGTAATAAGAGTGATATCTGGGTGGAATTGATGGTTGTGATAGGTTAAATACGCAATAATACGGTTGTTACCTTGTGTTTGGTAGACTGGATTATCGATATGAAAAAGGCGTAAGATTTTATTGAGGTGCGAAGAGATGAGGGATTGCGAATGAAACGATACCGCTACTTTATCGGTTGAGAGAGATGCTTTTGGATTGTTTAATACGACATCTTTTGAGCTGATTGTGCGAGCATTTAGGATAATGTTATCTTGTGATATTTCCGCAATTAAATCGTTGATATTAAATGGAATATCTTGATACGTAAGGGCTAGATGTTTACTTTTGAGATAAAGTTTGTTGCGTATATAAAGATGCATGTTTGATTCTAAAGAGAGTAGGTTATTGACTACTTTTATGTATATTGATGCTTTTTGTTTATTTCCTTTGATGTGAGCGTTGATGTGGTAATTTTGGAATGTAGCATTATTGCATGTAATATCATAAAATATTTTGTGATTACTTGCTTTTATGAAAGCTTTGATATGTTTTTTCTGCACGTTAAGATACAAATAAATCAAATCCGAATAAAAACTTCCTGTAACATCCTTAATAACGATATCTTTTGGTTTGTAATAAAGAGAGAATATTTTGAAATATAATTTGTTGTCTTTAGGTAGGATGATTGCATGTAGATTTGCTTGTGGTGTATTAATAGAGAATCTATTGTGTGCGAATCGAAAATCATTGATTTTGCTATGGTTGATAGAGAGATTGTGGATATGGATGGCTTGAAAAAACGATAAATACTGCAAGATGGTTTTTAGGAATTTGAAATTGTTGATGATATCTATATCCCCCCCATTAGATACATTATGCCTAATAGAGATATCTTTGGCATAAACGACAAATTTCTTTTGGATTTGAATCGATAGTGTGCCTATATCGATACCTTTGAGATGAATATCGCGTAGATGAATTCCTCTTAGCAGATTGATATAAAGTATACTAAATGATACAAACAAACCTACTAAAACAATACCAAACACATATCGAAACTTCAACGTATCCCTTTATAAACTTGCAAGTTTTTTAAGTGCTTGTTTGATAGCATCCTCAGTTGAGGTGTATGTGATATCTTTAAGAACCTTTGTGATGTTGTCTTTTTTAAATCCTAAATTTTCCAATGCCGCAATAATTTCTACAGCAGTAGAATCGACACTCGCAACATCAAAATCATTCAATTCTACCAATATCCTATTGGCACTTTTAGGTCCTATTCCAGGGACTTGTTTGAGGGCTGATACGTTTTTGGTATGCACAATACTAGCAAAAGAGCTCGGAGTAAAAGTGCTACATATAGCCAAAGCTACTTTTGCTCCAATACCGTTGATTTTGATTAAGGTATCAAACATTTTCTTCTCAACCTCATCCACAAATCCATACAAAGTATAACTATCCTCTCTGATAATTTCTGTAATATACAACATAACGTTGGTCTTTAGTTGCGAATAACTATTAAGACTGACAATTACTTCATAAATTACTCCATTTACATCTAGTAATATTGCGTTGGGCATTTTGCGAAAAATCTCGCCTCTTAGTGCAGCTATCATCTATTCTCCTACTATTTTATAATTTCCATCATCATCCTGACGCAACATAAAACGTGTTTTATAAAGATCGGTCCTTTTGGTATCGTATGTGATTTTCTTTGGCGGATTAGTTAGGTGAAATTCGATTCTGTTAAATTCCGGAAATCCAGACCTTGCTATAATAATAGCTTTCGTAATACCTTCTTGGACTTTGTTTAATTTATCCTCTAGCAATTCCCTTTTGAGCTTAAGCGTCTTTAGATCTTCCTCAAGCATTCTTGTTTTTTTGACGTATTCTTTGTATTTTTTGATTTTGTCAATCAACTCTTTATCTATTGGTAGTTTTTTGGCTTTTAATTCTTTGATTTTTTTATCGATGGCTTGAACGTTTTTTTTGTTGTTTTTAAGGCTAGTTTTGTGTTTGTCTATCTTTTCTTGCAAATGGCGGATTTCTATATCCATCTCATGTGCTTCTTTTTTGACCTCTTTAATGTAGTCTTCTTTGTTATCTGTTGCTACTTCGTCGATAATAAGTTTGTTCTCATGCCCTTTGAGACTACTAATATCAATCATCACACTCGCCATTAACGTGATATGCGAACCTAACAAATCTACATGAATATCTTTAGCGATTACTTTACCGCTAATAGCTTGTTTGATAGATACGCTATTTCCTTCAACTAGCCCCCCTTCTAGTCGGTTGATTTTAGCTATATTTGCTTTGAGGTGCCCTTTGTGTGCGTTGATATGAGCTTCTTTGGCAAGTATTTTAGAACCTTTGTGAGTTTGCCCTTCTATCTCTAAGTATTTTGCTTTGATTTTGGCACCGTTTCCTACATTTCCTTTTACGATAAGCTCGGTTGTCTCTACCACCATCCCATCATGGATAGCTTCTTTTAGGGCATCGCTGTCTTTAACTTCCAACTTCACTTCGCTCTCTTCAGCACCTTTTACATTTCCGGTCTTTAGAGATATTTGATTAACTTCTATCTCATGTTTGATCTCTATTTCGTTTTGTCTGATATACACAAACCCAGCTGAATTGGCTATATATTCAATATGTTTATCATCCTCTCTTACAAGGACATCTTCACTGCAGTAGTATTGCGGGATTTTTACATTCTCCACCTCTTCTACCTCAATCACTTCCCCTTTGCAATTTCTACCTATAATCCCGTTTTTTGGTTTGATAATCTCCAATATTAATTCCCCTTTTTTAATAGGGTAGATAAATTCTTTTACTCGATCATCCGTTCTTTTGTGTTTTTTGTAGTGCTCGATAATTTGCAATGGAATCGGCTTGATAGGAGGGATAGCTCTACATAATTCTATCTCAAAATCCTCTTGCAACTCTCCCTCTTTGACAATTTGTATCAATTTATCCACATCATGCGATAAATTTCCTTCTAAAAAGTCTAGCTCTATTAACATATTTAATTTGGCTTTTTTCTTGTTTAATTCGTCTTTTATCTTGAATTCAAGGGCGTTGTTGTATCTTAGTATTGATTTTGGTGAGACGATATAGCTTGCTTGAGTGGTATCTGGGTTTACGACTACTTTACCTAGTAGCTCAAAGCTATTTGAAAATCGAAATTTTTTGAGTCTGATTTCGTATGTTTGTCGAATCTCAAAATCGGCGTTTTTTAATAAGTCCTTCTCTTTGATAAGCTCAAATGTCTGAAAATCTGCAAGCACAAACTCAGTATCCTTGCTTAATTTCACAAACGTATCTACACCCTCTATATCAAAATCTAAGCTTGATATGGGCGTGTCTGTTTCTTTGGAAATTTTGTTTAAAATATCCGCAATATTATCTGTTTTTATGATATGTGAGCTAATTTCTGTCTCTTTTTTGCTCTCTTTTTTAAATCCGTCAAAAAATCCCATCTACTATCCTTTATAATTCTACAAACTCTTCTGCTTCATTTTCGTTTGTAGTTTCTGTATCCCCCTTCTCATCAGTGTCGTTATTTTCTACTTGTTCTTTGCTGCTATCGGCATTTTTGGTTTCTTCATTATTTTCTTCTTGAGTTTCACTCTCCTCCTCTTTGATTTGATATTCTTCTATTGCTTTGCTGACAATTTTGTGCACACCACTCTCAAGCTCTTCTAATGTAAATAAGTTGATATTTTTATCACTTGCTTTAGTATCATATATGATATCCTCTTTTGGATTTTGCAAGTGGAATTCGATTCTATTAAATTCCGTAAATCCAGATTTGGAGATAATTTTGGCATCAAATGCATTTTTTTGTAATTCTTTGATTTCATCTTCCGCTTTTTGCTTGAGGTTAAATAACTCTTGAATATCCTCTTCTATTTTTTTGGTTTTTTTCACAAATTGCTTGAATTTTTTGATTTTCTCTAGTAAATTTGGGTTGACTTGCAAGCCTCTTTGTTTTTCTTGTTCTATTTTCTCTTTGGCTGCATCTACTTGCGGTTTGTTTTTTTTGATTTGGTTTTTGTTGCGTTTTAATTTATCTTGGAATTGTCTGATTTTGATCTCTATTTGTCTGATTTTGGCTTCTAGTTTGTGAATTAGCTCCTCTTTATCCAATACCGCCGCTTCATCGATAATAAATTTATTTTCACTCCCTTTTAGTTTGGTTACTTCTATCAAATCCGCTGCAATGAGCGTAATGTGTGAGCCTAGTAACTCTATAAAAATTTCCTTTGCAACGACCTTTCCACTAATTACCTGCTCTAAATGTACTTCATCTGCTTTGATAATCCCACCTTCTAATCTTGTAATATGGGCTTTTTTGGCTTTTAATTGTCCTTTGTGGACGTTGATTTTGGCTTCATTTGCGATAATTTTGGATTTTTTGTGAGTTTGACCTCCTATTTCTAGATACTTGGCTTTGATTTTGGCACCTTTTCCCACATTTCCACCCACAATAAGCTCGGTTGTCTCTACTACCATACCGTCTTTGATAGCTTCTTTCATGGCGTTTGTTTCTTTGATTTTCATACTTACATCACTATCTTCACCACCTTTTACGTGACCGCTTCTTAGGGAAATTTGATTAATTTCTAGTTCTTTTTTGATTAAGATTACGTTTTCTTTGATTTGCACGTAACCGTTTTTGTTGGCATAATATTTAATAACATCGTCATCCTCTTCTTTTCGAACATCCTCATTAATTCGATAATGCGGCACTTCTGTAGTCTTAAGAGGCTCCGCTTTGATTAGCTTACCTTTGTATGTCCTACCGTTTCTACCGAGTTTGGGTTTGATAATTTCCAATAACAAATCATCTTTGTGCACTGGGTATACAAGAGCTTTTACTCTCTCTGAATGTTGAGCGTATTGTTTGTAGTGTTCGATGATTTTGAGTTGTACTGTTGGGATGGGTTCTGGTTTGGTCTTGCATAATGTTAGTGTAAAAGGCTCTTCTAATCCACCAAATGCTTCTATTACGGATACTAGCTTTTTGATATCGGCTTTGAATTCCTCTTCCCAAAACGGCAAGTCGATTAAAATACCGGCTTTTAATTTCCTCTTATTTAATTCATTGATAAATTTCTTCTCAAGTTCAATATTAAAGCCCTCTAACATATCATCATAAAAAATATGCGATTTAGGAGAGATATGGTAGATTGCGTGTGTCAAATCCCTCGCTTCTATTTTACCGACAACATGAAACTTTTCATCAGTCTGAAATGGTTTGATTTTGATATCGTATTGTTGTTTAATTTCCAGATTCTCATCTAGCAACATATCTATGTTATTGCTTATTAATTCAATAATTTCCGCAGTAGCTGGCTCAAAATCTGAGTCTTTTGTCATTTTGATTTGAGTTTCGATATTTACGATATCAAAATCTATCTTTGTAGTAGGGATGTTGTATTTTTTAGCAAGTTGCTGCAAAGCATACGCAACATTTCCTGTTTTTACTAGTTGTGATGGTATTTCTACCTCATCTGATGTTGGTGCTTTATTTTCTTTTTTGAACATTTTAGTTACTTTTTTAAGTAAACTCATCCCATTCCTTAAATTAATATATATTTTTTGTGATATAATTCCACCTATGTTTAGAGCAATTTTTACAAACAGTAGTGGAATTCTTTTTTCGAGAATTCTCGGATTCATAAGAGACTTGTTAAGTGCTTCTATCCTCGGTGCAAATATTTATAGCGATATTTTCTTTGTGGCTTTTAAACTGCCAAATCTTTTTAGACGAATATTTGCCGAGGGTGCTTTTATGCAAAGCTTTCTACCGGCGTTTAGTGCGGCTAAATACAAACCCTCATTTGCTTTTAATACCCTAAAAAAGTTTTTTATAATTATACTAACATTATCGGCATTTGTAACTATTTTTGCAAATTTTATCACAAATATTTTGGCTTTTGGTTTTAGTATGCAAGCCAAGCAAATAGCCGCACCTTTGATTGCTATTAACTTTTATTATTTAGATTTCATTTTTTTAGTTACGTTTTTGGCTGCTCTTTTACAATACAAGAATCATTTTGCGACCACATCCTTTTCTACGGCTTTGTTGAATATATCGCTTATTATTTCCTTATTGCTTGCTAGAGATAAACCGCCGGTGGAAATTATTTATTATATGAGTATTGGTGTGTTAGTGGGAGGATTGTTGCAATTGCTCGCTCATTTGGTAGCGGCTTATAGGTTTGGTATTATTAAGCTATTGTTGGTAGGATGTAAGAGCCCTAAGGTAGATACGCAAGTCCAACAAAAATTTAACAAAGCCTTTTTGCCATCTATTTTCGGTAATTCTACAGCTCATATTTCCGCATTCTTAGATACATGGCTTGCGACTTTTTTAGTAAGTGGAAGTATTAGTTATTTGTATTACGCAAATCGGTTATTTCAATTACCATTAGCCCTTTTTGCCATAGCTACTTCGATAGCTATATTTCCTAAGATTGCCAAATATCTCAATAACAATGCACAAGCTCAAGCAATGCTTATGATGAAAAAAAGTTTTATTTTGCTTTTGGTTTTGCTTGGTATTGCAAGTATTATCGGCATTGTAGGTGCTAAGCCGATAGTGGAGCTGTTGTTTCAAAGAGGAGAATTTGATGCTAATGATACGTATCATACGGCTAGGGTATTGCAAATGTATATGATTGGTTTATTACCTTTTGGCTTGTCTAAGATATTTTTAAGTTATTTATACTCAACCCACCTTCATCTAAAAGCAGCCAAAATTTCCGCAATTTCTCTTGGTTGGAATATAATTTTTTCTCTGATTTTGATATACCCTTTACAAGCTTGCGGTCTAGCACTAGCTAGTAGTTTATCTGGATATATTTTGTTTGCGTTGGTAATTAAGGAGTTTGGATTTGATAGATTCAAAAAATTGATGTTTGATTAATGTTGATATTTTTGTTTTTTTTTAATATAATAACTCAAAAAAAGGACCATCATGAGATTGGAAGATGATGTTTTGTATATTAACGAAGAGATTGAGGATGAGAGAGTAGAGGAATTTATCGCATCCGTATCTCAAGATAATATCTCAAAGATTGTAGTAGAAACTCCACATTTGGGGGGAAGTATAGTGCAAGTATTGCTTATTAAAAAACGGGATGTAGAAGTTGAAGTAGAAGATGAAACGCTTGCAAAACTTTTCGAAAATGTTTTGTATAAGAGGATAGAATGATTACGATACTAATTACCAATAGAAAAGGTGGAGTAGGTAAAACCACCACTACGTTAAGTATTGCTGCGGAATTTGCACAAAGAGGTTATAAGACGTTGCTTATTGATTTGGATACGCAAGGGCATATTCAATATGGTCTTGGTATTAAGCATGATTTTGAATACGGTATTCACAAAGCCATCCAAAAAGAGGATATCGACATTAAGCTTATAGTCCAAAAAAGTAAGATGAAAAATCTATACTTTATTCCGGCAAATATCAATTACAATTCATCATTGTTGCAAAACAAAAAAACTCTTAAGAAATTGTTGCGTAAAGTCAAAGATGAATACGACTTTTGTATCATCGATACAGCACCGATGAGTGATACTGTCTTGGAGATGGCGATTTTGGCATCAGATTATGTAATAGTGCCAATGAAGACGGAATATTTGGGGCTTGTTGGGACGGTGCAATTTGTAAAAATTTTTTATAAAATCGCATCACGACTAAAGACCGATTTCAAACTTCTTGGGGTATTGCCTACGTTTTATAGTAAGTCTATCAAAGAACACAAAGAAACTATCGATAAATTAGCTTCTATCATAGGAAAGGATAAAATACTGCCTCCTATTAGGAAAGATATCAAACTTACTCATATCTTCAAAAACGGACTCAAATCTATCGCCAAAGAGCACTCTAGGGGTAAAGACGATTATACACTTGTAGTTGATGAAATCTTGAAAAAACTATAAAATTTAAGCCAAAATTTATTTTTTTATGGTATAATTGCGGCTTGAAGTCCTTGCTCTTTTTGAGGGCTAAAAAACCAAAAGGAAAGACTAATGAAAAAACATTACGAAACGTTATTTGTGTTAAAACCAACACTAACAGACGAAGAAATTCAAAAACAAATCGAAGCGGTTGTAAACGTTATCACTGCAAATGGTGGTGAAATTGCTGCAGTAGACAAAGTAGGAATGAGAGATTTAGCATACGAAGTGCAAAAAAACAAAAGAGGTTATTACACTATCATTTACTACACGGCACCTACAAGTGCAATTAAAGAAATCGAGAGAAATTTAAGAATCAACGAAGATGTAATTAGATTTATCACAGTAAAATACGAAAACAAAAAAGAACAAAAAATCTGGGAAACACAAGCAAGTAAAGTAAAATAATGTATAACAAAGTGATTTTAATAGGTAACTTAACTAGAGATATCGAGCTTAGATATACTCCAAGTGGAACAGCGGTAGCAAAAAGTGGAATCGCTACTAATAGGGTATACACAGATCCAGTTACCAAAGAAAAAAAACAAGAAGCGATGTTTATTGATTTTACTGTATTTGGTAGAGCAGCCGAGACTGCCAACCAATACCTCAAAAAAGGAAGCCAAGTATTGATAGAGGGTAGATTATCCCTTAATCAATGGGTAGACCAAAGTGGACAAAAACGCAGTAAACACGAAGTGATAGTAGAGCAGTTGAAGTTTTTAGGAGGTAGAGATAATCATGAGAGTGGAAATTACGCAACACAAGCGTCTACACCTCAACCACAACCACAACCACAACCTCAACCTCAACCACAACAAAATGTGCCATCTATAGATATAGATGAAGAAGATATACCATTTTAAAGGAATTAATATGAGCGAAAAAAGAAAATACGGAAAAAAAAGATGTAAATTTTGTGAGATGAAAATAGACCATATCGACTACAAAGATTTGGATGTATTAAAATATGGAATTAGCGAGAGATTCAAAATTATGCCAAGAAGACTTACTGGAACTTGTAAAAAACACCAAGAAGCATTATCAAATGCGGTAAAAAGAGCAAGAGCGGCAGCTTTATTACCATACATTGTGGATAGAAAACACGTAGTAGAAAATCCATTTGATAAAATCAAACCTTTACATTCGTAACTAAAGGTTTCCTCTTCTTTCTCCCTTTTGTTATTCAAATTTCCTTCAACTTTTTTATAAAATGTGTTAAAATTACACTATCACTCTATCAACAAAGGAGCATAGGTGGATTCGCAGACCAATACCCAAAGTCATAATATTGTGCGTGATTATTGGGATATTATTTTTGGAATTGTATTTGGAATTTTGGCTTTATATTTCCACATGCGTGGATATTCTATCGTTTGGACTACTATTTTTGCTATTATTGCCATAGGGAGTATTTCTGTTACTATTAGTGAAATTGCCGAGATTTTGGCACACCGTTTTGGGGAGCCTTTTGGAAGTTTGATTCTAACCTTCAGTGCTGTTGCAGTGGAGATATTGTTGCTTTTTATGGTGTTATTAGAAGCTACTCACAATCCCCAAGCAGTGGTTGCTGTAAAAAACGGGATTATTTCTACGTTTATTGTCGATTTGAACGCATTATTGGGGCTTGCTATGTTTATTGGAGGGCTTAATTACAAAGAACAAACCCACAATGAAGATACTTCATCAAGTTATACTACCGTATTGTTTGTTTCATCGGCTATGTTACTTGTCCCTTCTACTTTGTCAGTTGGTCATCATAGTACCACTGATGTATTTCATGCTAGTATCGCAATCTCAGTTTTGTTGTTGATATTTTATATTTTTATTTTCAAATTTCAGACAACCACTCATACGGATTTTTTCAGATCTAGCGTAAGAAGTAGAATTTTTAGAGCAAATTACACGGTTGTTCAAGAAGAACATAATTATTTCTTTGATAAAAGAAGCAATATAACAAACGGTGTGTTTTTGGTGTTGTTACTAGGGTTTGTGGGTATTTTGAGTGAAGTGTTTGCTAAAGACGGAATTTTGGTATTAAAAGATTTTGGTTTTTCTGCCGGATTTGCTGGGATTGTAATCGCCCTTATTACGGTAGCACCAGAGCTTTTTACAGCGATTAAAGCTGCAAAAAACAATCAAATCCAAAGAGTAGTAAATATCGCAATGGGAGCTAGCACTGTCTCTATTTTGATAACTGTGCCTATTGTGTTATTCTTGGGAATTATGTTTGGTATTAATATTTCCATGGATTTTACACCTTTACAAATAGGGGCATTGATTATTACGATTATTTTGGCATGGAAAACTACAGATAATGGAGAGACGAATTACTTAGAAGGATTGAGTCACATTATGTTGTTTTTAAGCTATGTAGTAATTGAGATGTTTTATTAGGAGGATTTATGCAATTTAGGGTATATTATGAAGATACCGATGCGGGAGGTGTAGTATATCATACCAAGTATTTGGCATTTTGTGAGCGTGCAAGAAGCGAATTGTTTTTTCAAAACAATATTTATTTCCAAGAGGATGGATTTGTAGTAAGAGATGTACAAGCTACTTTTTATTTGCCCGCACGTCTTGGGGATTTGATTGATGTGCATACGAAGGTAGATGCTATCAAAAAAAGCATAGCACATATCACGCAAGATATCTACAAACAAGATCAGTTATTATTTCATGCACAAATCAAATTGGTGTTTTTGAAAAATTGGCAAATTACCCCCATTCCTTTAGAATACACAAAGATACTAGAAGCATTGGGAGATTAATAATTAATATTAGTTTCATAATTTCCACGTTGCTATCAAAGTATTACCATTGGTAACGCTTTTTATAAATTTTGATTATAATTCCCCAAAAACCTTTAAAAAATCCAAAAATTATTTTATCATTTTATATAAAAATCTCTAAATTAGACAAGGAGTTTTGTATGGAGACTGTTTTTATATTTGCTTTTGGAATATTAGGCGGTGTGTTTTTACTGTATTTACTAGGTATTATGGTAGCACCATATAGACCAAATGAAGTAAAAAATGATCACTTTGAGTGTGGGCTTCCACCAAGTAGTGAAGTGCCTATGAAAGCAAATTTTGGGTATTTTATTTTCGCAATTGCTTTTATTATCTTTGATATGAGTGGGCTATTTTTTAGTTTGTTTGTATTTGATAATACGGAATATAGCCTAAATATCGCGATGGTATTTGGATTGTTATTGTTCGCAGCCGTTACTATTTCAATGAAGGAGTATAGATATGCTAAAAATTCTTGATTTTTTTAATTACGCAAAGAGTAAATCCCCATGGATTGTGCATTTTTGTAGTGGGTGTTGTTCACTAGAAATGCTTGCGGCAATGTCTCCAAGATACGATTGGGAGAGATATGGATACATAATGACTCCTACACCAAGACAAGCGGATATTATTTTTATTACAGGACTTGTAAGTAAAAAGATTTTACCGGCACTTCTTAGGACTTATGCACAGATGCCAGAACCTAGCTATGTGGTGGCTATTGGTGCTTGTGCTTATGATGGGGGACCTTATAATGATAGTGCGAGCGTTATTAAAAACGTGACGGAAATTTTACCAGCAGATGTGTTTGTAGCAGGTTGTCCTCCAAGACCAGAAGCGATATTAGCGGGTCTAGAAGAAGTAAAAGAAAAAATCAAAAAAGGTGAACCAAGTGCCGCAAGCCAAGGCGGACTTTGGAAAGAAATGAAGTTTTAAGGATTGATGATGGAAGCGATTAGAAAAGTATTAGAAAAATATGACAACGAGTATGTAGAAGACTACAAACCAACATGGCTAAAAGCTAAATTCACAAATCCAAACGACTTGCTTAGTATAGTGCAAGACTTGCAAGCAGAGGGTATTAAAACATGTTCAACAGTTTCGCCTACAGATTTTATAGATGAAAATAAAATAGAGGTTAATTATTTTTTAGAAGATATTATCAACAAAAAAAACGTATGGCTAAAATTTGATATTCCAAGAGAATTAGAAGCATGCAAAATACCATCTATTACTCCTTTGATGCCAAGTGCCAATTGGCATGAATTAGAAGCATACTCTACATTCGGAGTAAAGTTTGAAGGGCATCCTAATTTGAGATATTTCTTAATTTCAGCTGATTATTACGGTAAATTTCCATTTAGAAAAGATTTTGACTGGAAAGCTCACGAACAAAATTTAATCCAAAATATTGATGAAATTACTAGCGAATGGCTTGATGAATACGAAGAGAATGAAAAAACACTGCCAAAAGACGGAAGTAAAACTATCCTTCACTGGGGACCTACACACCCAGCAAGCGGTCCTATTAGATTGAAAGTAGGTGTGGATGGAGAAAATATCCAATGGGTGGATCCAGATATTGGATATGTTTGGAGAGCACTTGAACATTTAGTGGAAAGAAAAGATTTTATTGGGAGCATTGTAGCGGTTGAGAGAATTTGTTTTATGGACAATCCAAATCCTATGATTTGTTACTCTCAAGCGGTTGAGGAGATTGCAGGAAAAGAGATTACAAGATTTGCAAAATTGATGAGAGTAGTATTAGGGGAAATCGGTAGAATCGCATCACATCTTATTAGTATGGGTGGATTTTTCGGTAATGCCGGACTTCATACGTTTGTAATGTGGACTATGGATGTAAGAGAATATTTCCTAGATGCTTTAGAAGAATATAGTGGGGCTAGAATTGCTACTGCGTGTATTGAGCCAGGTGGTGTGAGATATCCATTAAGAGATGGATGGTTGGATATTGTACAAAAGGCTATTGAGAAATACGAAAGTAGCAAGGATGAATTTTTTGATATTTTTATTAACAACCCTCTTATGAAGACAAGAGCGGTAGCAAATGCTATTATCAGCAAAGAAGATGTGGTTCAAAACTACATGGCAGGTCCGATTGCAAGGGCAAGTGGAGTAAAAGTGGATGTGAGAATCGATGAGCCTTATGCAGGGTATGATGAGATTGAATTTGATTATGTAACTTGTGAGAATGGGGATATTTACGATAGATTGCATATATTTTTCAAAGAATTAGACCAGTCAATGGATATTATCAAACAAGCTATTGCAAAAATTCAAGAAGGGATAGCAAGTGGAGAGATGAATCCACAAAAAGACCATCTTGTAAGAATACCAAAAAAACTGCCAGCGGGTGAAGCAGTAACCAGAATCGAATGGGCAAGAGGAGAGATTTTGATGCATCTTGTAACACAAGAGAAAGCAACAAACCCATATAGACTCAAAATCAAAGCACCAAGTGTGAATCACACGATGGTTTTAGATGAACTTTTAAGAGGAAAAACTCTCTCTGATATTCCATTGGTTTATGGAAGTATGCATATTTGTCAGGGTGATTTAGATAGATAAGGAGATAGAGATGATGAATAATATAATATTTCAGATATTGGTCTTTCCAGGTCTTTTGTTTTTGCTAGGATGGACCTTTTTTGTGTTTTATTTTGCAAGAAAAGTACTTGCTAGGATACACAAAAGGGTAGGACCACATTTTAACGGACCGGCTGGGACGTTACAAACGGTGTATGATGTATTTAAACTCTTAACAAAAGAGAATATCACACCAAAGAGTGTAGATCCGTATTTATTTAATGTAATTCCTCTTATCACACCGATAGTAGCGGCGTTACCGGTTGTTTTGATTCCTTGGACTCCTTGGATGCACAATGGTGTGGTTGTGGATACTCAATATGGAGTTTTAGGATTGGTTGTATTAATCGGTGTTGAGCCGTTTTTACTCTTTCTTACGGGATTTGGTAGTAACAATAAATATTCATTTCTTGGTGGTATGAGAATATTGGCTCAAATGCTCTCAATGGAGACCCCGTTCTTCTTAGCGGCATTAAGCCCAGCTATTTTATTTGGAACAATGAATTTGCATGATATTATGTATGCTAATAATTGGCTTACGACGTTGATTTTATTGCCAGGAGCGATTATTTTTATTATTGCAATGCTTGGGATTTTAGAACAACCACCGTTTCATATTCCAGATGCGGAACAGGAAATTGTATATGGATTTTATACAGAATACTCAGGGACAAATTATGTATTGCTTAAATTTGCTGAATTTACCGAGATTTTGGTAGTATCAGCTGCTGCTGTAACGCTATTCTTTAGTGGTTATAGAGGATTGTTTTTTGATAGTTTTTGGTGTTTATTTCTAAAGATTGCACTTATTGCGGTGGTGATGGTGGCTATTAGAGCATCAAATCCAAGACTTAGACTTGATCAAATGTTAAAATTCGCATGGAGTTGGTTGGTTCCGTTGTCGATTTTAAATATAGTTTGGGTAATCTTTGCGAAACTATATATTTTAGGAGCTTGATATGTTAGTTGATATTATAAAAAAAATGATAAGAGTATCAAAAAGTATGACAGAAGATAGGCTTGCTACCAAAGACGCAAGCAAAGATTTCGTGCATAAGTCTGAAATATTTAGAGGTAAGCATGAGATTTTATATGATGTTTGTACGGGGTGTGATGCTTGTAATAAAATCTGTCCCGTAGATGCGATTGTGATGAAACCGTTACCATTAAAAAGACCAAATAAGATACCGGAAGTGAATTTGGCTATTTGTATTTTTTGTGGATTATGCGAGGATGTATGCCCTACCAAACCAAAGGCATTGAAATTGAGCGGTGGAACTTTTGATATGAGAGCTGGTGGAGCACATGAAGCTCAAGATAATTTTTGGGTGAGAGTAGATGTGCCGCAAGATTGGATCGAAAAGAAAAAAGAAGAAGAAAGAAAAAAAGCTGAGGCAGCAGCCAAAAAGAAAGCTGAGATGGCGGCCAAAAAGAAAGCCGAAGCTGAAGCAAAAGCAAAAGCCGAAGCTGAAGCAAAAGCAAAAGAGGAAGCTAGTAAAGAAGCTCCTACAAAGGAGGATAATAATGGTTAGTATTTTGTTACTTGTAGCGGTAATTATCTTGGCTGTAATTTCAATTACGGTAAAAAAAACAGTTCCGGCAGTTTTGAGTTTTGCGTTGTTAATGTTTTTGCTTGGACTTTATTATATCGGATATGACGAAAAATTACTTGGATTGTTCCAGATTTTTGTCTATACCGGTGGGATTGTAGTATTGGTATTATTTGGTGTGACGGTAATAGGAAGTACATTTCCAGAAGAAAAATCAAGACCATGGGCTGTGGCAAGTATTGTTTTAATAGCTATTGGATTTATTGTAATTCCATTTATTATGCCAAACTTCAACGTAGTAGAGAATGCGGGTAACGTAAAAGCACAAGTTACCGTTCTAACCGAAAATTATGCCGAAGTTGCGATATTCTTGGCTGTGGTAGGAGCTAGTTTACTATACGGAAGTATTAGAATGCTACATACTCTAAAGCATGAAAAGGAATTGTCATGAGTTTTGAGATAGATATGATATTCGCAATTATTTTATTTGCGATAGGGTTATACGGCGTTACGAATAAAGCTGATTTTTTGAGAATATTTTTTTCATTAGAGATGCTTTTAAATGCTGTGATTTTGGTATTGGCAAGTAGTGCGTATCATTTTGGTATGACACAAAATCTAGCTATTGCATATATCGTGATAGTTATTGCAACACTTGAAGCGGCGGCAGGAGTTTTGATATTCTTATTATCAAATAGAATCACAAAAGAAGTTATCCCAGATAAATTGGATGAAGGGGGTAAATACAATGACTAGTGTAAGTATTTATTTAATATTGCCATACGTAGGTGCGGCACTTGCGTTTATTTTAGGAAAGATGAACCAGAAGTTAGCCTTTTGGGTAGCAGAAATAGTAGGGGCTATTTTGTTTGGGACATCTGTTTATGTATTTATGCACTATGGAGAGACTCCTATTGATATAGATTATACTTGGATTGCATACGGTAATCTTACGTTACCTCTTGGGATTTATATAGATCATTTAAGTATTGTAATGTTGTTGATAGCGACTGGACTTGGGTTTGCAGATATCCATTTTGCTCATGATTATATGGGTGATGATCCAGATCAGCCGAGATACTACGCAAAAGTATTGTTTTTTATCGGTGGTATGATTTTACTTGTAATTGCAAAAGACTTAATTGGTGCATTTGCAGGTTGGGAGTTTATGGGGCTTGCTTCATATTTACTCATCTCATTTTGGTTTAAGACCAAATCTGCTGCGGATGCAGGGATGCAAGCATTTTTATATACAAGATTTGGTGATATATTCCTTCTAGCCGCAATTGGGCTTTTGGTATATTTTGTTGGAAATATTAATATGGTGGATCTAGATAGTCTTGCAAAAGCTGGTGAGATTGACAAAACAGTAGCGTTTATAACAGCTATTTTTATCTTTTTAGCAGCAGTTGGTAAGTCTGGACAATTTCCACTATATCCGTGGTTAATGAATGCGATGGAAGGACCTACTACGGTATCAGCACTTATTCACGGTGCTACGATGGTAAATAGTGGTATCTATATCGTAGCGAGACTTTTTGATTTTTATGCTTATACGGATGCGTTGCTTGTAGTAGCAAATGTAGCAGCACTTTCGGCATTTATTGGAGCTACAAGTGCATTGGTGCAAAAAGAGATTAAGAAAATCCTTGCGTATTCGACAATGTCGCACTTATCTATTGCGTTTGTAGGACTTGGAGTAGGTAGTTTGGCTGCAGGGATGCTTCATCTTATGAACCATGCGATTTTCAAAGCTTTATTATTCCTAAGTGCGGGTGCAGTTATCTATATAGCACACCACACAAAAGATGCTTGGAAGCTTGGAGGTCTCATCAAGACAGCTCCATACGTAGCGTTATTCATGGCGATGGGTTCTATGTCTCTTGCTGGGCTGCCACCATTTAGTGGATTTTTCTCAAAAGATATGATTATTGCAGAAGCTATTACGCATGGAAGCCCGTTTGTATATACATTAGTAACTATTGCAGGGCTTTTATCTATTGCGTATATTACAAGACTTTGGATTCTTATTTTCTTGGGTGAGCCAAGAAATGAAGATATTGCGGGACATGTTCATGCACCGGGAAATTTCTTTATTAGATTACCTCTTGGAATTTTAGCGTTTGTTACGCTTGGAATTGCTTTATATCAAACTGATGCGGTTGAGTATATTGTAGGACATGAGATTGAAGAGCCTCATGTAAAAGGGTTGCTTGTAGGATTGTTGCTTGGAATGGCGACATTATTTGCTATTGTTGTAGGATTGTATGTAAAAGGGATGAATCTACTTGAGAAAATTTCGAAACATAGATTTATGCAAATTATTCACCAATTATTATTTAGAGGATATTATGTAGAAGCTGGAATTACGTTTATTAGTAAAAACATCGTAGTAAACGGTATAGCAAGGGCTCTTAGATGGGTTGATACTTATATGATTGATTGGGTTGTAAATGCTACGGTGCCGTTTGCAAGAATGATTTTTAGAGGATTTAGAATCGGACATACGGGTAGAATTGGTGATTATATCGGAACATATGCAATTGGTGTTGCGATTATTGTAGTTGCAATTCTAATTATAGTAAAAGGTGTGTAATATGAGTAGTATAATGTTGATATTTGGACCGATGCTTCTAGCACCGTTTGTGTATTTTATCTCAAGGGGTGCTGAATGGGTGGCTAAATGGGCTGCTTTGGCATTATTTGTATTATTGTTGATTATCTCTGTGGATTTATACCATGCTTTACCGGTTGGTGGTGGATTTTTGGTACTTGGAGATTATTTGAGAGTTCCGGGGTTTGATTATGCACTTACGTTGCAAGTAGATGCTTTGAGTGTGGCTATGTTGATATTAACAGCAGCACTGTTGATTTTGGTAGTGTTTACTTCGTGGGAAGAAAAAATGCAAGCAGCATATTTTTCTTTGCTAATCTTATTTGCGGGACCGATTTTTGGTGTGTTTATGACAACAAACCTTTTGTGGTTTTTCATTTTTTGGGAGATGACCCTTGTTCCAATGCTCTTTTTGGTAGGTATTTGGGGAGGTGAGAGAAAAGTTTATGCAGCGATTAAATTTTTCTTATACACTCACTTCGCGTCAATGTTTATGCTTGTGAGTTTTTTCCTTATTTACAAACAAACAGGGCAGATGGACTTTACTATGATTAAAGAGGCTATGCTTGCTACTCCGGTATTGATTTGGTGGTTTATGTTTATTGGGTTTGCAGCTAAATTGCCTCTTTTCCCATTTCATACTTGGCTACCGGATGCACACGTGGAAGCACCAAGTAGTATTTCGGTATTGCTAGCTGGTGTTTTACTTAAAATGGGTGCGTATGGACTTATTAGATTTGTAGTGGAAATGATGCCGGCAACTACTATGCAGTTTTCAATGTATATGGTTGTATTGGGTCTTACGACTACATTATTTGCAGGGTTCTTGGCGATTTATGAAAGACATATTAAGAAAATGGTGGCATATTCATCAATTTCGCACATGGGACTTGTAGTGGTGGCTATTGCTACTGTAACTTATGACGGATTGAGTGCAGCACTTTATGAGATGATAGGGCATGCTTTGGTGATCTCACCAATGTTCTTGATTGCTGGTTGGGTGCATCACAAGACTCATACTTGGTATATGGATGAGATGGGTGGAATTATGCAAAAAGCACCTTATATCAGTGCGATATTCGTATTAGCCGGTATGGCGGCACTTGGTTTACCAGGAACGATGGGATTTGTAGGAGAGCTTACCATCATAGTATCAGCTATTAAAGCTTATGGATGGTGGATAGCGGTAGCGGCGATTGCTTCGTTAATCAGTGCTGGTTATGTGATTTGGGCAGTTAGACGTGCGTTCCACGCGGAAATTTCACCAATTGTTGCAAAAAGCAAATTTGATATGAGTAAACCAGAATTTTTGGCACTTTGTATTTATGCGGTGTTGATTGTATTTTTTGGTGTATATCCTCAACCAATCTTTGATATAGCAAATAATGCATTTGCAATGTTTGGAGGTATGTAATGAATAGTTTGATTATATTAATAGGAGCCGGACTTTTAGTTCCTTTGTTCTTTAAAGGAAAAATCGTTATTGCGAAATATATCGCAACTGCTGCATTTGCATTTGCAGCATTTAACGTATTTATGGGGCATGGTATTTCGATGGAGTATTTTACTCTCACACCGGATATACAGCTTTTAGAGATTGTAGTATTGATAGTATTAGCAGCTACAATGATGACATTTAGCGGGTTTGAGAGACCGCTCGTATCACAAACGTTATTTTTGGGTGCGGCAAGTATGGCTATGCTGGAGACGAATAACTTTTTGATGTTTATTGTATTATTTGAAGTAATTGCGATTATTTCTTATGTGCTAGGTGCGAATATTAGAAGTAGATTAAACGCTGAGGGTGCTATTAAAATGTTTGTAGCTGGGGCTACTGCAAGTGGATTTATTTTGCTAGGGTTTGCACTATTTGCTATGGTAACACCAAGTTTTAACTATGCGGAAATAGCAATAAGAGGTAATTTTACGTTAGTTGCGGTAGGTATTATGCTTGCTGGGATTTTCTATAAGATGACAATTGTGCCTATGCACGGTTGGGCTGGTGATGCGTATGCACAAATCAACCATTCGGCTGCAGCTATTTTAAGTAGTGTTATCAAAGTAGTAGTCGTAATTGCTACATTCAAAGCATTTTATATTTTCTTACAAGCATACCTTAATACAACTGTTTTATTGTTTAGTTTCTTTGCGATTATTACAATGACACTTGGGAATTTTATGGCATTATTTCAAAAGAAAATTGCAAAAATTTTATCATTTTCGTCAATCGCACATGCTGGGTATATGCTTATTCCGTTTGCTGCAATAGCAAGTGGATATAGTTATACTGCATTAGTATATTTGGCTGTAGCGTATATTTTTATGCAAACAAGTGTGTTTTTATTGTTAAATGATCTAAGAAGAGAAGCTCATATTAAGACTTTAGATGATATTAGAGGATTGTATCAAAGAAGTCCACTTCATGCACTATTTTTTACAATTCAATTATTAAGCTTAGCAGGTGTGCCTATTATGGCTGGATTTATCTCAAAAGCCGTAACATTTTGGGCAGGGGTAGATGCAGGATTGTGGCCGTTGGTGCTTATTGCAGCGTTAAATTCCGCATTATCTGTGGGGTATTATGCGTGGGTTATCAAACATATCTACTTTGATACTACGGATGGGTATAATACTAGCAAAATATATATGACACCAGGTAGTTTATTAGGACAACTTATTCTTTTGGCTGGAACTATTTATTTTGGTATCTTTGCAGCTCCAGTATTTGTATCTACAGGAATATAAGGATTTATTTCCTTTTATTCGTTTAAAGGTTTTTCATGAAATTAGCAGTGTTTGATTTTGATTCGACTTTGATGGATGGAGAGACGATAGATGAGTTTGCTAAGGCACTTGGACTCCAAGATAAAGTAGCGTCTTTGACAGCCAAGGCTATGGCTGGAGAGATTGATTTTTTTGAGAGTTTGATTATGAGAGTTCAACTCTTAAAGGGTCTAAAAGAAGAGGAAATTATAAAAATAGCTCATAACCTCCCTTTTATGCCAGGAGCAAAGGAGACTATTTCCCAATTAAAAAAACTAGGTTATACTGTGGTGTGTTTTAGTGGTGGTTTTAGAGTGGCTACTTCATACGCGAAAGAACAGTTAGGATTTGATGCTGATTTTGCAAATATACTTCATGCTAAAGATGGTATTCTTACAGGGCTTGTAGGCGGAGATATGATGTTTAATTACTCCAAAGGTGATATGTTGCAAAGATTGCAGCACATACTTGGGATATCAAAAGAAGATACGTTTGTGTGTGGTGATGGTGCAAACGATTTGAGTATGTTTGAGTATGCTGATACAAGGGTGGCATTTTGTGCTAAAGATGTGCTCAAAAAAGCAGCCAATGTGATAATAGATAAAAAAGATCTAAAAGAAGTATTGAATTACGTGTATTAGATAAGGAGAAGTGATGATTGATAGAGATAAGATTATTGAATTATACGTTGCTATGTTCCAAAGAGCACCTAGCAAAGCGGAAGTGGATTATTGGTATAACGATTCTATAACACATCAATATAGCCAAACACAGCTTGCGGAAAATATGGTAAATGGTGCTATTTATGCAACTAAAGCGTATGATTTGGGTGATTTGTATCCAGATTATGCGAATTTGGATTTGAATAATTACGATAGTATCAAAAATGTTATTGAGAGTGTGTATAAGACATTGTTTGATAAATCCTATGAATCTGACCCGCAAGGGATTGATTATTGGGCACATACGGTGTATGATCATACCAAAACATTGGGTGAGGCGATTTTGGATATTGTAAATGTTGCACTTGATATTCCTCAACATCCCGATATGTGGCAGCAATATTATTTGGATCATGGATATTCACAAGATTACTTTAACGATGCCCTAAAGGCGGCTCAAACTTATACTAATAGAGTGCAAGCATCAAAGGAAATTGCAGATAGTGTAGATAGTATCGATACGGATGATAGTACACGACTCAAAGAAGATGTGCAAACTATGCAAGCTGTTGTATCCAAAATCAAAACCCAAGATGACATCCAAGCTCTCAAGACACAGTTGGATTCTTCATCAGATAAGTTATCTGCTGTTAGTGCATTTGCTGGGGTTGCTCCTACTATGGATAGCTCTCAGATGTATGCAATCCAAGGGGATACTTTGTATTTGAATGTTGCTTATAGTGATATTTATGATTTGAGTGATGTGGATCTGAGCCAAATCAAATACGTAATAGGAACAAATAATGATGATAATATCAAGCTTAATCCATCAGCAACAGGATTGGTTGTGGATACAAAGGATGGATTTGATGTGGTGATGGGTGCTGGAGATAATGTGTATAAAATCACCGATAGAGGAAGTGTAGTATACACTAGCGATGCTTCTATAAGCGATGATGATTTGGTATTTTCCGATGGTTATGTAGATAATATGAAGCCGCACTTTTTTGTAACACTTGATCCAAATAATGGTGATATTAGTAAGCTTGATATGAGTGCCCAAAGTGAAAATGGAATGTGGATTGTGGGAAGAGATGGGATGTATGATGATATGAGCGGAACAAACCAAAATGATCAAATTCTCATCAATGCTGGTGCGGATAGAGTCGATGCTTTAGGGGGTGATGATTATATCGTGCTAAAAGCTAACGATATGATTGAGAGTGCTACACTTGCAACTGGTGCTGGAGAGGATTATGTGTTTTTTGAATCTTGGATATCTGATATACATCATGTATCGATTTTGGATTATGATTATGACCATGATAAGATATTACTAAACAAAAATGCTTTTGCACTAGGTTCGGCACCGACAGTTTCGACATTGAGTGTATATGATAGAATTAGAGATACTTCTGATACGATTAGTGCTCTTAAAGCCGGAAATATATCAGATGATGTAGCACTATATGTGGTAAAGAGCGGTAATGATTATGGGATTGATGAGAATGGTTGTAGTGATGTAATTGATCTAAATGGAGATAATACCGACGCATCTGCAGCTTTGGTAATGTATGAAGATGGAAATAATATTACCGTATTTTATGTGGACAACAAAAACGAAGCAAACCTTAGTGATGATAATATACTATGCAGCTTTAGTGTAGATAATATCGATAATATAGATGTAAATGCATTGATTTATATCTACGACGGGGAACAATATCTATAAGCTAGTTTATGTAATCTGCCCCAAGATTATCTTGGGGATTAGATTAGTCTTTGTTAATCAATATATTAAATTGTGCCATACTTGCTAGGAATGAGGCATCAAAGTAGTGAATATCATCTACACTTTTATCTACAAATATGTACTTAATCCATTTTTCTAAATCTTTGCTAAGTTGTATAAGCATATTCCAAACGAATTCTTTTTTTTGAGGTGGCAATGTTTCTAGATTGATAGCTTCTAGATCTTGTGCGAAATGCTCCATTGCATACCCTACGTCTTTGAATTCTTGAGTATTGTATAAAATATAAGATAACATTTGCATCATACCGATAAATTTCTCAAGAAATTGTGGCTCTAGTGTTTGGTAATTTAACAACTCCTCACATTTGTCTATTGTTTCGATAATATCTGCCAAGTCGTCTTGTGTTAAGTCACCTTGGTCTAGATATTCCTTGGCACTAATAGTTTTTTGATGGTGTGTTTGTAGCACATGATTGATAAGTTCGTCATATTCATCGTTTTCTTCGCTATCTATTGTAAAAAAGCTATTTTGTAATTTTTCATCATAGATTTTTACAAACATATCATCAAACTTATCCATTAACAAATCGTAGTAATTATCTGTATTGAAATTTTCTTTTGCCCATTTTTTGTGTAATTTGAAAAATATCATCATGTATCTGTGCATCGTTTGGGTATCTATCCCCAAATCTTTGTATGTATCTGCAAGCTGTATCATAATCTCTCTTGCTTTTGTGGCATCATACAACAAAGCAATTGATAATTTTGCTATATCAAAATTGTATTTTGAAGATATTTCCTTTGAAGCGAAATATTTTGCAATTTCCTTATCCTCTTGTATACTCTTATCAAACGGTATTACAACTTCTTTGATTAAACTTTCCATGTTCATTTTACTTCCTTTTGATGAATTTTTTTGATGTATGGTAAATACGCTTTTATCCCTTTTTCTAGTGTGAATTTAGGAGCGAATTCAAGATATTTTTGTGTATCGGAAATATCAGCTTGAGTGAAGAATTGATATCTGCCGATGTAAGGATTTGGGATATATATATCATCTCTTTGGATATGTAGTTCATCTTTGAGAATATCTACAATATCTTGGAATGATCGTGCCTTACCGGTGCCTACGTTATACACACCGCTTTTTGCTTTTGCAGCTTTGATATTTGCCTCTATAACATCCTCAATATAGATGAAATCTCTCAAAATCTTGTCGCTACCTTCGAATAACTTTGCCGCTTCACCTCTTAATAATTGCAAGCCAAACTGCAATACCATAGACGAAGTTTTGTCTTTGTGATATTCTCTTGGACCATAGACATTGAAATATCTAAGACCCACCACTCGAATTTTGTCATAATATTCTTTTGCAAGATTATCCATCATAAGCTTGCTAAATCCGTATACGTTATTTGGAGATTCGTAGCCGATTTTAAACGTATCACTACCCCCATACGTTGCAGCACTACTTGCATATACCATAGTAGCATCCATCTTTACAGCCATATCCAACAAATCTGCAAAGGCGTTGACGTTGGTATCTATCATGATTTTTTGATCTAGCACGGTGGTATCGGAAATAGCAGCTTGATGAAATATATAATCAAACTTATATTCTCTTAGTCTATCTAAATCGTCTTGATTTGTGATATCACCGCTAATCACAACCCCTTGAAAATCGATTAGATTTTCATAATGTCCGAAGCTTTTGAGATTTCCATTACTAAATCTCTCTTCGCTTCTGAATTTATCAAATACGACGATTTTAGCGTTTGTGTGTTGCTGGAAATATAAAGCCAGATTACTACCTACAAATCCAGCTCCACCGGTGATTAATATTGTTTTATTATCAAACATTCTACTCCTTTATGACAAATTCATCATTCTCTCTAATGCAATTTTTGCATCTTGTGCCGTTTGGGGATCCACTACAATCTCATTAAATGCTCGATTATTATCAATAGCAATCATCAATTCATACAATGACTCAAGCGTAGTTTCGTTCATACTTGCACATTCTGGTTTGGTTGATGATAATACGTAAGTATTTGGGTGTTTTAATCTTTTGATAAAGTTATACTCAGTCCCTACGGCTACTTTTTGATGAGGCGGTAAATTTTCGATGTATTGCAACAACTGTGATGTGCTGCCTACAAAATCACATCTCTTGCATACCTCTATGCTAGCTTCTGGATGAGCTGCTATTACAATATCATCAAACTTCTCTTTGTAAAATTCTATATCTTCTACGCTAAAGAGTTGGTGCACACTACACAAGCCGTCATAACATATAATATCAGCCTTTTCATAACCACCATCGCCTACTAAAGCTGAAGTTTTGTTAAGTGTTCTTGCGATATTAAAACCCAAGTTTTTATCCGGTAAGAAGAATACTTTTTTACCTTGAGCCAATACCCACTCTACGATTTTTTGTGCATTTGAGCTTGTGCACGTAAGCCCACCTAAGCGTGCTACTCTCGCCTTTATAGCGGCTGTAGAATTAACGTATACCACAGGGATAAAATCGATATCGTGCTGTTGTAGCTGCTCAATAGCTTTATCAAATCCCTCTGGCGTAGCCATCCTAGCCATCGAACAACTTCCGAGTCTTGGCATGTATACCTTAAGAGTCGGGTTTAGAATTTTGGTAGCCTCACCCATGAAACTAACACCACAAAAAACCAAAGTCCCATTTAAATTTTGACTTTTTTTGGCTAGTTCTAGACTATCTCCTACCAAATCTGCACATTCAAATACTTCATCTTTTTGGTAATAATGTGCAGCGATTGTGATATTGTGTTTTTTCTTGAGTTCGTTGATTGTAGCTATCAAACAAAATCCTTTATAATAACTTAAATTGCTGTTTTTGCACAAAAGCATGATTTATTAGCAATTTGAGTTAATTATAACATAATTTTCCACATCCACAGCAAAAAATCACACCAAAAAACATCAAAAAATATCGTTATGCACGGTTAGGAAATTTGGTATTTTATGATATAATTCAAAATTACATTCAATAAATGAAATCGATTATTTATTATATGAAGGAAATACACCAAATGAAAAAAGCGTTAATTACCGGTATTACAGGACAGGATGGTGCTTATTTGGCACAGTTTTTATTGCAAAAAGGTTATGAGGTATATGGGACTTATAGGAGAGTGAGTTCTGTGAATTTTTGGAGGATTAATGAGCTTGGGATACAAGATGATGAAAATTTACATTTGATCGAATTTGACCTAACCGATGCTAGTGATAGTGTTAGGACAATATCTCAAATTCAACCGGATGAAGTTTATAATCTTGCAGCACAAAGCTTTGTGGGAGTGAGCTTCAAACAACCACTTACCACCGCTCATATCACCGGCTTGGGAGCTGTGCATTTGCTTGAGGCGATTAGGATTGTTAATCCTAAAATTAAATTCTATCAAGCCTCAACTTCTGAGATGTTTGGGAAAGTTATGGAAATACCACAGAGTGAGAAGACACCTTTTTATCCGCGTAGCCCTTATGGTATTGCTAAGTTGTATGCTCATTGGATGTGTGTGAATTATAAAGAGAGTTATGATATATTTGCGACAAGTGGGATACTATTTAACCACGAGTCTCCTCTAAGAGGCAAAGAGTTTGTAACGCGTAAAATTACTGATGCGGTCGCTAAGATTAAGTTGGGGAAATTGGATGTGTTAGAACTTGGTAATTTGGATGCCAAAAGGGATTGGGGGTATGCTAAAGAATATGTCGAAGGGATGTATTTGATGATGCAAGCACCAAAAGCGGATACTTATGTATTGGCTACTAATCAAACTCAAAGTGTGAGAGATTTTGTAAAAATGGCATTTAAAGCTGTGGATATTGAGCTAGAATTTAGGGGTAGCGGTGAGAATGAAGTGGGTATTAACAAAGCTACCAACAAAGTAGTCGTAAGAGTAAATCCTAAATTTTATCGTCCAGCGGAGGTAGACTTGCTAATAGGAAATCCTCAAAAAGCCAAAGATGAGCTAAATTGGCAACCAAAGACAACATTAGAACAATTATGTCAGATCATGGTTTTAGCCGATATTAAAAGAAACGAGATAGGAATTTCTTTTTAAGGAGGAAGTATGTGCATGCCAACAAACTTTTCATTACGCAAGAAGCATAGCTCGACGTTTGTTAAAAAGAGCAAAAAAACTAAAAAAGAGGATGATTTTTTTAAAGATGCAGATGATTTTTTAAAGAATAGCGGTGAAGATACTAGTCGCAAGTCTTGAGCCGTCTGCGAATTTGCATTTATCGCATTTGCTGGCTTTGTATCCGTTTGAATTAGTTGGGATTTTTGATAGCAAATTTGGCACTCCTTTGTATGATAGTAAAGAATTTTCGGTAATGGGTTTTGTAGATGTAATACCCAAAATCAAAAAAGCCAAAGAAGCCATCCAAACACTAGCCTTAGCATCCAAGGAGTGCGATAAAGTGCTTTTAATTGATGCACCATCTTTTAATATTCCTTTAGCTAAAGCTATCAAAAAAATCAATCCACAAATAGAAATTATATACTATATCTTACCGAAAGTGTGGGCTTGGAAACGCGGTAGAATTAAGGTGATTAATCAACTTATCGATAAAAAAGCGTTTATATTTCCGTTTGAGAGGAAATATTGGATAAAGGAATATGTCGGAAATCCTTTGCTTGATGAAATTACTCAATTTAGAGATGATTTAGTGTATAATCAAGTAGCTTTTCTACCAGGTAGCAGAAAGAGTGAAATCAAAGCATTAATGCCTATATTTAGGCAATTGGCTACAAAAATCCAAGCCAAGAAAGTGTTGGTAGTGCCTCGTATTTATGCAGATGAGATGGATATATATGGTGATATTGGTGAATTTGAGGTTAGTTTCGATACGCAAAAGACGTTGCTTACATCCGATTTTGCTTACATATGTAGCGGGACTGCTACTTTAGAAGCTGCTATTATCGGCACACCATTTGTATTGATGTATAAAGCACGTAAGATTGAATATCTTATTGCGAAGTTGTTTGTGAAGTTGGATTATGTGGGATTGGCAAATATTATTTTTCAACAAGCCAACAAGGGGGAATTTCACAAAGAATATTTGCAAGATTTTGATATAGAAGCATTACTGAGTGAATATCAAAATAGCTCAATTGATGAATTTATCGCTAAATCTCAGATTTTGAGAGATGTTTTGGGGCATGGGAGTGCGTTAGAAGTGGTAAAATTAATAAAAGGAGACTAAAATGGGTTTGGAAGTGGAAATTGTTATATTGATGATGGTTATTGCGACTGTAGCAATGTTAGTGCGATATTTTAGTAATTTACCTTATACTATTGCTTTGATTTTTGCGGGAATTATATTGAGTGTATTTCACACATTTCCGGATATTCATCTGACATCGGATTTGATTTTTCATATTTTGCTACCGCCTTTGTTGTTTGAAGCAGCATTTAATCTCAATGCTAATGAATTCAAAGAAAATCTCAAGCCTATTTTAATTTATGCAATCTTTGGTGTGCTTGTATCGGTATTTGTTATTGGATACTTTTTGCATGCTGTGTTGCATATACCACTTGTTGTAATGTTGCTCTTTGGTGCGGTGATTTCCTCAACCGACCCGATTAGTGTGCTTGCGATATTTAAAGAACTTGGAGTGCCAACACGCCTCTCGTCGATTATTGAAGGGGAGAGTTTGTTAAATGATGGTATTTCGGTAGTGGTATTTAGTATCATTGCATCTATAGCATTTAGTCATGGTGAGTTTTCTATGGTGCATGGTCTTAGGGAGTTTGTGATTGTGGCTTTTGGAGGTGCTATTATAGGTAGTATATTGGGATTAACGTTTTCTAGAATTACGGCGTTGATTGATGATCATTTAATAGAAATTACCCTTACTACTATTGTGACGTATCTTACTTATATTAGTGCTGAATATTTTGAGGTATCTGGTGTAATTGCCGTAATTTTTGCTGGATTAATGGTAGGAAATTATGGGACTAAGATAGGGATGAGCCCTACTACTAGGGTATCTGTAAAAGATTTTTGGGAGTATGTGGCGTTTGTGATCAACTCGGTTGTGTTTTTTATTATCGGGCTTGAAGTTAGTAAGATAGATATTATCTCAAATTTCTACTACATTACTCTAGGAATTGTAGCCGTGTTGTTGGGTAGAGTGGTGTCTGTCTTGGTATTAACGCCGATTGTTAACGTTTTGGATAAAAAAATCAATATCAAATGGCAAGCGATATTTGTATGGGGAGGTGTAAGAGGAGCATTAGCTATGGCACTTGCACTATCTATCCCAAATGATTATCAATACAGAGATATGATACTTGTGATGACTTTTGGTGTGGTTGGGTTTTCTTTGATTGTACAAGGATTGTCGATCAAATTTTTATTGAAATTTTTGAATATTACATCAAAAAATAAAAATCTTGAGAAATATGAATACGAAAAAGCACAGCTTATTGCGATTAATGCTGCAACTAAAGAGTTAGAAGAGATGAAACAAGAAGCTATTATATCAGAACATGTATACAATCTATTATACAAAAATCAGCAAAAAAACTTACAACATGCCAAAGATATAATTGAGCAATTAGCCAAAGATGATAAGCATGTCAAAAATTACGAATTTCGCACATCTCTTAAGAGATTGTTACTTAAACAGAAAGATTCTATACAAGAAGCTATGAAACACGGTATAATTTCATCTGAAGTTGGCTATAATATGATTAACCTTATCAATAAAGAATTATTAAACATAAAGGGAGAATAGATGGCAATAGTGATGTTGATTGTTATGAATCTTGCCGTAATGGCGTCATTGTATGTGGTGTTGTTTATATTGAGTGCGTTTTTTGGGATTCATCTGGATAATAGTGTGAATTCTTTGTTGTTGATTGCTTTTGTATTTGGGTTTGGTGGGGCTTTTATATCTCTTTTGCTCTCTAAAACCATGGCAAAAAGCGGTATGGGAGTAAGAGTGATACAAACTCCTCAAAATCAAACAGAGGAATGGTTATTGATGACAATATCTAAATTATCTGCTAAAGCCGGTATCAAAATGCCGGAAGTTGGTATATTTGATGGACCTCCAAACGCGTTTGCGACTGGTTGGAATAAAAATGATGCTTTAGTTGCTGTATCTACTTCATTGTTGGATATTATGCAACCAAAAGAGGTAGAGGGTGTGTTAGCTCATGAGATTAGCCACATCAAACACGGCGATATGGTGACTATGACTCTGATGCAAGGTGTATTAAATACATTTGTGATATTTATCTCAAGAATAATCGCATCAATTCTTACATCAAACGATGAAGAAGAAGAGGGTGAGGGGATGAGTTATTTTATTGTAAGTTTTGTATTGGAGATGATATTTAGTTTATTTGCAACGGCTATTTTGATGTGGTTTAGTAGATATCGCGAATTTAAAGCGGATGAAGGTGCTGTGAGATTGGATGGAAAGGAAGGTATTTATTATGCACTTGCAAAATTGGGGGAAATTCCAAAAGAGCAATTAGCTTTGCCAAGTGAGATGAAAGCTTTTGGGATAGTTGGGTTTTTAGAGAGCATATTTGCATCTCACCCGCCGATTCATGAGAGATTAGAACATATCAAAAACTTAAAGATTTAATATGTTTTATAGAAAATTTGAAGACACTTTTAGAGGCACTAAAGAATCAGTCAAACAAAAACAACAAGTTTATTTAGATTTCTTACTACCTATACTAAAAGATACTCCAAAAAAAGTGATTGATTTGGGTTGTGGTAGAGGAGAGTTTGTTGATTTGCTACAAGAACACGGTATTGAGGCTGTAGGTGTAGATATCGATAAACACATGGCTAATGATAATGATGTGATTATTATGGACGCACTTGAATATCTGCAAGCACAAGCGGATAATAGTGCTATTTTAATCACATCTTTTCATATGATAGAACATATTCCGTTTGAGAAGCTTACCCAGCTTATCCGTGAAGCTTATAGAGTGTTAGATGCGAATGGTATTTTGATTTTGGAGACTCCCAATCCTCAAAATATAAGAGTGGCAAGCGAGTATTTTTATCTAGATCCTACCCATATTAGACCAATTCCCAAAGATTTGTTAAAATTTACAATAGAGCATTACAATTTCCAAGCCCAAATCCTCCAATTGCACCAACCATCCCTCAAACGCAACGTAACTGACATTTTTAGATCACCTTTTGATTATGCCATAGTAGCATCCAAACAAGAAATACCACAAATAGTGGATAATTCTTTGTCGTTGGATGAGATATTGTGGGGTATTGAAGATAGAGAAAAAGCTCTATATGAACAATTACATCAAATGCAAGAGAACATACAATCTTTGCAAGCTACAATTCATGAAGTCAAAGCCGATGCCCAACAAGCATGGCAAAATTATATAGATATCCTCAATAGTCGTTCATTTCGCCTAACTAAACCACTAAGGGAATTTGTACTTTTTGCTAAGAAGCTTAGAAATTATCTCAAAACCAAATTCAAAAAACCGCGTAAATTTTCACTTCGTTCAAAAAGAGCTAAGGAGATTTACCAAAAGCTCTTAGAACACAACAAACAATCATAACTCCCTAATCAAAAATAAAAAATGGCTTTTGCTATCTTTAAATAATGCCTTCTTAGGCGTTACTATGTATGTGAAATTTGCGGTCTTTTGTATAAAGCCGTTTGATGTTTTGGTAATTGGAATATTCTCTAATGGTTGTTTTTGGATGATTTTATCTAATAGATTGGTTGGATAGTGTGGATTGAGTCGTTTGATAAAGCGTGCTTTATCCATGCATTGGTTGTTGATACATACGCGATAATGACTAAGTCTTAGTTTGAAGCTAAGCTCTCCTAGATTATAGACTTCAATGATTTTGGATGTGAATGTTTTTTTGAGGATTGCTTGATTGTGGATTGCGATATTTTTGTTTTTAAGAGCAATAATTACAGATTGAGTTTGCGTAGCACATCCACTAAATAAAAACATCACCACAAAAATAACCAAAAAAACTACTCTCATACTACATCCTTTGATAATTTAAGATAGATTATAACATAAATTACTTAGCGTACATGTAATTGGTTGACAATATTGATGATTTATGTTAAAATCCCATATAAAGGAACCTTATAAAGGAGAGAGATGAGGAAATTATTATTAATTTTACCGATATTTTTATTTGCTTTACGATATGAACCTATTACACCGCTACAACCTATTAAATACAACAAACAAAAAGCGTTGTTTGGAAAGAAGTTGTTTTTTGATACTACATTCTCAGCAGATGGAACAATTTCTTGTGCGAGTTGCCATTCCCCGCAATATGGGGGTGCAGACCCAAGAGACGTATCTGTGGGAGTGTATGGGAGATTGGGTAATATTCAGTCTCCAACTGTGTATAATGCAGTATATAATTTCCGACAATTTTGGAATGGGAGGGCTTTGGATTTGAAAGAACAAATCAAAGGGCCTATTAACAATCCAAAAGAGATGGGCTCAAGCCCACAAAAAGTAGTAGAAGTATTGCAACAAAAGTATCTTGCCGATATCTCGAGAATTTATCATACGGATAAACCGACTTTTGAGATGTTTCAAGATGCCGTAGCAGAATTTGAAAAAGCACTCGTTAGCGTAGATAGTAAGTTTGATAAATGGTTGCGTAATGAGGGAAATCTAACCAAGCAAGAATTACAAGGATATTATAACTTTAAAAAGCTAGGTTGTATTACTTGTCATAATGGAGCTAATATGGGTGGAAATTCGTTTCAAAAAATCGGTGTTATTCACAAAGCCAAAGATAGGGTAGGAGATAGGTATGAGATAACTCATCGCAATGATGATAAATTTGTCTACAAAGTCCCAAGTCTCAGAAATATCACACAAACTGCACCTTATTTCCATGATGCTTCTACTAAAGAGCTATTTGTGGCGATTAACAAAATGGCTTATTACAATCTAGGTTTGTCTCTTACGGACCAACAAATAGAGTCGATTATAGCCTTTTTTAAGACACTAACCGGTAAAAGACCGGAAATATTGGATGCCAAATGAAAAAAGTAGTATTGATTATTGTAGGGATGTTTATCGTAGGTGCACTTGTGACGTTTAATAACTATACCAAAAATTACTTTAGTCGAAACGATATTATTATGCAGCACCTAGAGCTATTAAAACAAAAAGAACTACAGCTAAATTATGAAATTTTAAGTATTAGCGTGTATTTGTATAAGAATTTTGATGGGGTTGTGGAACTTGAGAGGGGTATTAGAAGTATTCTTACCAATTTACAAAACGATCCAACTTTCCAGCTTGATACCAAAGCTTACGCGATGTTTTTGCGATATAAAAAAGATATTTTATCCAAAATTGACGATATTTATAGATTGGAGACTATTATTGCTCCACTAAAAAATGCGGATATGTATATCGCGGAATTAACCACTAAATTACCCGAATTAAAAACACTGCCTATTTCTGAAAAAAGGATTCTTGTAAAAGTGGCGACCCAATTTTTGCTAGCCAAATCAAGTCAAGAAGAGGTGTTTATCTCTAATCTATCATATTACGATAAAATCAAGTATATCAAACAAACCCCATTTACAAGGGTATTTCTAAAAAATGTCCAGCTCTTTAAGCAACTACTCCCAAAATATATCAATGATATTAGAGCGGTATTAGAATACAAAACACAAGACGAGCTAGAGAATTGTATTACGGAATTTATAAAAGAAACCAAACAACAACTAAAAGTAGTTACCATAGTGTCTGTATTGTTGATATTATTTGTGATACTATCTATTGTTGTGATTTTGATATTGTTTGTAAAAATAGAAAAGGAGAACAAACTTCTAGAGACTACTATTATCACAGACGATCTTACCAAACTTTACAATAGACGTAAATTAGTTGAGGATGTAAAAGCACCAAATCAAACATTTTTGATTGTCGATATTGATGATTTTAAGGTATACAACGATATTTATGGTATTGATGCTGGTGATTTTATTCTTAAAGAAATTACCAAAGTATTACAACATTTTATCCCTACTGAGTATAAACCGAAGTTTTATCGTATAGGTGCGGATGCGTTTGGAATATTGCTTAATAATGTCTCACAAAAAGTCGCTATAGAACTTGCAAATGAGATTGTAAATTATTTTAGATTTAACCCTATCAAATACCAAGATGTGGAATTTAATGTAATGATTAGTATAGGTATTAGCGATACACCGCCACTTATCGAAACTGCAGACATTATCCTAAAGACTATTAAACAAGATAAGACCAAAAATGTCGGTGTGTATGACCCTAGTCTTAATCAAGAGGAAATTATTAAAGAAAATATCAAAAAAGCTTCTATTTTAAAACAAGCTATTGATACTGGAAATATTATCCCTTATTTCCAGCCGATTTTTTCAAATAAAACCGGTGAAATTATCAAATATGAAGTTTTAGCAAGGATTAAACACAATGATGAGGTGCTATCGATTTATCCATTTTTAGAATTGGCTAAGAAAAATCGATTATACAAGTTTATTACGATGATGATATACGAAAGAGCAATTGACTTATTAAAACAGCACAAAGTCAAGATATCTCTAAACGTTTCGATTGATGATATAGAAAATAAAGAAACTATGAGTTTTATAAATGGTTTGTTGCATCAATATCCGGAATTGTTTGAGTATATTACATTTGAGATATTAGAAGATGATGCGATTAGTAATTACGATGAATTAAAAAATTTTATCCATTTAGTCAAATCAAAAGGGAGTGAAGTGGCTATTGATGATTTTGGTAGTGGATATAGCAATTTTGAACATATCCTAAATCTAGATATCGATTATCTTAAAATCGATGGAAGTTTGATTAAAAATATCAATCACGACAAAAAATCGGAGCTAATCGTAGAGACGATTATCGTATTTGCCAATAAAACCGGTATCAAAACAATAGCCGAGTTTGTTCATTCCAAAGAGGTATTACAAAAAGTCAAAGAATTGGGGATTGATTATTCACAAGGTTTTTATCTTGGAGAACCACAACCGAATATAAAAGGATAAAAATGACCGGTTTGATTATGTTTATTGTAGCGTTATTTATGCTATTAATAGGATTTCCTGTTGCTTTTACTTTTGGGGCGGTTGCTTTGATTTTTGGAGCTATTTCGTCGTATTTTGAGTTGGCTCAAGATGGGGCTGTGTTATTTGCTGATTGGGCTGATGAATTTATTAGTATGTTTTCTATGATGCCTTTTAGGATATATTCTATTATGCAAAACAAGATTTTGATTGCTATTCCTTTGTTTATTTTTATGGGGATTGTCCTTGAGAAAAGCTCGATTGCTAAGCGACTTTTGGAGAGCATGGGGACGTTATTTGGAAGAGTAAGAGGTGGACTTGCTGTCTCGACGGTAATTATCGGTACCATGCTTGCTGCAAGTACTGGAGTTGTAGGAGCTAGTGTTGTAGCGATGGGGGTTATTGCTTTGCCTGTGATGCTCAAACACGGATACGACAAAGGATTGGCTAGCGGGACGATTTGTGCTAGTGGGACTTTGGGACAGATTATACCGCCAAGTATCGTATTAATTATCTTAGCGGATGTGTTTAACCAGCCAGTAGGGGATCTATTTAAAGCGGCGATTATGCCAAGTATGCTACTTGTAGGGGCTTATATTGCGTATATTTTGGTAGTTGCAAATCTCAAAAGAGATATTGCACCGGCGATGCATGATGTGAATTTGGATGTCAAAGGGATTGTATATTCTTTATTTCCACCGTTAATTTTGATTATATTGGTACTAGGAAGTATTTTTGCTGGTATTGCTACTGCTACGGAGAGTGCAAGTGTGGGTGCTGTAGGTAGTGTTATTTTGGCTGGGTTTTATAAACAGCTAAATATCAAACTGATAGAAGAAGCCGCTTTAGAGGCGGTTAAAATCACCTCTATGGTATTTGCTATTTTAATAGGTGCAACAGCTTTTAGTATGGTCTTTGTATATAGCGGGGCTGATTCTATAGTAGAAGATTTCCTCACGGCGTTGCCGCATGCGAAGTTGTTGTTTGTGGTATTGGTAATGTTGATTATTTTCTTTTTGGGATTTTTTATCGATTTTATAGAGATTAGTTATATCGTAGTGCCGATTTTGTTGCCTGTGGCTGATAGCTTGGGGATTGATCCTATTTGGTTTGCTATTTTGATCGCACTCAATTTGCAAAGCTCCTTCTTAACTCCGCCATTTGGATTTAGTTTGTTTTATTTAAGGGGTGTAGCACCCAAAGAAGTGACAACTCTTGATATTTACAAAGGGGTAATACCGTTTATTTTGATACAATTATGTATATTGGCTTTTATGGTAGCATGGGGATTTAGAGGTTAGAGGATTTCTACTTTACTATCATAATTGATACACACCATATCCTCTATTCTCACCCCAAATTTATCTGGCAAGTAAATTCCTGGTTCGATAGTAAATACCATCCCTTCTTGGATAATTGTGTCGTTTGTGCTATTTACATACGGTAATTCATGGATATCAAGCCCTACACCATGACCTAATGAATGCACGAAATATTTACCGTATCCGGCTTGTGTGATAAAATCCCTTGCGATTTTGTCAAGTTCGCTGATTTTCATCCCTACTTTGATGGCATTTAAAGCCTTCTCTTGTGCTTGTAGGACGATGTCGTATATTTTTTGGTATTCTTTATTTTGGAATATTTGTGTTTTTGACATAGATAGATTTTCATTAATAGCGATACTTCTTGTTCTATCACTGCAATATCTTTTGTATTTAATCCCTGCATCTAACAATAAAATATCGTTTTTTTGCAATTTATTATCACTCACAACTGCATGCGGTTTAGCACTATTTTGATTGATAGCTACAATAGGCTCAAAGCTTAGCTCGCGTTTGCCTCTATTTGTCAGTTTTTCTTTGAATTTGTAGCTCAATTCGTATTCATCATCACCGATTTTTATCTCGTTTTTAAATTCCTCAAAAGCATCCGCACCGAGTTTTACCGCTTTTTTGATGATATCGAGTTCATTAGGGGTTTTGATGATTCTTTTTTTGTGAGAGTAGTTTGCTTGTTTGGTAAGATGTGTGACTTGATGTAACGAAACAAAGCTTTCATAATCCCAATTTAAAGGATCTATTATAAGAGTCTTTACTCTTTTTTTTAGGATTATCTCTCTTGTGGTTTTTAGTAAGGTTTTGGTGGTGATTACTTGTGCTTTTGCATTTTCTAAAGCATCAAGTGTGTATCTACCATCGGTGATAAAATATTTCTCATCACCGATTTGAAGGTAGATAGCGTTGTCACAGCTATATCCGCATTCATAGTAAATTTCATTTTCTTTATTTAAAATAAAATTATCCATTTTGTTTGGCTTGTGCTTCTTTCATCATTTTGATTTCATTTAGGATTTGAATCATCCCAATCATCCCCAAATGATAACTAAACGGTCCAAATCCGGCAATTGTCCCCGCACAAATATCAGAGATGAGACTTTTTTTTCTAAATTCTTCTCTTGCAGCGATATTTGATATATGCACCTCTATTGTAGGTAGTTGCACTGCTCTTAGTGCGTCTCTGATGGCAATTGATGTATGTGTATATGCCGCTGGATTAATAATAATCCCATCCGCATCACCTAGGCATTCTTGGATCTTATCTACAATCTCTCCTTCTAAATTTGATTGAAAAAATTCAATATCAAATCCGTTTTGCTCCGCTACTGCTTTCATTTGGTTGTGAATATCTTCTAGCTTCATTGCTCCATAGATGTTTTGTTCTCTAATTCCAAGCATATTTAAGTTTGGTCCTTGAATTACTACAATTTTCATAAAATCTCCTTTTTTGTTTGAATTATAGCATATTTATCAATAAATTAACCGCCCTAGGCTAGCTAAATCGAATATTTTTGTATTCACTAGGAATCAATGCCGTAACGATATCTGTTTTATGAGTATAAAATCCCGCATTATACCCCAATTCAAACAATCTCTCAAGTGCTTTTAGTTGGGTTTGGTTCATTGTGATACTATTTTGATTGGCATACAAAGATAGATATTTTTGAAGAGTTTGATTATCTACTCTGACTAAATTTCTCTCAATCAACATCGCGGATAAGAGATGTTTGTGTTGGTTGGCTACTTTTACCGCCTTTGTCAAAATTTCCTCTATCTCAATAGCATCAAGTAGCGGTATACTTCTGCGTATAGCCATCCCTCCTAGCGGTAGCGGTAAGGAATCTTGGGCTAATTCTATCCATATATCCCACAATTCCGCTTCTACTTCTAAATCGCTATCAAAATTAAGAATAGATTCGTGTATCAACACTCCCGCATCTACTTCACCGTTTAAGACAGCTTTTTCAATATCCAAAAAGTTATAATATCTAATTTTGGCATGTGGATATTTTAGTCTAAATAATAGTGCGTTTGTGGTATATTTACCGCTTAGAGCGACTGTGAAATGTTTTTTGAGTTTGGTATTTTTCTTTTTGATAAGCTTAGGACCATACCCCTCTCCAAAACTCACAGCTGTTTTTAGCAAAGCATAGTCTTTACAGATATGTGGAAATAGTGCAAAGCTAATCGCACTTACATCCCAGATGTTTTGTAATGTTTGTTGATTGAGGGTTTCTATATCGTCTGCATAATTATGTATATCGTATCTGCTAGTAATCCAGCCAAATTTGATAGCATAATACATAAAAATATCATCTGCATCCGGAGAATGGGCTAGTTTGATTGTTTTTTTCATTTTGTATCCTTGAGAACTTGTTGTATTACTTTTAGGGTTTCTTTGGCATTTTTTTCGATAGTAAATTGTGATGCTATTTGGTAATTTTGTTCTTTGATGCTTTGGAGGTATGAAGGGTTGGTTAATAGCTTCTTTAGTAGTTCGATTTTGTAATCCTTAGGATTTTTCATAACAAATTCTTCGGGCAAAATTTCACTCGCTCCATTTTGTGCCGTAGTAATAACGGCACACTTAAAGCTCATAGCCTCTAGCACCACATTACTAAAAGGTTCGTAATGAGTAGGAAATACAAATACATCGGCTAAGCTATAAAATTTGTCTACATCTTCTCTAGTATTGGTAAAAATAGCATTGACACCTAGTTGTTTGGCATAATCTTGATACCATTTTATCCGTTTTTCTTTACCCACAATAAATAGTTTATAATCTCCATCAAGATAACTTGCGATTTGAATCACCTCTTTTACCCCTTTTCGCTCAAATCCGCTACCGACATATAACAAAATTTTTTCATTTGTGATATTAAATTCTTTCTTGATATCATCTGCATTGCTTAGTGGTTTTAGCTTGATCCCGTTGTAGATAGTTATGATTTTGTTAGGAGAGATGTTGTAGGTAGTAGTGATTTGGTGTTTGATCATATTGGAATTAGCAATAATGATTTTGGCATTTTGAAACATCCGTTTTTCAATAAACAAATACACATAATGCAATGGATTGAATTTGGATTTTTTGATGGTTTGTAAAAATACCTTATGCACTCCATCACCAGCTCTATAAATATCCGGACATATTACACGCTCAAAAGAGAAATAAATATCTTTTTTGCCAAGACATACTTCTAGATTATACCATATGATCTTTAGCCAGCTGGGTAGAAATTTGGGGGCGGAAGAATATTTGATAGTGAATTTGACGTTGTGTTTGGATAATTCATCTGTAAGTCTTGAGAGATAATTTTCAGCCCCTCCAAATTTGGATCGTTTGAGTCTAAGAAATGTTAACATCTATATCTTTTCCCAAATTGTCCCGTTTGGTGTATCGCTAATAGCAATTCCTAGTTCTTTTAATCCATCTCTAATTTGATCTGCGATTTCAAAATTTTTCTCTTTTTTAGCTTTGTCTCTTTTGGCGATTAATGCTTCTATTTTTTCTTTTGTATCATCATCAATCCCCATTTGGAAATACTCATAAGCGTCTTTACCTCCAATACCAAGTAGATTATGGATAAAGTTGATATTTGAGTTGATTTTTTGTTTGAGTGATTTATCTTTTGGATTTTTGTCAAGTTCGTCATTGGCACTTGCGATAAATTCGTCAATCACCGCTAGTGCTTTTGAGATATTCAAATCATCATTCATAGCTTGAAGTAGTCTATCTTCAAAGTCTTTATCTTTGTTTGTTTTGTTTAAACCATAGATCCGTTTTTTGAGTCTATAGAGTTTATCAAGTCTCTTTTTGCTTGCTAATAAATCTTCTTCATTAAAATTCAATCCTGCTCTGTAATGAGTCCCCATGAGATAAAATCTCAAAATTTCCCCATCATATACCTTAAGGGCGTCTTTGATAAAAAAGCTATTTCCCAAAGACTTACTCATCTTCTCCCCATTAATATTCACAAATCCGTTATGCATCCAATATTTTGCCAAGTGTCCTCCATATGCACAACTACTTTGAGCTTCTTCATTTTCATGATGCGGAAAGAACAAGTCCGCCCCACCGCCATGTATATCTATCTCAAATTCACCCTCATAAGCGATATGTTTTTTTATCATAGCACTACATTCGATATGCCATCCAGGGCGACCTTTGCCAAAAGGCGAATCAAAACATACATCCCCATCTCCCTTACAACCTTTCCACAAAGCAAAATCCGCTGGATGTTTTTTGCCTTCAATGCTAACTCTACTCTCAGCATCATCTTGACATTTGTGACTTAGTGAACAATAATTTTCATCTTTGCTTGTATCAAAATATATATCCCCATTTAATTCATAAGTATACCCTTTGGTTTTTAAGATATTAATAAGCTCAAACATTGCATCCAAGCTCTCAGTCGCCTTTGGCTCGATATCCGCTCTTTGCACACCCAAAGCACCCATATCGTGTAGATAACTATCGATATAGTGTTGAGTAATTTCTTGTAACGTTTTACCGGTGGTGTTGATTTTGTTGATTATTTTATCATCGATATCCGTGAAGTTTTTGACAAAGGTTACGTTATAACCATTTGCTTTTAGCACTCTTCTTAGCAAATCGAAACTAATACTGCTTCTTGCGTGCCCGAGATGAGCGTCATCATATACCGTTGGTCCACATACGTAGACTTTCACATCGTTATCTTTAATAGGTACAAATTTTTCTTTTTGTTTGGTGTGTGAATTGTAAATATACATAAACTCTCCTTTAGAATTTGAATAAATTGCTCTTTAGTAATTGTTTACTTAGATAACTTTTTGAATATTTCTTTAGTAGTTCTTTGAGCGAATCTATGCTGCTTTGTTGTGTTGTGATGCTTTTTAGTATTTGATCAACTTCTGATGGATTTATCCCTTGTAGCTCTTTGGCTACTTTTTTATCTAGCATGGTTTTTAGTTGTGCTTTTTTGGCATTGATTTGTTGTGCTAGTTGTTGAGAGATAAATTTGGTTAGTATTTTATCTAAATCAGATGAGATTTGGATATCTTTATCAATATGCACGTCGATATTAAAGTCTTTTATGTTATTAAGAGTGTATTTTTGGAATCTAACTTCTTTAGCTTGGATGTAAATTTTGGCTGTGGCTTTGAGGTGGTGGTCATAAGCTAAAGTTATGTGTGAGGAAATGATTGGCTGGATTATAGTGAGATTGTCTTTTGTTAATTTATCTACATGAAACCCTTCTAAGCTAGTATCAGCTACAAGTTTGTTATGAAGATAGCTTGCTTGGATATGTAATGCTTTGTAATATTTTGATGTAGAATTTATCTGCAATTTTGCGGGTTTGTTAGTAAGAGACTGATTATCTGTGAGATTGAACGCTTCTATTTTGAATGTTGCATCATCTAAAATAGCGTTGGCCTTACCGTAAGATAGCAAGAAATCCGGATATTTGATATGATCTGGAAATTTGATCGTAATCCCTTGTTTTCTGATGTATTGCGGTTGTGGTTGTGTGTGTAAATGTGATAAGTAAGGTTTGATATGGTCATAAATCGTATGAAATTTATCGACATAATAGCTAATTTGTGGTTTTAAAAGCATATTTGTGGCTTGGAGGTATTGGTGGTTTTGGATAAGATTGTATTGTTGTGATAATGTGCGATAATCGTGCTTTAGAGCAATTTTGATTTGTTTGGTATCTGCTAGAAGTATTTTTTTGGCTTTTAGAATATTTTGTTTATCTTGCGATAAACGGGTGTTGATAGCATTGATTTTACTCTTAAGAGAGTTTACTATCGATAAAATTTTATTGATATCGTTTGTGTTTTTGATTTGAATATGTTGTAATTTTTGGATATCTGCTTGGATACTTTTGATATTGTTTTTTTGGTTTTTGATATCCGATTTGATATTGGATATAAGTGTTTGTAATTGTTTGTAGTCTTTTTTGAGCTTAGCGATTTTTTGGGTTACTGTGAGAGGATTTTGCAATAGTTTCGCCGGTGAAGGGAGATTGAGATGCAAATCAAATTTGTGTGTGCCAGTCGAGTTTGATGAGTGTTTTACGAGTTGTAAGACACTTTTTTGTATGTTGATATTGCTAATAATCAATTTTTCGATGTCAAATTTTCTCCATATTAAATATTTCCACGACAAATCTACCAAAATATTGTCAATTGTGAATTTTGGAGTTTGTAATTTGTGAATTGTTAAATGAGCGTTTTTAAACGACACATCTACCGATTTGATATAGACATCCTGATGTAACGCTTTTGAGAGAGAATATTCGAGTATAAATTTGATAGTCGGATTGGTAAATGTCACAAAAAACGCAATCACTAGAGCAAAAATCGCACCAATACCAGCTAGTCCGCTCCATCTGATAATCCCTCTTTTTTGTTCTTTAGGCACTATCCATTTGAGGTATGAAATAGAATTAAAAAACGCAAAAGCCTTCTCTCGGTATATTGGGATGATTTTGGATACTGTGATATACAGCACTATTGCCAAGATACCTCCCCAAACCAACGATCCTAATACGATTGAATTATTAAATCCGCTCCATCTTAGTAAAGGTAGATTATACAGCCATGTCCACAAAGGTTGCAAGATGTGGGCTTGTAATAACATCAAACCGGTTTTGTGGAATATATAATCCATAAAATATCCCACAATCCCAAAAACTCCCCATGCAGATAAATATAGCCCCAAAGGCACTCTTAGCGTAAAAACAATAAATAAAATTATGATATTAACGACATTAAACATCGGCAAGAATCCGCTAATTAGTCCCAAAGCTAATGCTAAAACTATAAACTTCTCACTCTCTGCACTATTTAATTCTTTGAGTAGCTTGATAAAAAATCCCATTTTATAACCTTTTTTTGAGTTTATTATAACTTTTTTATCACCAAATGTCAATTTCGCAAAAAGATTAATTTTACATTCATCTATAATTATTAAAATTAGCAAAAAATTAAGGAGTATTAATGGGATTATATGATAGAGGTTATATCTCAACTCAACAAAACGCCGCAAGAGTAAATGAATTTATCAAGCAGACATATCAGCTATTTGCCGGTAGTTTGCTAGGAGGTAGTGTTGGTGCTTATATAGGTATGAGCTTTATGCCTAGTAGTGGTTTTGGATTTTGGGGTGTTGTGATTTTGGAATTTGTTTTATTGTTTGGCTTGCAAGCACTCAAGGACAAACCAGGGATTAATCTAGCTGTGTTATTTGCCTTTACGTTTGTAAGTGGTCTTACTATATCTCCTCTTATTGCTATGTTTGTAAGCAGAGGGATGGGTGGAGTTGTAGCAGAGGCGTTTTTGTTGACATCTATCGCTTTTGGGAGTTTGAGTTTGTTTGCGATGAATACCAAAAGAGACTTTACGACAATGTCGAAGATTTTGTTTATTACTCTTATAGTGGTAGTGGTAGCATCCCTTTTGAATATTTTCTTTCATTCATCACTACTTCAACTTGTTATTGCGATAGTTAGCAGTGTGTTGTTTAGTTTCTTTATCCTTTATGATACCCAAAACATCATCCAAGGAAATTATTCAACACCGATAGAGGGTGCAATAGCACTATATTTGGACTTTTTTAATCTATTTGTCTCGTTACTTCAAATACTTGGGATGCTGGGTGAAGAAGAATAACGATGTGCTGCGGATAGTGGATGCTAATATTAACCGCTATCAAGAAGGGATTCGAGTAGTTGAGGATATTTTTCGTTATGTTTATGATAACAAAGATATATCCTCTTTACTCAAACGCCTCAGACATGTAAAACTACCTATTGATTATCAACTCCTTATCGATTCTAGAGATGCTACGAATGATGTTTTGAGAGATTCTACCAAAAGTGAGCAAAATCGTGCCGATATATTTGATATAATTACAGCCAATATTAAGCGTGCACAACAAAGTGCAAGAGTTTTAGAAGAGATTTTCAAGCTTATTGATATTTCCACATCGGAGATTTTCAAGCAAAATAGATACGCGTTGTATGATATAGAAAAACGTATTATTAAGGATAGAGATGAAAGTAGTCGCACGTAATAAAAAGGCGTTTCATGATTATGAGATATTAGATAAGTATGAAGCGGGTATTGAGCTTAAAGGAAGTGAGGTTAAGGCCATTAGAAAAGGTAGGGTTAATCTCAAAGATAGCTATATCAAAATCCAAGATTCCCAAGCTTGGTGGATGCAAGGTCATATCTCCAATCTTGAGACTACCAATGCGTATTTTAAACACGATCCCACACGCCCAAGAAGACTTTTGCTACACAAAAAAGAAATAGCCAAATTAGCCGGAGCAGTTAGTCAAAAGGGGTATTCAATTATCCCTTTGGATTTGCATTTTAATCACAAAAACAAAGCCAAGCTCACTATTGCCGTGGCTAGAGGAAAGAAATTGCATGATAAACGACAAGCCTTAAAAGAAACCCAACTCAAAAGAGAAGCACAAAGTGCGATGAAGAAGTGGTTTTAGATAAGCACTGAGGAGATAGAGATGATAGAATTACGCAAAATACCGTTATTTAGTGAATTAGATGATGAGAGCTTAGAGCAGATCAGATCTATCTCCACGCTAATGCCTCTTAAAAAAAGTCAGATTGTTTTTTATCAAGGAGATACCCCTACTTATTTGTATCTATTAGTAAAAGGGGTGGCTAAGATATACAAGATAGATACCAAAGGACAAGAAGTGGTATTGCATTATTTTAGTGCACCCACATTACTGGCTGAGAGGGCAAATCTGATAAATATCCCATATCCAGCTAATTGTATTATGAATACCGATGGGATGGTATTGAAGATTGAATTTGGTAAATTTCAAGAATTGATGAACAAAGAAGCAATATGCCTTAGAATAATGCAATCACTACTTAAGAAAATGTCCTCTTTGGAAGATGTAATTGATAATATCGTCTTAGATACGGAGACTAAAATCGCCAAATTTATCTATGAACACACAGAGGCTTTTGAGAGCCTTAAACAACACTCAATCGCTTCGCTTTTGAATATCAAACCAGAGACTCTCTCTAGGAAATTAAAAAAGCTCAAAGAAATGGGTGTCATACAAAACCAACACTCCAAACTAAAAGTTGTCGATAAAGAGAAACTAAAAGATTTGTTTCAGTGGTAAAATATGTTATAATTTCCTAAAAAATAAGGAACTTTTATGCAAGAAAAAATCAGAAACTTTTCGATAATAGCTCATATAGACCACGGAAAAAGCACACTCGCAGATAGATTAATTCAAGAGTGTGGAGCGGTAAGCGATAGGGAGCTTGAAGCTCAAATGCTTGATAGTATGGATATAGAAAAAGAAAGAGGAATTACTATAAAAGCCCAAAGTGTTAGACTTGAATATAACGGACATATTTTAAATTTAATCGATACCCCGGGGCATGTGGATTTTAGCTATGAAGTAAGCAAATCTTTAAAAAGTAGTGAAGGGGCTTTGCTTGTAGTAGATGCAAGCCAAGGAGTAGAGGCTCAAACGATTGCAAATGTTTATTTAGCCCTTGATAATGACCTTGAAATAATACCCGTAATAAACAAAATCGACTTGCCAAGTGCAGATGTTGATAGAGTAGCAAATGAGATAGAAGAGACTATTGGGATTGATGCAAGTGGTGCAATTTTGGTAAGTGCAAAGACAGGTGAAGGGATAAAAGAGCTTTTAGATGCGATTGTAGAGAGAGTCCCAGCACCACAAGGCAATCCAAATGCCCCTACAAAAGCTTTGATTTATGATAGTTGGTTTGATAATTATTTAGGAGCATTAGCACTTGTTAGGGTGTTTGATGGTGAGATTAAAAAAGGGCAAGAAATTTTAGTAATGGGAACAGGTAAAACTCACAAAGTAAATGAGCTTTACTACCCACACCCAAAAAGAAAATTACCAACAAATGCGATTAAAACAGGTGAAATTGGAGTAGTTGTTTTAGGACTTAAAAATGTAGCAGATATTAGAGTAGGGGATACGATAACTGATGCTAAAAATCCAGCAAGCGAGCCAGCAGATGAGTTTGAAGAAGTAAAATCATTCGTATTTGCGGGAATTTATCCGATTGAAACTGATAAATTTGATGATTTAAGAGATGCACTGGATAAACTAAAACTAAATGACTCATCTATCACGTATGAGCCAGAAACTTCAAAAGCACTTGGATTTGGATTTAGGGTTGGATTTTTAGGTATGCTTCATATGGAGGTTGTAAAAGAAAGGTTAGAGAGAGAATTTGGACTTGAACTAATCGCTACTGCACCAAGTGTTACATACAAAGTAATTACGACTGATGGTGAAGAGATAGAAGTATCAAATCCAAGTGAATTACCAGATGTTAGCAAAATAGAAAAAATACTTGAACCTTATGTAAAAGCTACTATCCTTGTGCCAGATGAATTTGTAGGAAATATTATTACATTTTTAAATGAAAAAAGAGGAATCCAAAAAAAGATGGATTATGTAGGGGATAGAGTGTTGCTTGAATACGAAATTCCTATGAATGAGATTGTAACGGATTTTTATGATAAGCTAAAATCTACTACAAAAGGTTATGCAAGTTTTGATTATGAAATGATTGGGTATAAAGAGGGTGATTTGGTGAAGATGGATATTAGAGTTGCTGGTGAAGTAGTAGATGCCCTCTCTATAATCGTAGATAAAAATAAAGCAGAAAAAAAAGGACGTGAGCTTATTAAGGTGATGAAAGAGTTAATCCCAAGACAACTTTTTGAAGTAGCTATTCAAGCAAGTGTAGGAAATAAAATCATTGCTCGTGAAACGGTAAAAGCTTTGAGAAAAGATGTAACTGCTAAATGTTATGGTGGGGATATTAGTAGAAAAAGAAAACTCCTTGAAAAACAAAAGCAAGGTAAAAAAAGAATGAAAAGTATAGGGAAAGTAAATATCCCACAAGAAGCATTTTTGAGTGTGTTAAAGATTGATTAAGGATTGTCCTGGTTAAATTTAGGCATTGTCTGGTTGTCTTTGGTAAAGACTCCTTCTTTTTTGATTAGTTTGATAAATGTTAGCAAGATGATGTACATATCAAGACAAAATGACAATTTCCGCACATAAAACGTATCATACCTAAAACGCTTGTGCCAACTTAACAAATTTCTCCCCTTTACTTGTGCAAGCCCGCTAATCCCCGGTAATACATCGTGTCTTTTTCTTTGTTCTTGTGTGTAATGAGGCAAATACTCCACAAGCAAAGGTCTTGGTCCTATAAAGCTCATATCCCCTTTTAAAATATTGTATAACTGAGGCAATTCATCCAAGCTATATTTCCTAATAAATGCTCCTATCCCCTCTAATCTCTCATTATCGGGCAATAATTCTCCATTATCATCTGTTTTATCATTCATAGTTCTAAATTTGTAAATGGTAAATATTTTTTCTTTGTATCCTACTCTTTGTTGCCGAAAGAGGATTGGCTTACCCATCGAGATATATATCGCTAAAGCTATTAATGCCATTAACGGAGCTAGTACTGCTAATAGCATCAAAGCTGCAATTTTATCAAGGAGTGGTTTGATAAAGTGCCTATACATTGTCGTATTTAATGCTTGCGGCTAATTCTTTTGAATTTTTAATACAATCATTAAAACTAACCCCCCTATAAGCGTTAGAATTGAGATATAGATCATCAATTTTATTTACCTCATCTAGTATGTTTCTAACAATTTTCAAATGCCCCACTTTGTAATTTGGTATAGCTTGCTTCCAGAGTTTGAAAAATTCTACTTTGAGATTATGATTTGGGATGATTTGCTCAATATCATTGAGTGTCATTTGGATAATTTCTTCTTTACTCATCTCCAAAATACCCCTAAATCGTTCTCCCCCTACCATTGCTCGAATTCCTCCTCTATGCGGAAATATATATTTATCCATCAAAATCCCAAGAGTGTTTAGTTGTGTCGTTAAAATACCAAATGCTTCTGGTTTGATATCTCCGCTAAATCCTACGATTGCTACTGGAGTATAATCAATCTTTGCTAACTCTGCTGCTAAAGTAGGGTATTTGGATTTGAGTATTTTCGCACTCTCATAAGCTGGTGTAGCTAGTATGATCTTGTCGTAAGAGCATAATTCTTCTAATGAATTGATCGGCTTATGGATAATATTGAGGTTTTTAGCCAGCTTCTCTATCATCTCGCTCATTCCAAACTCAAAAGATGTCAATTCACCACTTGGAGCTCCCCCCTTTTTCTTTTTGAGCATTCCACGAAATAATCCACCATATTCTTTTTCTAATTTGGCGATTTTTGGGAATGCTGCATTAATTGAGAGACTTTGTGGGGTTGATGCGTATATCCCAGCTGTCATAGGCGTCATAAATCTCTTAGTGAAAAACTCACCCAATCTCCTATTTGTAAAGCTTGCTACACTCTCGTCTTCTTGCGGTTGTGGAGGGATGAAAAATTCTTTAAACATTCTAAGCTTAGCACTAAATGGCATAATATCCCCAAACAAGAAATCTTTTGGTGAGCTTGGTAGGCGATATAGTTTGTCATCAAAAATATATCTAATTTTAGCATTTTGATTGGCTCGCAAAGTAGGTACTCCTATCTCGCTAGCTAATTCCAATGTCTCTGGCACGTTATCTAAAAATCCGTTTACACCCTCTTCAAACAAAAATTCCCCTTGTTTGTGTGTATACGCCTTACCGCCAATTCTCTCTTTTTCGTAAATATCTACTTCAAATCCCATCTTTTGCAAATAATACCCACTAGCAAGTCCGCTAATACCAGCACCCACAATAGCAACTTTCATCGTAATCCTTAATTTAAGTTTTTCTACATTATAGCAAATTTTATACCCACTGTAAAGTTGTAAAATGTTATAATTGCATAAAATTTTTAAGGATACAAATGAGATTATTGTTTATTGGAGATATTGTAGGCAAACCAGGCAGACGAATGATCCAGTATCATCTACCAAAAATTAGACAAAAATATAACATAGACGTAGTAGTGGCAAATTATGAAAACGTAAGTCATGGCTTTGGAATGAGTCAAAAAAATTACCAGGAAATGCGAAACAGCGGTATCGATATTTTTACCGGTGGAAATCATAGCTTTGATAAAAAAGAGATTATCGAACTTATGCAAACTGAGCCTATTTTGCGTCCTATTAACATGTATGAAGAGACTGCCGGAAGTGGAGTCTTTGTGGATGAAAAGCACAAGCTAGCGGTATTTTCCGCTATGGGAATGTTTGGGATGCCAATTTTTGAAAATCCTTTTAGAGTGCTTTTAAAGGAGGTAAAAAAGTATCAAGATTATAATATTTTTATCGATTTCCATGCAGAGACGACAGCTGAGAAGCGAGCGTTGTTTTTGTTACTTAAAGACCATATTGCCGCTCTTGTGGGGACTCATACACATATAGGAACTGATGATTTGATGATAGAGCGTGCTGGATATTTGAGTGATATTGGTCTTAGCGGATGTTATGACAACGTAATAGGTATGAACGAAAAAGAAGCAATTCAGAGATTTTTGAGTGGTTTTTCCAAAAAATTCGACATCAACGACAAGTGTAAAAAGATTTTTCAAGCTGTTGTATTTGATATTGAGCATAATTCGTGTTATGATGCTTTTAAACTAAAGGCTTACGATTTTCAAGAAGAGTTTATTTCCATGCGTGCTAGAAAGTTGTAGTGAATTTTGGGATTGAAGTGAATTTTGATATAATTTCATAATATTTTAAAAAGGAGAGGTTTTATGGCTGTTAAAGTAGCAATTAATGGTTTTGGAAGAATAGGAAGAAGTAGTGCCAGAATAATAGCAAATAGAGATGATGTAGAATTAGTAGCAATAAACGATAGCGGGACTGCTGAGCAACTCGCGTATCTTTTGAAATATGATAGTGTGCATTCAAGATTTGAAGATGTTGAGGTGATTGATGAGAAACATTTAAGAATTGGGAGAGATACGGTGACGCTATTTAGCGATAGAGACCCTTCAAAGATTGATTTTGCAAGTGTAGGGACTGAAGTGGTGCTTGAGTGTACTGGTAAATTCTTAAAACAAGAAAATACGCAAGTGCATATCGATAAAGGTGCAAAATGTGTGATTATGTCAGCACCTCCAAAAGATGATACTCCTACTTTTGTAGTGGGTGTAAATAGCGATAAATACGCAGGAGAGAAAATTATCTCAAATGCGTCATGTACTACTAATTGTCTAGCACCTGTTGCAAAAGTGCTTGTGGATAATTTTGGGATTGAAAAGGGACTTATGACTACGGTTCATAGCTATACAAACGACCAAAAAATCCTCGATGTAAAACACCACAAAGATATCAGAAGAGGAAGAGCAGCAGCTATTAATATGATTCCTACTACCACCGGAGCGGCAAAGGCTATTGGTAAAGTAATTCCAGAATTACTCGGTAAAATGCACGGACAAGCAGTAAGAGTGCCTACTCCAAATGTAAGTTTGATAGATTTAAATGTTGTAGTCTCAAAAAACACAACTATCCAAGAGGTAAATGAAGCTTTAATTAACGCAAGCAAAAACGAATTAAAAGATATTTTAGCAATTGATTATGATAAATGTGTAAGTAGTGATTTTACTTCATCACTATTTTCATCAATCGTGGCTATTGATTTGACGCAAGTTATTGAAGGAAATATGGTAAAAGTGATGGCTTGGTATGACAATGAAATGGGTTATTCAAATAGACTTATAGATATGGCAGTAATTGCGGGAGAGTATAAATGAGATTAAATAGCGTAAAAGATTTGGAGATTAAAAAAGGCGAGAGAGTATTTGTAAGATGTGATTTTAATGTTCCTATGGATGAGTTTGGAAATATTGCAGATGATAGAAGAATCAAAGAAGCCCTACCGACTATCAAATATTTACTAGATATAGAGGCAAAAATTATTTTAGCAAGCCATATGGGAAGACCAAAAGAAGGGTTTGATGAGAAGTATTCGTTAGCACCCGTAGCTAAAAGACTTCATCATTTATTGCATGAGGAAATTTTCTTAGCGACAGACGTAGTAGGAACAGATGCCAAAACCAAGGCTCATAATCTAAAAGATGGTGAGATTTTGCTTTTGGAGAATGTAAGATTTGAAGAAGGTGAGACAAAAGATGATATTGAATTTGCTAAAAGTTTAGCGGATTTTGCGGATTTTTATATTAATGACGCATTTGGAGTATCTCATAGAGCTCATGCAAGCGTGCATGCTATTACTAACTTTTTTGATGATGACCATAAAGCAGGTGGATTTTTGTTGTTAAAAGAGATCAACTTTTTTCACAAACTACTTCAAAGTCCAGCAAGACCGTTTAGTGCAGTTGTAGGAGGAAGTAAGGTTAGTGGAAAGTTACAAGCGTTGATTAACTTGCTACCGAAAGTAGATAAGATGGTTATTGGCGGTGGAATGGCATTTACATTCCTAAAAGCCCTTGGATATGAGGTCGGTAAGTCTCTTGTAGAGGATGATTTGATAGATGAAGCAAAGCATATTATGGATGAAGCCAAAAGACTGGGAGTGAAATTTTATCTACCAGTGGATGTGGTAGTGGCTGATAAGTTTGATGAGAGTGCAATGGTGCAGTATACTACTTATCAAGAAATCCCAGAAGGATGGATGGGACTTGATATAGGTCCGGCAACTGTGAGATTGTTTGGAGAAGTGTTGTGGGATTCGCAAACAATACTTTGGAACGGTCCTATGGGTGTGTATGAGATGGATAAATTTTCAAGAGGAAGTTTTAAAATCTCTCATGAGATTGCAAGAACACACGGAATTAAGGTAGTAGGTGGTGGAGATACTGCTGACTTGGTTCAACGAGCCGGTGATGATGAAGAGATGACGTTTATCTCAACTGGTGGTGGAGCAAGTTTGGAGTTGCTTGAAGGTAAGAAATTGCCAGGGATTGAGGTGCTAACTCACAAATGAAAACACCTATTTATATCTGTGAAGAAGAATTACTAGAGAAAAATCTACAAATTCTTAATAAAGTCCAACAACAAGCCGGCTGCAAAGTGCTTGTAGCACTTAAAGGGTTTGCTTTGTGGGCTAGTTTTGATTTGCTTGAGAAATATCTAAGTGGAGCTACTTGTAGCGGACTTTGGGAAGCTAAGTTAGCAAATATGAAAAATTGGGAAGTGCACACATATTCGCCTGCATACAAAGATGATGAGATTGATGAGATAGCACAAATTAGTGACAAGGTTATATTCAATTCCTTTTCGCAGTTGCAAAGATATCAAAATAGAGTCAAATCCAAAGCCAAAATAGGTATTAGAATCAATCCAGAAGTTAGTTCATCGCCGGTAGCTTTGTATGATCCTTGCGGTGTATATAGTAGGATGGGTGTTACGATAGATAATTTCCAAGAGGATTTATTAGAGAATGTTAGTGGGCTTCATTTCCATGCACTTTGTGAACAAGATAGTAAAGCCTTGATAAAAGTATTAGAGGGTGTAGAGAGTAAATTTGGTAAATATTTATACCAAATGGAATGGGTAAATTTCGGTGGAGGACATCATATCACGCGAAGTGATTATGATGTGGATGAATTGATAGAAATTATTAAAAGATTCAAAGCCAAATATGATGTAGAAGTGATATTAGAACCTGGTGAAGCAGTCGGGTGGCAGACGGGGTATTTGGTGAGTGAGGTGTTGGATATTGTGGAGAATGGGATGAAGATAGCCATCCTTGATACGAGTGCGGAGGCTCACATGCCAGATGTTTTAGCTATGCCTTATAGACCGGAAGTAAGAGGTGCTGGCAAACCAAACCAAAAGAGATACACTTATAGGCTTGGCGGAAATACTTGTTTGAGTGGAGATATTATTGGTGATTATAGCTTTGATGAAGAATTAAAAGTTGGTGATCATATAATCTTTGAGGATATGATACATTATACAATGGTGAAAAATACCCATTTTAACGGCGTTAGAATGCCATCAATTGGATATAAGAGAAAAAACGGGAAATTATGGATAGTAAGGGAATTTCATTTTGAAGATTATAAAAATAGATTATCTTAAGTTTGCTATAATCCTTATGCCACTTCAGCTATTATCTACGGATTTTATTACAAATCTGGAATATGGTAAGATGTTGTATCAAAATCCGCGTGGTATAGGGTGCATTAAGTGCCATGCCAAGTATGGACATGGTAGATTAGTTGCCAAATATCGAGATAAAAACGGTAATCTTGTCAAGCTGGTAGCCCCAGATATCACCAAGACGAAATGGGAGACTTTTTATGTGAGGTTGAAATATTCAAAAATATTCAAAAATCACAAACTCAAAAAAATTAATTATTCATTTATGCCTAAATATGACTATTTAGTAGATGAAGAGATACAGGCAATTTACCATTATTTGCACTCTAAGAAGCACTAAATGCAAACAATACTGCAAGTATAGTGTATGTATGAATGTGTAAAATATGGTATAATTTTACAAAAATAAGGATTGAAAATGGCAAATCTGTTGATTATCGGAGCTGGTGGGGTTGGAAGAGTTGCTACTTTTAAAGCGGCAATGAATTTGGATAGCTTTGAGAAAATTTCACTTGCAAGTAGAACAAAAAGCAAATGTGATGCAATAGCAAACGATATAGAAAAAAAGCTAGGGGTAAAAATAGATACATATCAAGTAGATGCGGATAATGTAGATGAGACTGCACAGCTTATTACAAAAGTAGGGGCTGATATTGTACTAAATGTAGCCCTTCCATATCAAGACCTTACAATAATGGACGCATGCGTAAAAGCTGGGGCTCATTATGTAGATACCGCCAATTACGAACACCCAGATGAAGCAAAATTTGAATACAAATTACAATGGGCAAAAGATGATGATTTTAAAAAAGCTCATTTAATGGCACTTCTTGGAAGTGGATTTGACCCAGGAGTTACGAATGTATTTATTGCATACGCAAATCAATATTTATTTGATGAGATTCATTATGTGGATATACTTGATTGTAATGCGGGAGATCACGGATATCCTTTTGCTACAAATTTCAATCCAGAAATCAACATAAGAGAAATTACTCAAAAAGGGAAATATTGGGAAGAGGGCAAATGGATAGAAGTAGAGCCTATGAGTATTAAAATGGATTGGGAATATCCAAAAGTAGGAACTTACCCAAGTTATCTTTTGTATCACGAAGAATTGGAAAGTTTAGTAAAAAATATCCCTCATCTAAAAAGAATTAGATTTTTTATGACATTTAGTGATAAATATTTAAAACACCTTGAAGTGTTACAAAATGTGGGAATGACAAATATTGAGCCTATTGAGGTGTGTGATGGGTGTAAAATCTCACCTATGGAATTTCTAAAAAAAGTTTTACCAGACCCAGCAAGTTTGGGAGAGAGAACAAAAGGGCAGACAAATATTGGTTGTGTAATAGAAGGGATTAAAAACGGACATAAAAGAAAAGTATATATTTACCAAATTTGTGACCATCAATGTGCTTATCGTGAGACAGGGGCTCAATGTGTGAGTTATACAACAGGAGTGCCAGCAATGATAGGGGCAAAAATGATAGCCGATAAAAAATGGTTTGCTGAAGGAGTGCATAATATGGAAGAATTTGATGCCAAACCATTTTTGGATGAGCTTAATAAACAAGGTCTTCCGTGGGAAATGATAGAACTTAATACGCAAAAGGGATAATTTGACAAAGAAAACATTATACATAATTATATTCGTTCATTCGATATTTTTCATATTTCTAGTGATGTTTTTAAAGTTACAAAAAGATAGAAACATCGCTAAGTATTTGCATGAGTTTTACGCTCAAAATAAAGTTACATTTAATAAAGAACTTGCTGTGCTCAATAAAAACACCGACTTGTTAAAAAACTTGCTAATAGATAAGCGAGTATTGGATATTGTTTATCAGGCGGATATGAATATGAAAAATTTCATGACCGCACGAAATCAGCTAATCAAGGTATTTTTACCTAAATACTACATTCTCAAGAAAAATGGATTTTATTTAGTGCATTTCCATCTAAGAGGTGGGATTTCATTTGTAAGATTTCATAATTTGGATAAATTTGGAGATCATCTGCTTGCTTTTAGGGATTCTATTAGGTATGTTCAAAATACCAAGAAACCTTTTCATGGTTTTGAGATAGGACGAGGGATTGGTGGTTTTAGGAATGTGTATCCACTTATTTATCACAACAAACTTATAGGGAGTTTTGAGATATCGTTTAGTATAAATAACCTTATTAATTATATGTTTGCTAAAGAACATCTAGCAATGGTAGTGCCTAAAACATTAGTCAATTCCAGAGTATTTCATGATGAGTTAAAATCGTTTAAAACATGTAAATTAAATCCAGAATATTACATCTGGGGAAATGGTTGTAAACTATTTTCTCATATACATCATGTAAATTTCAATAAAAAGATTCATATCATTGAGAACAATCTAATCTTTGCTTATCCTTTAGTAAATGTGCACAATCGTAAAGAGGGATATATCCTTAGTATATTTCCTCTAAAGGGTCTTAAAGTAATAGTGGAACTAAACAAAAATTTCCACCACATGTTAGTTGGTGTGCTGATGTTGTATTTGGTAATTTTGATGATTATTTTTACTGTATATTTCTACAAACAAGCGAAATTCAAAGCACAAATTGATTATCTTACCCAATTGTTAAATAGAAGCGGTTGTATGAAGAAATTGCATGATTTGGATAATTATGCGTTGTTGATTATCGATATTGATTATTTTAAACAAATTAACGATACTTATGGTCATGATAAGGGAGATTATGTTCTAAAGGAATTATCTACACTCCTTACTACGCATCTAAGAGAAAATGATATTATTTGTAGATGGGGAGGAGAAGAATTTTTGGTAATATTACCTCATATTTCGCTAGAACATGCTATAATAGTAGCCAATAAGCTTAGAAATTTGATCAAAGAGCACGATTTTGCCGGTATTAAGCTTACTGTCTCGATTGGGATAGCTATGTTTGATGGCAATTTTGAAGCTACTTTTAAATTTGCTGATGAGAATTTATATAAAGCAAAAAACGACGGAAGAGATCGAGTCGTTCACAAAAAGGAGGAGGTATGAAAAAAACATTAATTGCTTTAGCGGTGGTGTCTAGTTTGTTTGCAAGGGGGGCGAATTGTGATGCAAATGTAAATTTTGCTTTGAATCAATACAAAGTCTCTCATGTCTCAAAGGCGGAGATAGCGGCTATTTCACATATGATACAAGAAGAGAAACTTGCTAGAGATGTGTATATCACTTTGTATAATAAGTGGAAGTTGAGGGTATTTGCTAATATTGCAAAAGCGGAGCAACATCACATGGATATGGTTAAGATGTTGTTACAAAGATATAATCTACCCAATGATATTGCTACTTTAGAAGGTAAGATAGGGGTATTTCCGTCTGCTAAATTTCAACGTTTATATCATAAACTTGTAAATATGGGTTCACGAAGCAGAGTTGATGCTCTAAAAGTAGGTGCCTTGATAGAGGATTTGGATATTTATGATTTGGAGAAATTTATGCAAAAAACGCATAGCAAAGATATTTTATTTATTTTCAAAAATTTAACGCGAGGTAGTAGAAATCATCTAAGGGCATTTATGCGATGGTTAAGAAAATACAATGCCAACTATACACCTCAATACATCTCAACTCAACAATTCAAAAGAATTATTCATTCTAATTTTGAGAGAAGGTTGATAAAATAAGGATAGTAAATGAAAAAATATATAATTTCAGCCCTTGTTATTTTGGGGATTGCAGGGTTAGTATATACAAAAATATATATCCCAAAACACACATTCAAAATCACAACTGCTAAAACCACAAATATGCCAATTATAATAAGTGGTGTAGGAAATGTAGGAAGTGAAAATATTTATAAAGTTAGTGCTTTATATGGTGGAGAAGTATGTGATTATGAGCTTCAATTAGGGGATTTTGTAAAAAAAGGGCAAATTATTGCAAAAATAGATAGTGTTGATTTGAGAGATAAGATAAAAGAAATTCAAAAAAACATCGAAGTTATAAAAGCAAATATAGCTTCATTGCAAAGTGATAGAGAAAGTGCTTACAAACAATATATCTATCAGCAAGAAGTGCTTAAAAAAAATACGAAACTATACAATAAAAGAGCAATTTCAGAGCTTGAATACAAAAAATATCTAACAGATACAAAAGTAGCCAAACTAAAAGTATCATCATTAGATGAAAAAATCAAATCACTACAACACCAAATCGCCCAACTTGAATATTCACTAAAAGGGTTAAATGAGAGATTAAAAAGATATACTATTATCTCACCGATTGATGGATACGTAACAAAAAAATATATCTCAAATCATGATATTGTAGGAAATAATCAACCTCTAATTGAGGTAGTAAATAAAAATGATATTTGGATAGATACATTTATCGATACAAGAATTAGTGGAGATGTGGTAAATGGTAATAAAGCCAAAATAAAACTTCGTTCAAAAAGGGCATTTAGCAATGGATATGTATATAAAATCTCTCCTATAAACAATGCCGTAACAAACGAAAGAGAGATTTTTGTAAAGTTTGATAAAACTCCTATCCCATTTTATCTAAACGAACAAGCAATAGTAAATATCAAAATAAAAACATTAAAAAATGTATTGACTATACCAGCAAGTGCAGTTGTGTTTTATAACAAAAAAGATGGTGTATGGGTATTAAAAAACAATAAAGCTCATTTTGTGCCTATTAAAATCATAGCTCATCATAATAATAAAGTAGCAGTAAAAATAAATCCACAATTAAAAATAATTATACCAAATCCAGCTAAAAAGCCTTTGAGTGAAGGGATGAAAATATATCATGATTAATTTAGCTTATAAGGATATTAAACATTCTTTTTCTAAATTTATAATCACAGCTATTAGCGTAGGTATTTTACTTGGAATAGTAATTATAATGATAGGTGTATATAGAGGAATGATATTTGATGCAAAAGAGCTTGTAAAAGATTTGAATGTAAATATTTGGGTAGTTCAACAAGATACATTAGGTCCTTTTGCGGAAACTTCTAAAATCCATGAAGATTTAAAAAATCAAATTTCATATCAAGAAGGGATACAAGCTGCAGAAGCTATCACATTTCAAAATTTTCAAATGCAAAATAGATATGGAGCTTTTAAAGTAATGCTTGTAGGATATGATCCATTTGGAAAAATATCAGCTATCAATCCAAAAAAACTAATCGCGGGAAGAACATTAAAAAAAGATCATTACGAAATAGTAGTAGATAAAAAAACTCATTACAAAATTGGTGAAAAAATCAAACTTGGTAGAGACATCTATACCGTTGTAGGAATTACACAAAATACCGTTAGTAACGGCGGAGATTATTTGGTATTTACTTCTTTAAAAGATGCACAAATTCTACAATTTACATATTCAAATGAAAGAATTAGAAGAGATGAAAAAAGAGGTATAAAAGGTGGAAATCCGCACTTAGTGAATGCTATTATTGCAAGAGTGCAAAAAGGATATGATATTCAAAAAGTAGCAAAAAGAATAGAAGACAATACTCACAAATCAGTCTATACTACAAAAGATGAACTAACTTTACTTCTTCAAAGAGTAATTAAAAAATCATCCAAACAAATAGGACTTTTTAC
>JAADDX010000001.1 GCA_013153685.1 Campylobacterota bacterium | reverse complement strand
AATATAATAGATATAGAATATTTAAAACTCTCAAACAACCAGTCTATTATTAAATTTACCTTGCCACTTCTAGATAATTCTAACGATTATGTAGAAATATTTCTAGCAAAAGTGGATACTAAGAAATGGTTATTTAGTGATTTTGGTAGAATCTTTGAGAGTTTATTGACAAATAATATAAATATAAGGCAATTTCCGTATAATAAACTATTTAGAAATATTGCGAATAGTTATGATATTCTTTTTAATCCAAGGGATAATAGCATTTTAAAAAAGATATCGCTATCTGATACAAAAAACGATAAGTATATCCTAAAAGGTGCTTTTGTGGATTTTATAAACGCAATTAGGAGGCTTTATGATTTGCATAGCTCTTTGGATATTTTAGAGATATTATCAGACAATCTCAAATATAACATAGAATATACAAATCAAAAAGATAAATGTTTCGCACAAAATTATATATTTCACAAAGCAAACATTTCCCAAAATAAAATCGTTATTCAAAATTTCAACATCACATTTGTATTTGGGTTGAAAAAAACGAAATACAACAAAATACAAAAAGAGTTAAAACAATTTATTTCTACCCAAATTGCAGAGTATATCCAAAACACAGATAATACGGATATTAAAAGTATCATTGAGGATTATGTAGAAAATGAGATATTAAAAAAATTGGATTTTAAACCAAGCAAATCATATATAAGTATTCACAAAGGATAAAAAATGTTTAGCAAAAAATTAGACAACTTAAAAACATACGAAGCAGGAAAGCCGATAGAATTGGTTGTTAGAGAGTTTGGGATTGAGCCAAAAGATATTATCAAATTAGCAAGCAATGAAAATCCATATGGTTGTAGCAAAAAGGTGCAAGAAGAGGTAAAAAAAATCATTCCTCAAATGAGTGTATATCCAGATGATAGTATGTATGAATTAAAAGAAGGACTTGCTAAAAAGTTTGAAATAGAAAGCAAAAATATAATTATTGGTGCGGGGAGTGATCAGGTATTAGAATTTGCTATTCATGCAATAGAGCCAAAAAAGGTGCTTATGAGTAAAACTACATTTGCGATGTATGAAATTTATTCAAAGCAAGTAGGAGCCGAGATTATCAAAACTCCTTCGCATGAGCATAATTTAGATGAATTTAGACAATACAAAGATGAGGTGGATATTATTTTTATTTGTGTGCCAAACAATCCGCTTGGAGAGTGTCTTGATTGGAGTGATGTAAAAGAGTTTATAGATGAGGTTAGCAAAGAGACGCTTATTATCATCGATGGTGCATATCAAGAGTATGCATCTTTTAAAGACACAAACAAAAAAATTCCTATAAAAGAGTTATTAAATTATCCAAATGTGCTATATACTGGAACTTTTAGCAAAGCTTATGGACTTGGTGGCATGAGGATTGGTTATGGGATAGCAAATGAATATATCATTCAAAATCTTTATAAGCTTCGCCCACCATTTAATATCACGACTTTATCACTAAAAGCAGGTATTGAAGCATTAAAAGATGAGGAGTTTGTAAATAACTCAATCAAACAAAATTTTATAGAAATGCAAAGATATGTTGAGTTTTGTCAGAAGAAAAATCTCAAATACATCCCAAGCTACACCAATTTCATCACTATTTTTGTAAATAATAGCACGGAAATAGCAGATAATTTGTTAAAAATTGGTATAATTATTAGAGATTTAGCGGGATATGGTATAAGTGCTATTAGAATCACGATCGGTCAACCATCACAAAATACCAAAGTTCTCTTGGCATTAGATAAATTAATATAGATTTTAAGGATTTAGATGGATTTAAGTGCGTTAATTATACAGATTATTAATCTCTCAAAAAAGCTCAATAAAAAACAAAAAATAGTAATTATCACCACAGTAGTAGTGATAATAGCGTTGGTATCTTTTTTGATCGCATACAATTCATCACATTCAATCAAAGGGGATGATGGTTTTAGAGTATTATTTAACAATCTCAAGCCAACTGATGCAGCTTTAATTATGCAAGAATTAGAAAAAAATAAAATTCCATACAAATTACCAAAAGATGGCGTTATAGAAGTGCCGGCTGATATGGTGCAAAAGGTGAGGTTACAAGTAGCTGCACTTGGATTACCAAAAGATAGCACCGTTGGATTTAGCTTGTTTGACAAAAAAGAATTCGGAGCGACCGATTTTGAACAAAATATTAAATATTTAAGAGCTCTAGAAGGGGAATTAGCCAAAGATATCGAATCAATAAGAGCAGTTAAAAAAGCAAGAGTGAATATCGCTATCCCAAAAGATAGTGTGTTTGTATCCAAACAACTCCCAGTAACCGCATCTGTAATATTGGAATTAGAACCAAACATGGTTCTCACACCCAAACAAATCGTAGGTATCAAAAACCTAGTAGCAGCAGCCGTCCCAAGACTACAACCAGATGATGTAAAACTCATCAATCAATACGGAGATCCTCTAGGAGAGGATGATGAACTAACTAAAAACAACGAATTATTAAAAGCAGAACTTGAATACAAAAAGAAATATGAAAGAACACTTGAGAATAAGATAGTCGATATACTCGCTCCAATTGTAGGAAATACGCACAAAGTCGTAGCCAAAGTAGATGTGGATTTCGACTTTAGCAAAGTTAAAAGCAAAGCAGAAATCTTTGCTCCAGATAATGTCGTAAGAAGCGAACAAACCATGGAAGAATCAAGACAAGGATATTCACCTAAGAAAATAGGTGGAGTCCCAGGAGCGGTGAGTAATATAGGTCCAGTACAAGGACTAAAAAGCAATCAACTAAGAGAAAAATACAACAAATCCACCACTACCACCAATTACGAAATATCAAAAACTATCAAAAATATCCAAGAAGATTTAGTTAAAATCAAAAGAATAACGGCTGCGGTGGTGGTAGATGGTAAATACAAAATGATCAAAACAAAAGACGGTAAGGAGAAGATGAAATATATTCCTCTTACACAACAAGAACTAGATAGTATCACAGGACTAGTAAAAACTTCAATCGGATTTAATCCAAAAAGGGGCGATGATGTTAGTGTTAGTAATTTCCAATTTAACGTTTCTAAATTCACAAAAGAAACTTTAACACCAGTGGGTAAATTTATGTCGATAGTAGGAGCTTATGTAGGACCTTTTGAGCCTCTTTTGAAGTATTTGTTTTTATTTGTGGTGCTACTTATATTTTACAAAAAAATCATCATTCCGTTTAGTCAAAGAATGCTAGAGATAAAGCCAGAAGATGAAGAAGAATTAAAAAGACAGGAAATTGAGTTTGAAGAAGAGGAAATTGAAGATACTTATGATAAAATGAAAGAACTAAAACAAAAAGTAGAACAACAATTAGGGATTAATAGCGATATTAATCAAGAAGAAGTAAAATATGAAGTGTTACTTGATAGATTGCGTGATATGGCAGAAGAAAAACCAGAAGAAGTCGCTAACGTATTGCAATCTCTATTAAATGAAAACATAGACCACGAAAAAGGGGTGTAAATGGCACTAACTCCACGACAGCAGGCTTATTTAGATGAATTAAGTATGGCGGAAAAAATAGCCATATTAATGATCCAATTAGGAGAGGATTTGACAGCTCAATTATTTAGCTATATGGATGTAGAATCTATTACTGAAATTTCCAAGTACATCGCCACAGCAGGAGCTGTAGATAAAGCTGTAGCTAGTGCTGTCTTGGAGGAATTTTATGTAATATTCCAATCAAATCAATATATCTCAAGTGGTGGTTTGGAATATGCAAAAGAAATTCTTTATAAAGCCCTTGGTCCAGAAGAAGCTAAAAAAGTGCTTGATAGACTTGCAAAATCACTCCAAAGTGAACAAAACTTTGGATTCTTACAAAAAGTTAAACCAGAACAGCTCGCGGACTTTATTATCCACGAGCACCCTCAAACAATTGCACTTATTTTAGCTCATATGGATCCAACTAGTGCTGCTGAGACATTGAGTTATTTTAATGATGACTTGCGAGCGGAAGTATTGATTAGGATGGCAAATCTTGGTGATATCTCTCCAGCAATTATCAAAAGAGTTAGTGCGATTCTTGAGAGCAAGCTAGAAGCTCTTACTACTTATAAAGTCGAAGTAGGTGGGACACGATTTGTGGCAGAAATTTTCAACAGATTAGGACAAAAAAGTGCAAAAAGCACACTTGCTTATATCGAGCAAGTAAACGACAATCTAGCTACACAAATCAAAGAAATGATGTTTACATTTGATGATATTATCAATCTAGATAAAACAGCAATCGTAGAAATCCTAAAAGAAGCGGATAAAAACGATTTAATGATAGCACTCAAAGGTGCAAACGAAGAATTAAAACAAAAATTCCTAAGCAACATGTCTCAAAGAGCGGCAGAAGCGTTCTTAGAAGAATTGCAATTCTTAGGTCCTGTAAAAGTAAAAGATGTAGAAGCTGCACAAAGAAAGATTATCGAAATCGTGCAAAGACTTGCTGAAGAAGGTAAAATCTCAATCGGTGCAGAAGAAGAGGTTATTGAATAGTGGCAAAAAAAATATTAAACGCGGAAGAAGGAAAGCACTTAATAGCAGAATATGTCTTCAAACCTCTAAACGTAGAAGAAGCAAGTGATGAGTTTGTAACCACATCTCTTACATCACCAAAAAAAGAAACAACAGAGGATAGCACCCCTCCTCCCGCTCCCACACACGAGACTGCGTCGCAACCTAGTGGTTTTGATACGGAAATTATAGAAAAAGTCTTACAAAGAAGTGATACACTAGTAGATGCTATTGCAAAGTTAGAACAACAACTCAAAGCACAAGCGGAATTTTATGAAAAAAAACTAGAAGAAATCAAAGAAACAAGCTACAAAGCTGGTTATAACGAAGGGTATGCAAAAGCTAAGGAAGAATTAGAAGAAGAGGTCAAATCACAAATGTCCAAATTTGTAGAATCTATCCACAAACTCGAAGACATTTACAAAGATTACCAAACAAAAGCCGAAAATATCGAAAAAGAATTAGCATCTATCGCAATTGATATAGCAGAAGAGGTAATTGCAAAAGAATTATCAAAAGACTCAAAACAAATTGCCTTGAATTTGGCAAAATCACTTATTGAAGATATTAAAGAGGCTACCAAAATCGAAATCAAGGTAAACCCACTTGATTATGAATATGTAAAAGAACATTTGAATCTAGAAAAAATCAAAATTACACCGGATAATGTAATTAGCCAAGGAGGTGTGGTCATCTTAAGTGATGCTGGAAATATAGAAGCGGAAATATACCAAAGATTCAAAGCAATCAAAACCCATATCTTAGAGAGAAATTAAGGAGACAAAATGAAAAAAATCTTATTTATTAGTATAGCAACGTGTGCGTTTGCTTTTAATTGGAATAGCTTAATAGGTTCGTTTAAAAAAACAGTAAATACATTTAGTTACACTATAGAAACTACCGGAATTAACCCAAGAGTATATGAGTTTGATACACAAGGATATCCAAGAATGCATTGTGTAGTAATCTTTAGAGACGATCCAAAAACAAGTCCGGCAATGCAATGTATAGAAACCAAACCGCAATATATGCAATTAAATGAAAAAATGAAATAATGCTTACCAAAGACAACATAACAACCTATATAGGATACGGAGAACTGTATGATTTTGTGTGATATTGGAAATAGTTATTTTCATTTTAATATTAATGGAAAGATTTTTGATGAGGCACAATGTAGTATCAAAAATCAAAAAGTATACTTCATTAGTGTCAACGCCAAAAAAACAAAAGAGCTATTATCCAAAAACCCAAATAGTATCAATCTAGCCAAATATGTCACTTTTAATACCCATTATCAAGGGCTTGGAATTGATAGAATTATGGCATGCAAAACTATCGAAGAGGGGGTTGTGGTAGATGCTGGTAGTGCTATTACTATCGATATAATGCTTAATAGTTTACATTTAGGCGGATATATTTTACCAGGTATTAACGCTCTTAATCGAAGCTACAAACAAATCAGCCCTATCCTAGACCAACACTTTACTATGCAAGTAGACCTCAAGATCTTACCTTCTACAACCATAGAAGCGATAAGTTACGGAAGTATAGGGATGATTGTCGCTATGATAGAAAAAGTAGCAAAAAACAAAAAAATATACTTCACAGGCGGGGATGGGATGTATTTGGCGAAATTTTTCAAGAATTCAATCTATATCAAAGACCTAGTCTTTCGAGGTATGCATCAAACTATCAAAGAGATAAAGGCTTAATATGAAGACAAGATTTATTTATATATTACCCAATCTATTTACGGCATTGAGTGTGTTTTTCGGTATGATGAGTGTTATTGCTTCAAGTCAACATAATTTTCAAAGAGCATTCATTTACATCGTGTTATCATTTATTGCTGATGGATTGGATGGTAGAATTGCTCGCTTGACTAATACACAATCAAAATTTGGTCTAGAATTTGATAGTTTAGCCGATATAGTGGCTTTTGGTGTGGCTCCAGCTATGATGTTGTATTTTAGTATCGGGGAGAATTATGGTCGATTTGGGGCATTGGTAAGTGGGCTCTTTGTAGTGTTTGGTGCGATTAGATTGGCTAGATTCAATATCACCACTGAACACAACGACCCATCAATATTTATCGGCTTACCTATCCCCACAGCTGCTGCAGCGTTGGCGAGTCTGATTATGCTAAATATACAAACACACCACATATGCGATTTATGTATTTTATTATTTGCCCTAATCGAT
>JAADDX010000047.1 GCA_013153685.1 Campylobacterota bacterium | reverse complement strand
CTTTGAATAATTCCTTATTTCCGTTAAATATTTCGTTTAGTGTATCTAAAAAAAGGCTTTTTCCAAAGCGGCGAGGACGAGAGAGGAATACGTACTGGTAATTATTTATTATATTTAATGCCTTGTCTGTTTTATCTATATAAATGTAATCATCACTTCGTATTTTTTCAAATGTTTGTATTCCTATTGGTAGTTTTTGCATTGTTATGCCTTAATCTTTAAGCACCCTAACCAATGCAAGTTCTATTTTGAAACCTTTTTGTGATAAAATTTTCACTTCTACCTCATCACCTACATTTACAATATCTTCTACCCTATCCACTCTTTGGTCTGAGAGTTTTGAGATATGAAGCAACCCTTCAACACCTGGGGCAATTTCCACAAATGCACCAAAATTTGCTACTCGTTTCACTTTACCTTTTACGACACTTCCTACTTCTACTTTTGGTGTAGTTTTATCCTCTACACTTACAATAGAGATAATAAAGTTCTTCGCATCCTCTACAACTTTTGGGTTACTTCCGGTTACCTTTACATTTCCGCTCTCTCTATCCAAATCGATAGTCACACCAAATTTGGCAATAATATCCTTAATTACCTTTCCACCTTGCCCAATAATATCGACAATCTTATCTGGAATTACTTGGAAATTGATAGTTTTTGGCAATACTTTATCGTTGTATCTGATTTGTTGTTTAGCTTGTTCCATAAGTTCCAAAATATAAAATCTCGCTTCTTTTGCTTGGTCAAGAGCCTCTTTTAAAATCTCCAGCTTAATTCCTCCAAGCTTAATATCCATCTGCAAAGCAGTAATACCATCATACGTCCCAGTTACTTTGAAGTCCATATCACCATCGTGATCTTCAAGTCCCATAATATCAGTAAGGATAGCATATTCCTCATCTTCTGTAATAAGCCCCATAGCTACACCCGCAGCAAGTTTCTTAAGTGGTACCTTACAAGCACTCAAAGCCAAACTAGAAGCACACACCGTTGCCATTGAGCTACTTCCATTGCTTTCTAAAATCTCACTAACCACTCTTACCGTATCTTCAAAACTCGGGTCTATCAAACACTCAATAGCTCGTTTTGCCAAATTTCCATGCCCCAATTCTCTCCTTGATGGTGGTCCCAATCTCTCAGCTTCACCTACACTAAATGGAGGGAAATTATAATGTAGCATAAATCTCTCAAGTTTATCTGCTTTATCAGTTAAATTAGCATACATTTGAGCATCCATATCTCCACCCAAAGTAGCAATAGCAAGTGCTTGTGTTTGTCCCCTCGTAAAAAGACAACTACCATGAGCTGATGGTAATAAATTGGTCTCGATAGTAATATCTCTAATATCTCTAAGCCCCCTACCATCGGCTCTTATCCCTTTTTTGAGGATAGATTCTCTAACCATCTCTCTTTTGATATTATTAAGTGCATTTAGTACATAATCAAACTCTTTATCAGTTTCTTGAGCAATTGTTTTGGCAAGTGTATTTAGAATAGATGCTCTTTCTGATTTGGCTAAATTTGATAACGCTTCAAGAATAGCCTGCGTATAGTGATCTTTGATATATTTCTCAAGTTCTTGATCTTCTTTTGGGTCTCTTAATTCCAATGTGATCGGCTGCGGTTTGAGCTCCTTAAATGCTTCATAATACACACTAGTAGCATGACTGATAGCATCACTAGCGATTTTTAAAATCTCAATAAACTCTTCTTCAGTCAACTCATTAGTTTTATAGATACTTACCACCTCTTCACTTGGTTCTAACACATCATCTATCGGAATCACTTGTGTTTGTTCTTGTCCTTGTGCTTTGAACTCTATCATCAATAGCTCATCTTGCGTCCCACTTACATACATATCAAAATCACCGCTCTCAAGCTCACTTAAAGTAGGATTGAGTATCACTTCTCCATCGATTCTTGTAAGTCTACATCCATATACTATTTTATGAATTGGCAAATCACTCAGATACAAACACAAACTACTTGCATTCATTGCTGCCGTTTGCAAATCAGCTTCACTATTTGCCGATAACACCATCGCAGTTACTACGGTATTGTAAGCATATCCTTTTGGAAATAATGGACGAATACTTCTATCCACAATCCTTGCTGTTAATGTCTCAAAATCACCTGGTTTTTGTTCTCTTTTTACAAACCCAGGGGGAATCTTACCTACTGCGTATGCTTTTTCTACATATTGCACTACAAGTGGCGTAAAATCCTCTTCGATAACTTCATCTTTGTTGTAAGTTAGTGTAGCAAGTATTACAGTATCACCTTCTTGAAACCACACTGCACTGTTAGCCTGTCTTGCTACTTTGCCTAATTCTACTACCTGTCTTTTGTCATTTACTATCAAGTCTATTTTTTTATAACTCATATGTATCCTTTCTGTCTCTAAAATAAAAATCCGTATCCACAAAATGTTCGATCTCATACACAAAATAACAATGGTCTGTTATCTTTTTAATTTCCTTTGCCAAACTCATCGGCACAATAGGCATCGCCACATCAATTTGTTTCGCACCTTGTGCAATACAACTCTTAATACACACCTCAAGAGTAAGACCGGTATTGGCTCCTTCATCCACCAATATTACCTTTTTGTCTTTGAGATATTGGATGGTCTGACCAAGTCGATATTCATAGATGTAGGAAATTATCTTCTCATCATATAATCTGTTGGCTTCTGAATAGATATAATCTTTGCTAATACCAAAAGCGTCTATTAATTCATCAATCAACACTATATCTTTGGTTTCACTAACACACCCTAAAATACACTCTTTGTTCTCTGGGGCTACTATAGGCTCACTAAATAAAAAATCAGCCTCAACAAAACCTAGACTTTTTGCGATTTCCTGTGCATAATACACACCATATTCACTAATAGCTAATACAAGCGTGTCATTGGTGATATATTCTTTATCAATTGTTTCAAACAATTTCTCGAATGCTTCTTTTTTGTCATTGAATTTTACCATAATTAAAACCTAAAGTTGTTTTTATAAAACGTATTTGGATATTGTTTTTTGATTTCATACTCATCAAACGTAAATTTGTAATTTTCACAATATGTCATAAGTATATCATAACTTTCGTTTAATTTATGCATCATCGTCTCATCTCCTGTTATATCCGGATGATATTTTTTGGATAATATCTTATATTGTCTTTTGATATCTTTGATACTACTCAAAGGCGGTATTTGCATAAATTCCAATGCCTCTTTTATTTTTGTTGTCATTTTAGCAAAGACCCTGATGTGCTGCCGAGCAATTTTTTAAGATCATCATCACTAAATCCAACACCAATACCCATATAAACATTTGCAGCCGATTTATTGAGGAAATTATCATATCCTAAATAAAAATTCAAATGTTTGAGTGTTTGATAACGTGCTTCTATTCTTGCATGAGCATTATTTCCTCTAATATCATTTACCGCATTAAAATCAAATATTTCCGCTTTTAATTTGATCTTATCATTATTCATAAAATAATCCACCCCTATTCCGCCAGTAGATTCGATCAATCCACCTCTAAAAAGTATATTATCATATCTCTTTCCAAGTTCTGCTGTTATGTATGTTTTTGTTTCTTGATGTTTGGCATCAAATTTTTGCGGGTCTGTATAATCGTTTGTCGATGTGGCTCCTAAGATATAATATTTATCCAGCTTTGGTCTATACGCAAGCTCCGCTCTTACTTGATTGTAACCATCTTTAGTCATATAATAAGTAGCCAAATCAACATCCAATTCAGACTGAGTTAAAGATGTAAAGTAATTATCCAGCTTTTTAAACGTGCTGCCACCTGCACTAAAAAACGTATCTGCGGATTTTATCGCTTTATTTAGTGGTTTTTTATTTTGGACTAAAATTTCATTTAAATTATCTTCAATATTTTCAAATTTTTTAAGTAATGTAGGAAGTTTTTTGTTGATATCCTTTCCTGTATGCTTAAATTCTGCAGTTAAATCATCTATCTGTGCCATGATCTTCGGTAGGCGTGCATTAATAGTATCTACCATCTGCTTAGCACCGGCAATTGTATCGTGTAAATTGCCTCGATTTTCTTTGAGAATAGTTTTGAGATATTGGGTAGAAGATTTGAGATTGGCAAGTGTAGTTTTGAAATTTGCGATTGCCTCTTTATCCACAGCCGTATTGAGTTTGTTCATAAAAGCCCTAAATTCATTAGCAGCAGCATTAATACTATCAACCGTCTCATCAAAAGTCGCGTATTTTTTGTAATTAGAAATCACACCACCTTGAGCGATAAATTCGGCATTGTTAGAAGGGATGATTTTGATATACTTCTCACTAAGCATACCGTCTTGCGAGAGCATAATAGTCGAACCTATAGGGATCTTAATCCCTTCTTTGATAAAAAACGTTAACTTCACTTTGTTGTGTTGTAGCGTTTTATTTAATACATACCCCACATCCACGCCACGCAATTTTATCTTGGCGTTTTTTCTAAGTCCTGTCGCATCGTTGATATATGCATAAATTTTATACCCTTTTTTGCCAAAATTAGAAAAGCTATTTACCTGCATACTTAATACAAACAAACTCAACAACCCCAAAAACACAAACAACCCCACCTTTGCTTCTACTCTCATTTTTATTCCTTCACACGTGACTTAAATTGATATTGTTGTTGGATACCACCAATTGGCACTAACTCTATCTCAAAATAAATGCTTCTTTGAGTAATACTTGCTAGCCCATCGCTTGTTAGGAGTGGTAATATTTCCTTTTTATAGCTAATATTGTAATTCCAACATCTTTTCTTAAGGGAAATTCCAAAAATCTGATATTTTGGTGAATTTAATAATACATCATAACTATATTCCCCAAATAGTTTATGCACACCATCAAATTTCCAGTATCCCTTGAGTGTATACGTCTCTGAAATCGAGCGTTTAAAAGAATAGTTTAATTCTAGTTTTTTGATACCGTCATTATAACCTACCGTAATAGAATTATACTTTACGTTCTTATCGGCAATTGAGTATTGATTATTATCAATCAAATAATAATCCTTATATTGAATATCCACATCATTTAATAAATCCGAATATTTATTCTCTACATTGCTATCATCGATATAATACACTTCTGAGAGTCTATGATTGATCTTCCAATCTTTAGCGATCAAATATTGTGAGAGTTTAAAAGAGATACTCTTTTTTACTAAGCTAGTATTTAAGTATTCGTTTTCAACACCATTATAATTGTAATAATTATCCATACCAAAGGTTGCAGATAAAGAGATATGGTGATTGAATGTTTTATATTGTTTTGATAGATTTGTATATATTTTTACAAATGTATCTAGTCTCGTAAGTCGCGATGTATTGGCATCATTTGTAGTAACCTCATCAAAGCTAAATTGTTCAGTTGCCGAAAACTTCAAATAATCATCAAAAAAACTATATGAATAATTCACCGGCAAAAGGATGGTTTTTCTAAGTGCCTTATATCCTTGCTTTCTAGTGTAATTATATACATTAGCATCTAAGCTATAAAAAAAGTTATTTAAAAAGTTGTTATTGAAGATATGATAATTTAACTGTGGTAAAATCTGCATCGTATCGGCATTGGATTCTTTAGAAGTATCTTTGAAATATGTGTTGTATATACCAAAATAATATTTATCGTTGTGAGTGATATAATTGATTTTGGATGTTAGAATCTTATCATCCACAGTTTTGAATTTGTAATTGTAAGAATCCAAATAAAAATAATCGGTATCGTTAGCGTTTTTGAGATCCATATACAATTTATCATCATCAACAAATATATCATAATTCGTATACAAAAAACTCCAACCATGATGCACTTGATGTGCTAGATTGTATCGTGATTGATATGTATCATAATCTTTGAAACTACCGATTTTTAATTCACCATATGACGTGGGTGAATGCACAAAACGAAAAGTAGAATATACCCCCTCTCCTCTTTTGGTTCTAATAGTCGGATCTATCTCCAAATCAGCAGCGGGAGAGATAACTTCATAATACGGCAATGTAAACAAAAACCCTTCATTTACGGAATACCCGATCAAAGGTTTTAAAAATCCACTACTTCTAGTTTTGTTAAGTGAAAAACCTAAATACGGCAAATACAAGATAGGGATATCTTTTATGTATAAAGTAGGATTATACAAATCCAACCATTTGGTTTGTTTGTTGTATTTTAGGCTAGTTGCCTCAATTTTCCAATCTGGCTGAGCGATGTCACATGTAGAAGCAATAGAATATTTAGCCATATAAACGTTTTTCTTGCTAATACTATAATCCGAATTAATCCAGCTATCATCAGCAAAATTAAATAAAAAAACGGTTTAGCGGTGATATAGGTGGTATTAAGATCTATTTGCACCTTGTTAGAGAGAATATAGTCATCTTTGTCATAATTAATATACACATTTTTAGAAGCTGTGATTTTATTGTGCAACCTATCGTATGTGAGTCGCTTGGCACTCACTATCATATTGTCTTTAATTAATATACCATCCTCTACAACTGTAATATTTCCATCACTGTGCAATTTCAAACCAAAAATCTCAACTTTTGCATATACAAAACTCATCAAAATGAGCACTAAAACAATTCTACTCATCAATCACCACAACTTTCGCAACTTTATCATGCATAGTTTGAACAAACGGATTGGTAAACGCATATAGCATCCCCAAATAAAAAAACATTTCATCAAAATTCCTCACCACAGCCCTTATAAAAGCATTCAAAACAGAAGGGTTATCAAACGTATAAATATCAATAGCCCGAATCCGTGCTACCATTTTGCC
>JAADDX010000063.1 GCA_013153685.1 Campylobacterota bacterium | reverse complement strand
TTGTAGCGGCTAAAATAAGATAATTTTCATTTTTAGCTTTTGCCAAATCGCTTAAAACTTGTCCAAAAGGTTGAAGTGCCATATCTTTAAACGCTCTTGTAGGACCATGCCAAAGTTCTGCTATAAATAAATTATTTTCTATTTTTGTAACCGGCACTACTTCATTGGTATCAAATTTATCATACAAATCAATAGCTTTATGTAAACTCTCATCACTAATATCTACGTTAAATTTTTTAATAACCGCTTTTGCTAAGCTTTTGTAGTCTTTGTGACTTGTGATAAATTCTTCATCAATACTCGGTAATGCCTCAGGACAATATAACCCTCCATTTGGTGCAGCAGGATTTAAAATAACTTCACTAAAAGTTTTTTTATCTTCACTTCCTCTTGTTCCTATAAATTTCATCTTTTTCCTTTTGTGTGTAAAATTGCATCTTTTAGGGGTTATTTTATCAAATATTTCATAAAATGTAAATTAAAATTAAGATTTTTCGCATTTTTTTAGACGGCATTATCTTTGAATAAGGGTATTTTTTTGATATAATTACGCAAAAAAAGGATAATATAGTGAGAACACATTACTGCACAGATTTGAATGAAAACAACATAGGAGAGGAAGTTCGTCTTGTTGGATGGGTAAATTCATATAGAGATCACGGTGGGGTTATTTTTATCGATTTAAGAGATAAAACAGGAATCATCCAATTAGTAGCGGACCCAGCAGATTCAAAAGAGGCGTGGGAACAAGCTGATAAAGTAAGAGATGAATATGTAATCTCTATTAAAGGGGTGGTAAGAGATAGAGGTGAAGGTTTGCACAATCCTAAATTAAAAACCGGAAAAATCGAAGTAGTTGTAAAACAGATGGAAATTCAAAACGAGTGCAAAGTGCTACCTTTTGCAATAGGCGATAAAAACGTTAATGAAGAATTAAGACTCAAATACAGATATTTGGATTTAAGAGATCCAAAAATGTTTGAGATTTTCTCTCTTAGAAGTAAAGTAAGTATTGCTATGAGAAATTATCTTAATAATCATGGATTTTTAGATGTGGAAACGCCAGTATTAACCAAATCGACTCCCGAAGGAGCAAGAGATTATCTAGTGCCAAGTAGAATCCATGCTGGGGAATTTTATGCCTTACCTCAATCTCCACAATTATTCAAACAACTTCTCATGGTAGCTGGATTTGATAGATATTTCCAAATAGCAAAATGTTTTAGAGATGAGGATTTAAGAGCTGATAGACAGCCGGAATTTACGCAGGTGGATTTGGAGATGAGCTTTTGTAATCAAGATGATGTGATAGCACAAGTAGAGGGGATGGTAAAAGCTGGATTTGAAGCGGCAAATCAAACTCTTGTTACTCCTATTAGAAGAATGACTTATCATGACGCTATGGAAAAATACGGAAGCGATAAGCCAGATTTGAGATTTGGTTTGGAGATGGTTGATGTGATTGATTTGTTTGAAGATAGTAACAATGAAATATTTGCAAATATCGCTAAAGACCAAAAAAGAAACAGATTCAAAGCCTTAAAAGTAAGTGGTGCCGATAATCATTATTCAAGAAAACAGCTCAAAGAGCTTGAAAGTTTCGTAAGGAAATTTGGTGCTGCGGGATTAGCGTATATCCAAGTAAAAGAAGATGGTCTAAAAGGACCTCTTGTGAAATTTATGTCTGAAGCTTCATTACAACAACTACTAGATAGATTAAAACCTGAAGTTGGGGATATTATTTTCTTTGGTGCCGGAGAGAAAAAGGTAGTGTTAGATTATATGGGAAGACTTAGAATCAAGATTGCCAACGATATGAACCTTATCAAAGATGGATATGAATTTGTATGGATTGTTGATTTTCCTATGTTTGAAGCGGATGACAACGGTAACCCTACACCACTTCACCATCCATTTACTATGCCAAATATGGATACGTGGGATGAAGAAAACTTTGAAGATATTAAGTCAATTGCGTATGATTTGGTATTGAATGGATACGAGATTGGTGGAGGAAGTATTAGGATACACAAAGAAGACATTCAAGAAAAAGTATTTAATATGCTCGGTATCACGCAAGAACAAGCAAAAGAAAAATTCGGATTTTTACTAGATGCTCTAAGTTATGGAGCTCCTGCTCACGGTGGATTTGCATTGGGATTGGATAGATTTATTATGCTATTGAGTAACACTACAAATATCAGAGACGTAATCGCATTTCCAAAAACTCAAAAAGCTTCATGTCTACTCACAGAAGCACCAAGTCCGGTAGAAAAAGAACAATTAAGAGAGTTACACATTAGAGTAAAATTACCTCAAAATGAAGCTAATTGACCTACAAAAAAATGATATTTTCAAAATTACGGATTTAGATGAGGTGTGCGACCATGTAAAAGGACGCCTCCTTGCACTTGGTGCGGATAAAAAATCGATAGCACAAGTGCTACACAAAGGATTTTTTGGTCCTATTGAGATAGAAATTAACAATTCCAAAATCGCAATCGGTAGAAAAATGGCTAAAAAAATAGGAGTCAAAAAACTATCTTGCCCTCTTTTGGATAAATAATCAATCCTCCAATTCTACTTTAGCAAATAATTCTTTGGCTTTATCAATGAGATGTTTGGCGTTGTTTTGTTCAAGATGAGAGATAAAATAATCCTCAATACTGATTGATTCTATATTTTGATAAGTAATAGCACTATCGATAAACTCCCTTTTTATTACTACATAAAACGCATCTTTTAAGAGCTCTTTAATATCCGCATTTGATATTTCTAACGATCTAGCCGGTGTAAGATTAGTTAGTGTAATTTCCACTATCGCATCTTTTGTATGTGTGGTATCAATTTGGGCGATATCTTGGATAGTTTGCTTGATAATCTTTCTATATGGGATCTGCAAAAAGTTGGCCTTTTTTGTATGAGTATCATACATCACAAAGCCTTTTGCTCTAGTATCACTAATAGAAGTTGCGGCTAATGAACCGCTATAATACGCATTGGCAAATACCTTCTTAAAACCATGCCAATGCCCAAGTGCCACATAATCCATCTGCTCTAACACAGCTAACTTATCTTGTGGATATACAAATTCCCCAAACTCCTCCATCAAATAATCTCCCTTGATGCTACAATGCAACAAACAAATATTCATCTTGGATGGATGTGGGGAGATTTGCTCAATTTGAGCTACTCTTTGTGCTTCATCGTTAATATGAGGCAAGGCATGAAATACAACCTCATCAAATTCAAATACTTCATAGCACTGTTTGTATGCTACATACACGTTCTCAAAACTATCAAAAATACTCAAAATAGGTGCAGATAATACGCTTCTTGGAGTTTCGTGATTGCCCGCTATCATCACAAAAGGGATATTTAAGCTATTAATCTTACTCATTATATCTACTGCGAACGTAATTGCTCTATTTGATGGGGATATTCTATGAAAAAAATCTCCAGTATGGATAATATAATCTGGCTTTAGATGACGAATTTGTTTAAATACTTCCAAAAACGCATCATAAAAATCCGCTTCTCTTTTATTGATGTTATCTTTATTAACACCGTCAAATTCACTAAATCCCAAATGGGTATCGCTAAAATGTAAGATTTTCATTCGCACCCTTTTTTGGTATAATTATATCGAATATTCAATTTTTTGCAAAAAATAGTGTAAAGTTTGTTATAATACGGTTATATATGTCAAAAAAGGATGGAATATGAAATTTGAAGTAGTATTACCTATTTTAGGATTTGAAAATATCAAAGAGTTCGAATTAGAGAAGATTGATGATATCTTTTTTAAGTTAAGTGGGGAGAATGTAAGCTTTACACTCATCAATCCTTACGCACTAAGGGATTATGAAATTATTATCAGTCAAAAAGATAAAGAAGCACTTGGGATTAACGATGATTCTAATATTTTGATTTTAAATGCAATGATTATCGCCAAACCTTTGCAAAATTCCACTATCAACTTTGCTTCACCTATTATTTTTAATTTCGATAACAAAAAAATGGGGCAAGTAATACCACAAAACGCACAAGATTACGCACTCACAGATCCACTTGCAAACTATATCAAAGAGTAATAATGATTTCTATTATCGGTAATGGAAAAATGGCTTTGGCTATCGCCAAAGGTTTGAGAGATGAAGAGATAGAAGTAGTGGGTCGCAACGAAGAAAAACTAAAAAATTTTTCCAAAATGACATCTGCTAAATACACTCTTTTAGAAGAGTTTGATTGCCAAGATAAGACTATTATTTTAGCTATTAAACCTTATGCTCTAGAAGAGTTACACTTCACATCAACCGCTAAAGAGGTCATATCAATAATGGCCGGAAAGAAAATATCTCAAATCCGACAACACATACAAGCCCATACATACAGTAGAGCGATGCCAAACATTGCTGCTGAATATCTCAAGTCCACTACCGCGGTATTTGGGAGTGAATATGCATATGAGATATTTTCCAAAATCGGCAAAGCAGTAAAAGTCAATTCTGAAAATGAGCTTGATATTGCTACAGCAATTGCTGGAAGCGGTCCGGCATTTTTGGCTTTGGTAGCGGAAGCTATAGCTGATGGAGGAGTTTTGTGTGGATTAAGTAGAGAGATTAGCTATGAGCTGACACAAGGGTTATTTGAGAGCTTTAGTGCCATCGACAAATCCCCAAGTGTTATCAAAGATAGCGTAATGTCGCCAGCTGGCACTACAGCTAGCGGATACGCTACACTAGAAGATAACAAAGTAAGAAGTGCTTTTATAAAGGCCATAAGAGATGCATACAACAAATCGCAGCAAATGTAGCTTTACTCTAATAGAATTAATCATTGCTATTTTAATCATAGGAGTATCGTTTGCTGCTATTCCTAATATTCTATTCTCATCAGCACATAGTATCACAACAATTCGCAATCAAAGCACGGTAAATGATGCGTTTTCTCTTGTGAATTTTATACAAACTGTAGAATGGGATGAAGAAAATACAATAGATGATAATTATCTTAAAATATTGCATGTCTCACACGGTGATAGCTATTTACAATGTCAAGGGGACGGAAATAGAACTGGTGTAGCTCAGCTTAATAACAATTCTGGAGCAACATGTGCTAATAACAACGCTTCTACAATCGGCGTAGATGCGAATGATAATGGGATGTATGATGATATAGATGACTTTGATGGATATCAACAAACTAGTGGAAATTATCAAATCAACATTCACGCATCTTATATAAGTGATAGTGCAAATTACAATAATAGCGATATTACGTATCAATACAACCAAACAGCACAACCCACAACCAATCTCAAATTACTAACAATACAAATAGCACAATCAAACAATCCTATTGCTATTTTACGATATATTAGTGCCAATATAGGTGCCACAAGCATTTACTACAAACAACAATAAAGGATAACACATGAATATAGCGATTATGGGAGCAATGGTAGAGGAAATTACACCTATCTTAGAGAGAGTTACGCTAAAAGAGACGATAGAATACGCAAAAAACAAATATTACCTAGCTTCATACAAGCAGCACAACCTAGTAATAGCATATAGCAAAATAGGCAAAGTCCATTCAGCTTTGACAGCGAGTATTATGCTAGAGAAGTTCAAAGCGGAGAAATTATTATTTAGTGGAGTAGCTGGAGCTATCAATGAACAGCTACATATAGGTGATTTGATAATAGCGACTAAATTATGTCAACATGACCTTGATATTAGTGCATTTGGGCATCCATACGGATATGTGCCAGAGAGCAAAATATACGTAGAAACTTCTAGCACACTAAATAATATCGCCAAAAAAGTAGCCGACAAACTCAATATTAACCTTTTAGAAGGGATTATTGCTACTGGAGATCAGTTTATCAACGATACACAAAAAAAACAATGGATTAAAGATACATTTAATGCAGATGCTATAGAGATGGAGGGAGCAAGTGTTGGATTTGTGTGCGATGCTTTTGGTGTGGAGTTTTTTGTATTAAGAGCGATAAGCGATAGTGCGGATATGGATGCCGGATTTGATTTTGACAAATTTCTAGAAACATCAGCACAAAATAGTGCAGATTTCTTAATAAAGATGTTGGATTATATAGATGAGTAGATTTGTTATCAAAGTAGGTACCGCTACTTTATATCAAGATGAAAAACTATCTCATAGAATCGACAAATTGGTAGAATTTTTAGTTGAGCTTAATGCAAAACATCAAGTGATCTTAGTCTCTAGCGGTGCTGTTGGTGCGGGATATACCAAATTGAAACTTGATAAAAATATCATATCCAACAAACAAGCCCTAGCAAGCATAGGACAGCCTTTGCTAATGAGAGAATATAAAATGCGATTTGAGAAATACAATCAAATCGTCTCTCAAGTCTTGCTAACAGCAGCTGATTTTGATAGTAGAAAACGAACACAAAACGCAAAAAACATGATAGAGGTATTGTTATCTAATAACGTCATACCAATTATCAACGAAAACGATGCGGTAAGTATCAAAGAACTCGTCTTTGGGGATAATGACCAACTCAGTGCTTATGTAGCATATTATTTTGATGCCGATATGTTGGTGATTTTGAGCGATATTGATGGATTGTATGATAAAAATCCTAAAGAGCACGATGATGCTGTATTATTAAAAGAAGTAAAGGAAATTGACGATACTATGTTACAGATGCCTCATAATCCAAACGATAACTTTGCAACAGGCGGAATTGTGACCAAACTAAAATCCGCACAGTTTTTAATGCAAAGAGGTATCAGTATGTTTTTGGCAAGTGGATTTGACTTGGATGATGTCAAGTCATTTTTATTTGACAATAAACATAAAAAAGGAACATTATTCAAAGGAGACTGACATGGAAGTAGGTCTATCAAACACGAACTTAAATCTTCTTTACAAAAAAACTCAAATGGAAGTGGATTTTGTGGATAAAAACGGTAAAAAAGTTAATTTTTCAATGACATTTGAAGATATTAATCTTGAGTATGAACAAGATGTAAGCACATTTACTACCAATAACCTATACGACCAATCAAAAATCGCAGATATCCTTAACAAAGGTGAGTATGACAAACTAGATGATATACTCAAAAAACTCAAAGAAAAGCACACCAAAGTAAACGCCTCTATGCACTCTGTAAAAATCGAAGGCTTAACACCGGAAGAAGCAAAAAAGCTAGTTGAACCAGGTGGATATTTTAGTGTAGATGAAACTGCAAAGAGAGTATTTGATTTTGTTATCAAAGGTGCAAACGATGATCCTAATATGCTCAAAGCCGGATATGAAGGTGTGGTGCAAGGATTAAAGGATGCAGAAGAAGTATGGGGTGGTAAACTACCCGATATCGCATACAAAACACAAGAAAAAACATTGTCAATGTTGAGCGAATATATGCAAAAACACGGAATTTCAGTCTTTGATGCCGAAGTGTAATGAAGATTAGTTTTATTATAACCTCTTTGAATTGTGGCGGGGCGGAGAGAGTGGTCTCTGCCTTGGCTAGCGAACTTATCAAACGGCACGAAATTAGTATTATTTTACTCTCTGATGATCCTATTTTTTATCCACTCGATCCAAGTATACGCCTAATCCAACTAGACCTATACAAACCTACGCACTCATTCAAAGATAAACTTTTTAGCAATTTTCATCGCATTTATACCCTATATAACACTATCAAAAAAGAAAATTCGGATGTTTTTGTGAGTTTTATGACACAGACAAATATCTTATCTATCATCAGTGCTAAATTGGCAAATAAAAAAATCATCGTTAGTGAGAGAAGCGATTACAATTTCCTGCAAAATCGATATTGGAGAATATTTAGGAGAGTATTCTACCCTTTAGCCAACAAAATTATCCTCCAAAGCCACCAAGAAGCACAATTTTACAAAAATGCAGCAGTTATCGCCAATCCAATCACCATCCAGTGTCCAACGCTTGATAAAGAAAAGATTATTTTAGCTGTTGGAAGACTTGATGAAAACAAAGGATTTGATAGACTCATAAAAGCTTGTCGTAATTTACCTAGTGAGTGGAAAGTAGTGATTATAGGGGAAGGAGCACAAAAAGATACATTGCAATCTCTTATAAATTCTCTTCATATAAATGCACTTATTTTGCCATACACAAGCAATATCGCTCAATATTACGCTAAAGCAAGTATTTTTGTATTATCATCACACAAAGAAGGGATGCCAAATGTATTATTAGAAGCTATGGCATGCGGATGTGCGTGTATTTGTTTTGAGTATTCTAAGGCTATATATGAAATTATCGACACAAACAATGGCATAGTAGTCAAAAATATCGAAGAATTAGCCGTGCAGTTATCAAATCTTATATCCAATCCAGCAAAAATGCACACTCTACAACAACACGCACAACAAATCAAACATCGCTACAATACACACACCATCTCCACACAATGGGAGAAGGTAATATGTGATATTGATTAACTATGATACTGCTGTAGTAAATGATCTAGTTTGTTTACCATCTGGTTGAGTGTATCTACAGCACCACTGATTTCCTCTACACTTCTAGCATTTGCTACAGATGAGTTTAATACGATATTCAATTGATTTGACAAGGTGTTAATATCTGCACTAAATTTTTCAAATACCTTAACCAATGAATCCACTTTATTAGTAGATTCTTGCATTTTAGACATACTTGTATCAATTTCCGCTTTAGCCTCATTAGCCTCGTCAACCAATTCCAATACTATTTTTGAATTCTCAAGCATACTTTGACTTGCCTCTGTTACGCTACCGGTAATCATGCTAATAGTAGCATCAATCTCGCTTAAGCTTTTTTGAGTTCTCTCAGCAAGCTTTCTTACTTCATCTGCTACTACGGCAAATCCACGACCGTGTTCTCCTGCTCTTGCTGCTTCAATAGCGGCATTTAAAGCGAGTAAATTGGTTTGTTCAGCTATTTCTTTAATCACATCAAGCACGGTTCTCACTTCGTTAGTATTATCGCTAAGATGCGTAATTTTGTTGGCTAATTCCGATTCTCTATCTGATACTGACATGATACGATTAGTAAGAGAATCGATCTCGTTAGTAGCTTTTTGGAGTTCTTTGTGAGTATCGTTGATATCTACTTGAGTTTGTTTAGCAAGTTGTTGTGAATTTTGCATATCGGTGCTAATCGTTTCTATACTTGCATAAGCTTCTTTTACAATATTGCTCTCTTTTTCTACATTCACACCAACATTTTGTGCTGTTGCAGCAATTTCCGTAGCAGTAGATGCGTTTTCATGGCTAATATCTTTTGCTTGATTGATTGTATCTTGGATTTTTTGGATAAAAATATTGAAATTTTGTGCAATACGCCCTATTTCATCTTGTGATTTGATATTTACTCTTTTGGTCAAATCAGCATCAGCATAAGCCAATTCACGTGTAGCATGCTCTAGTTGTGCTAGTTTATCAAGCACATCCTTAGCTATCAATAATCCCAACAATATCAACAATACAGTAGCACCTACAAAAATAGATACAATAGAATTATTCAAATCATGTTTGATAGCATTTCGTTGTTGTTTTTGAGTCTCTCGTAAATGAGCTGCTACCTTAGTAGCATGAGTTGCAGCATTATCCATCTTCTCTAGGATATCCCATGCATTTTGACGCAATTTGGCATATTGTTGGAAATCAATCGTATATTGTTTTTCATAAGCGACTACTTTTTCTACCAAGGCCTTATTTGTCGGATTACGAAAAGCTTGATCTAGCTGAGTAGCTATGTTTAAGATATCGTTAGCGTATTTTGATAACAAATTCACACACTTATTACCTTTGCGGATGATATAATTTTTTTCGTTAATTCTCTCAAATAAAACCAATTTTACGATTTTATTAGTCAGAGAAGCCTTATTTAATTTATCTATTAATGCTTGTTTATCGGTAGTATGTGTTATGAGATAATCTCGTTGTTTTTTTAAAGCTGCCCTAATCTTAATGGCCAATTGAATTACACTCCTTGCATCATGTGTCATTTTATCAAGCAATTGTTGTGCTTGTGTACGCAAAGATACATATCTACTAAACAAACGTAAATATTTCTCCAATGCACTCTTCACTTCACCGACCAATTTCTTATTTGCTTCATCATTGAAGCTATTTTGTAATCTTGCAGCGACTTTGATAGCATCTTGTATAAAATTTTTGTTGTCATTGACACATTTTATATCGTGATGCAACAAATAATCTTTCTCCTCTAACCTTGCTTGTAATACATCTTTGATAATATGATTAGATAACGAAGCTTTCTTAATCTTATCATCAAACGCATGCATTCCACTAGAAATCACAAACCACACAACAGCAAATACAGCTATTGGCATACCGACTAAAAAATAAATCTTTTGCTTGATTGTCAACTTAGCTAACATCACACATTCCTTTTGGAAGTGCTAATACCCCCCCCCCCTCGTATTTACGGCGTTTTTCATACTCTCTCCTTTGGATTAAATTACATTAAATGAGCTAAAATTGTAGCACAATCACAACAAAAAAAATCAAAAAAAATACACTTTTTTTCAAAAATTTTACAAATAGTTACACAAATAGCACAAGAGGAAATTAGATTGTGTGAAATTCAAAATTCCACATACGTAGGAATTGTCAAAATCTGATTTTGATATATCATATCCGATGAGAGATTATTTGCAGATTTGATTTGGGTAAGAGATGTGTGAAATTTGTGTGCTAAATAACGCAGATTATCGCCTTTTTGGACTTTGTATTTGATAGTTTTGGGGATTTTGATATGCGGTCTTACCGGAATAATCAGTTTTTGGTTGACTCTTAGGAAATTGCTTGTGAGGTGATTGAAATCCTTAATTACATGATAATGTATCCTAAATTTGGCTGCAATAGTGCTTAGAGTATCGCCTCTGTGGACTTTGTAGACAATTTTTTTGGTGATATTGATATGATTAAATGTCAATTTAAACTTAGCTAATTTTGGATATGGGATATAGATATAGCTATCTTCTGTAGGTGGCGTAAATCCATACTTGAGATGCAAATTATGCACTCTTAAATACTCATAATCAATCCCCAAAAGTCGTGCAACTCGCTGAAGTGAAGTCCCTGCGGGCACATTTACTTTGACTAGATTCGAAATATTTCCTCTATTTAACAAATAGTGATTTTGATATTTTACAAACTCTGCGGAATTCAATAAAAAGCTCATTGCAACGATTTTTCTGATATATCTTCTAGTCTCTTTGGGTAAGTATTGTCTGTGCAATCTCGGCTGGACTCTTAATAAGTCCATAATGTTTAGTTTGTGTGGGTATAATTGATTGACTTTTTTATATACGGTATATAATGTTTGAAACTTGGCATGGTGATATTGGTAGTTTTTGATAGCTTTGCGGTATTGTTTGATTGTCGGATTATGTTTGCACTTGTGTGTTAGACAATATTTGTCCAATTTAGCTCTTGTAATGGCTTCCATCACTCTAGCTTGTCCGCAATTATAAGACATAATCGCAAGATACCATTTCCCCATACGCTTTTTTAACATACTCAAATATTTAATAGCTGCCGCGGTAGATTTGATCGGGTCTCTTCTCTCATCTACATAATCATCAATTTTTAAATGAAACAATCTCGCTGTTGAGGGCATAAATTGCCACAATCCAATCGCTTTTTTGTTACTTCTAGCACGTGATGAAAAGTAACTCTCAGCCATTGCTACAAATACTAGATTTGTTGGGATTTTGGCTTTTTTAATCTCTTTTCTAATCAATGGAATGTAGCTATACCCATTTTCTAAGACATTGAGGAAATATTGTTTGCGTCGTTTGATATAAAACCGATACAAATCTTGAGTATATGGATCTTTGATAAAATTGGTATCAATATCCAAAGAATTCAAAACTTGCAGATTTTTACTAGTCTCAATAGCACTAATACCAAATAACTTAACTACCAAGAATAATATCAAAAACCTCATATTCCAAATAACTCCGTTGCGTTTTTGGTAGTAATATCTTCTACTTCTTGTGTGGAAATATTCCACAATGAAGCAATTTTATCTCTTACTAGTGTCGTATATTTCGGCTCATTTCTACTCCCTCTATAAGGGTGTGGAGTCAGATATGGGCTATCAGTCTCGATAACTACCCTATCTTTTGGGATCTTAGGAAATACGTTGATTAGTTTTTTGGCATTTTTAAATGTGATAACCCCACCTATACCATAATAAAAATTATCCTTTAGACAAAGCAGTCTCTCATCAGCATTAAAACAATGCAACACTCCCTTGGTATTTGGGTATTGTTGGATAAAGTCACTCAAAACATCTAGACTATCTTGGGTTGCTTCTCTGATATGAATAATAACGGGTTTATCGTATTCATGAGCGATTAGAAGTTGCTCGCGGAAATATTTGATCTGTTCTTGTCTGGTTTGTTTGGTATAATGATAATCAAGCCCGATCTCCCCCACCGCTACGCATTTCTCATGTGTAATATAATCAAGCAAATATTTTTGATTATACTTTTGGATATCTATCGGATGCACCCCAACTGCAAAATACACATCCTCATATTTTTGTGCCAAACTCACAGCTCGAGTAATATCCCTAGGATCAGCTGCTGGAATAATAAATTTCTCCACACCGACCGCTTTGGCATTTTGGATTACTTCATCTACATCGTTGATGTATTTTTGGTTATCCAAATGTGTATGAGTGTCTATAAGCATATCAATCCTTTTTGTTTTTTATCATATCTGCTAGCGTATGAATATCATCCTCTGATGTATGAAGTGTAGATAGTTTGTTTTGTTTGGTAATCTCTTTGACTAATTCCATACGCAAAATAGTAATATCTCGTGGAGCATCAATCCCTATCTTTACTTGATTTTTATCAATATCAATCACCTTTATGATGATATTATCACCTATTTTCAATTCCTCATCAATTCTTCTGCTTACTACTAACATTGCACACCCTTATTTTCTTAAAATTATATCAAAAGTTTGATTCATTACCGCTTATCTCTCACATTTTTCTTCGATAATATCCGCCTGCGATACAGACTTGATATAATATGCAAGACCCAATATCAATACAGTCACCGCCCCAATCAAGTATGCCGCATAAATAATTTGATTCGGAGAAGATAGAGCAAACTTAAATACCAACATCAAACTCTCTATTGCTAAAGCAATAATAATACTCCCCAAAAACTTCACCATTGTTTTGTGTATTTGACTGGGATGTTCATGCTCTGTGCGTCCTAACACCTCTTGTTCAAAAATGGTTTTTACCAGGTCAAAAATAGCCAAAGATAACGTTAGCAAAATTGTCGAATGAAACATCTTCTTGGCGTTATCACCAAATAAAGACTCTATATGAAAAAAGCTTGCAATACCATTAAAAAACAAAAACAAAGCTACCAAAAACAAAGTAAAAGCAAACGAAGCATAAATTACTTTAGAAAAAGTAGCAAACATACTCGTCCCGTCTGCTCTTTTTACCGCTTTAAATAGGTGCTCAATCGACAAATCAATCACCACAATAAACAACAACTTTCCTTTATCGTTGTAAATAGGCATAGCCGCACTAACTACCAATTCCCCCGTTAATGCCGAAGGATACGGATCTGTAAGAATACATTTCTTCTCATTAACCGCACGATAAAAAAACCCTCTATCACTTCTATTTGCACCCTTTCCTACGCGAAAATCTCTATTTTTGGAAATATTATCAATAATCTGATTTCCTTGTGCATCAAGAATATATCCGGCATCTATTTCTTTAACTTCTCGTAAGACTTTTTCTAAATTTTGTCTAACTACCTCAAGTGTAATATCTGAGAGTCTATTTGGAATATGTCTTGTTAATAAATAACACAAATAAGTCCTTGCTGGCTTTCTTAGTTGATTAAACTCCGTTAAAATACTAAGCATTCTCTATCTCCTTTTTGATAGCTTCTATAAAAACATTTGCATAAGATTTGGCTGGGTCTAGTTTATTGGCCATGTCTATTAAAATCTCATAATAATCTTCAATAAGCAAATTACCCTTTAATATCTCATATTTAAGCCACAACCAATACGTATTTAAAACATCACTCTCGCAATATTCTTTGATTTTCTTCATTTCACCATCAAAATACAGCTTATACACTTCATCTCCATGCACATCCCATTTCCCAGGCAAACCGCTCATACTAGCTAATACATCCAATTTCAAACCCCTCACCGCACCGAAATTTCCAAACGATTCTATCAAGTCTATATGGAAATTTTCACTATATCTACTGCGATAATTATCCCATTTATTAGAATTATCAAAATACGTCGGCAACGATAAATTATACTTCAAAGCCCTAATCATTAATAAAGGCAAATCAAAATTACGCCCATTAAAAGAGATTAATTTCGGCTTGGTTTTTTCTATAAACATAAAAAATTCATGAATAATATCTCGCTCATTAACTCCACCAAGCGTGCCCACTCTGGTAAATTTCCCGTAATCATCCGCAATCACGGCACTAATCGTGACTATCTCATGAAAAGGCACTGGCAAAAAACTACTCCCACTGCTCTCTTCTTGAGCTAAAAACACCTCCTCACATAACAAAATCTCATCAATTTGCGTAGTTGAGTAATGCTGTTTTACTAAGTGCAAATCGGGAATCGTTTCACAATCAAACACACATACCATTAATTCTCTTTATCAAATAAATTTTTGGCATGATTTAGAGCCAATATCACATCATTAACATTCTCATAGGGAATGTGAGCCTTCCAGTCTATATCCTCACCATTTAAACTCACTCCAATACTCACCACTGCAGGCGAATCTTCTCCGTATGGGTGCTGGATGTGAGATATTTTAATCACACCTTCTTTAGTGTGTGCAAGTGGGATTTCTTTGATTAATTGTGTTTGTTTCATCTGCTCTCCTTTAATTAGATTTAAAACTCTCTATTTTTTCTTCCAATTCCAAATATCTCTCTATCTTCTCTTCAAGAATCTCTTTTGTGTACTCTAACTCTTCGCTAATTTTTACAAGCCCCTTCTCTTCATAACATTTAGGCTCACTCAGACATTCATTTAGCTGTGATATTTTATGTTCTAGCTCATCTATCTCATCCGGTAATTGTTCGTATTGCAGTTTTTCTTTGTAGCTTAGTTTGGTTTGTTTTTTTTCTTTTTTAGGTTCTTTTTTGGTAATTTCCTTCTCAAAGGTTTGCAGAGTCTTAAGGTTTTTTTCGATTTCCAAATATTCACTATAAGGGATATAGCTCTCTTCTATAACTCCATTTCCTTTGAATATAAAAAGCTTATCAGCTAATTTGTCCACAAAATATCTATCATGACTTACGAAAATTACAGCACCTTTGAAATCCATCAAATATTCCTCTAAGATATTGATAGTTGGAATATCCAAATCATTAGTCGGCTCATCTAAAATCAAAACATCATAATCTTTTGTAAAAAGCAAAGCCAAAGCCACGCGAGATTTCTCACCTCCACTTAAAATTCCTATTTTTTTGTCTAAAAATTCTTTTGGAAATAAAAATTGTTTGAGATATCCGTATACATGGAAATTTTTACCTCTTACTTCTACTCTATCTCCACCCATTGGACAAAAAGTCTCAATCAACGTCTTATCGTCCTTTAGCATACTTCTGCTTTGGTCAAAATATCCGATTTTGATATCACCTTTTTTAATCTTGCCGCTATCTATATCCATCTCACCCAACATGATTTTAAGCAAAGTTGATTTCCCAGCCCCGTTAGGACCGACAATAGCAATTTTGTCTTTTTGAAGTATTCTTGTGCTAAAATCTTTAATAAGCACTTTATCACCAAGTGTCTTGGAGATATGTTCCATCTCAAATAAAAGTTTTTGTTTGTTTATCTTTTTATCCTCTTTTGCCATCAATTCTCTTTGAAGTTCCAAAGACATTTGTCTGATTAATGAAGGATTTTTCTTGGCTTGTTGCCTCATTTGCATAATTCTTGCTTTTCTACCTTCATTTCTTTTAAGTCTCGCTTTTACACCGCGACGAAGCCATTCTTCCTCTTTTTTGAGGATTTTAATTAGTGTTTCATGTTCTTTTTGCATGTTATATAAGAGTTGTTGTTTTTGAGCTAAATAACTCTCATATCCCCCATTAAAACTTCTAAGCTTGCACTCCTCTATCTCAACCACACGAGTAGCAAGTCTATCGATAAAATACCTATCATGTGAGATTACTACAAAGGTATATTTATCTTTGATTAAAATTTCCTCCAAAAACTCCACCATATACACATCTAGATGATTGGTTGGCTCATCAAGCAACAATACATCCGGCTTTTGGAGTAATAAAGATGCCAATGCTACTCTTCTTTGTTCTCCTCCACTTAGTAAATTCACATCTTTATGCTCATATTTTTTCAAGTCAAACTCTCTTAAAATTCGCTCAATCCTATCATCTAGATTCCAAGCATTATGCAAATCCAAAAAAGTTGTAATTTGATGTATTTCCTCTTGTAGTAGTTTATTATCGGGGTTGTTGGCTAAATCAAGGATGAGTTGATTGTATCTCTCGTGAGCTTGTTTAAATTCGGTAAGTTCATTTTCTATCGCTTCTCTTACTGTTATGTTAGACGGAAATGACGGCATTTGTTGTAATCTTTTGATTTTGATACCATTTTGAGTGATAATCTCACCATCATCCGGCTCAATTGTTTTATCGATTAGTTTTAAAAGCGTGCTTTTCCCACTTCCGTTTTTACCTACAATCGCTATCCTCTCACCTTCTTCAATATGAAAATCGATAGAACATAAGACTTTTTGTGCTTCATATTGCTTGGAAATTTCGTGCATATTTATCAGTGCCACAACAACCCCTATTACTTGATAACATCCAAAATATATTTAGCCAATTTCAAAGCTTTTGTTCTGTGAGAAAAAGATTGTTTAACCTCAAAATCCAATTCACCTAATGTCTTATCAAATCCATCTGGAACAAACATAGGATCATACCCAAATCCCTTATTTCCTCTAGCTTGAGCAATCACATTTCCATACATAAAACCATGCACATGAAAAATGCCGTATTTGCTAGCAATAGCAATCGCAGAGGTATAAAATGCGGGCGTTTGTTGAATATTGTGTTCTTTGAGAGTATTGATAAGTTTATTTAGATTTTCTTTATCGCTTGCACCTTCTTTGGCATATCGTGCAGAATAAATCCCCGGTATACCGCCCAAAGCCGGCACACTAATACCGCTATCATCTGCTATAATGATATGATTTGGTAATTTTTTGTAAATAGCTTCTGCTTTGATGATAGCATTTTGAGCGAAACTCTCTCCATTCTCTTCTATCTCAAAAGGCTCCATCAATTCACTAAAGGCAACTACGTCTTGATTAAAAAACTTTTTAATCTCCGCAATTTTACCTTTATTGCTGCTGGCTAGAACTATCATCTTGGTATTTTTCTTTCATTTTATTTATGGCATCTAGATACAACGCTTCATTGAAATTCATCTCTTTAAGAAAATCCGCCATGTTATTTACCACTTCATCATCTATCTCATCATTCATATCAAACGTATTGAAAATCACATAATTAACTATCGCTAAATGCTTCATCTCACCCAAAGCATCCGAAATGTTATTTACATACTTAATACTATCCACTAGCTCATTACTAAATCTCCAATAAGTAAGCAAGCTAGCGGTCACTTCCTCAGTAGATGTCTCCAAAATCTCATTTTCTGCAAACAACCTATCTATAGATACTAATTTTCTAAATTCTTCTTTATTTGTATCCGTAATCAAAGAATCCAAAAATATCTTTCCAATATTTCCAAGCATAGCCGCACTCGATACCACGATAAAATCGCTAAAATTAACTTTTCTATACCACAAATTCGCAAGCTCTAATCTAAGGAAATTAATTCGATTAAATTTCTCTTCACTAATCCCATAATTTTGGAGGTTTAGATTTCCTAATTTATCGTTAATATCCATACTAAAAATATACGCCAAAGTCTTCTCTCTACCCAAAAATGTGACAGCTTGTGAAGCTGAAGTAATTTCCTTTACTACACCAAAATACGGTTTATTAACAAAAGATACAAGCTTCACGCTCAAAGCGATATCTTTGGAAATAATATTAGATATTTCTCTTAATGAAGCATTTTCGTCTAGTTTTTGTAGTTTGATTACAGTATCGCTTAATGGCTCTAGGAAATCAAGGTTATTTATCTTTTCGCTAACACATCTACATTGATATGTGTGTACGATATGAGTGAGGTGTTCTACCAATTCGGTCTCATCAAATTTATCCGAAATATAGTAAATATGCTGAAATTCATCTAAATCTTCTCTTTTATTATCTAAAATTACGGCAATAGGGGCGTCTGTTTTTTCTCTAATTTTCTTAATAACCGATTTGTGGCACGGTGCTAATACCAAATCAAAGTGTTCTTTCGTATTCAAATCCGTGATGAAATTGATGTTTTTTAGGTATTCCCTTAACGTTTTGTTGATGTGTGCTTCTTCTAGTAGATTGAGTATGTTGAGGTTATTAACGATTATTCTTTTGAAGGTAAATATTTGTCTTGATGATTGTAACAAAAACGTATCCAATTTAATCTTCTCAAAATCCATCTCATAAATTTCATCCTCATACTCTTTTAACTCATCAATAGCCATAATCAAAAAGTCTAGTATATCCCCTATATCATGCAATGTATCTTTTTTTAAATCAAGCAAAATAACAATCTTTTGAAACAAATCCAAAAATCTATACAAAGAAATGTGCTTATAATGCAGATAATGCAAAGCCTCTACAAGCTTCTCTAAAATCTCGTCATATCTTTTTGATGATAATAATAATTCGGCATTTTCAATCAAAAACAATAAATGTTCTTTAATTATCTCCCTATGTGCCATTAATAACATTCTTACTCCTTGAACTTATTTAGGTCTAATAACCCTCGCATAAAAAGTCATAAACCTCTTATGCGAGGATTTGGGATAGACAAAAGCCTATCCGTTTAATCCATAATCAACTCTATGTTCTTGAACTGCTTGTGGATTGTCTCTTAAATATCTCCAATATAAAATTGGAATTACAAACAACGATAAGATAGTAGAAGCCATCACACCAAATATCAACGAAACAGCCAATCCTTGCCACACTGGATCTAGCACAATCACACCAGATGCCAAAATAATCGCAAGTGCTGTTAGGATAATAGGTCTAAATCTAGTCGCTGCAGCTTCAATTACCGCTTCATTTAGACTTCTACCGTGTTTTAATAAATCATTCGTAAAATCAATCAAAAGAAGTGAATTTCTCACCACAATTCCCGCCAATGCAATAAATCCAATCATACTCGTAGCTGTGAAGTATGCCGGTGTCCCTTGTAAAGGTATAGTAAACAAACTCATAATCCAATGCCCTGGTAATACCCCAATAAACGTAAGAGGCACAGCCGCAAGCACAATTCTAGGTATTCTGAAGTTTTTATAATACGCCACCATCAATAAGAAAATCATCACCACAGCACCACCAAACGCACTTCCAAGGTCTCTAAATGTATCGAAGGTAATCTTCCACTCACCATCCCAAGTTAGGTTGTATTTCTCTCCGGTTTTATTATTTACAGCAACCAAATTTAATCGTGGATTTCCATCATACGTAATAGTATAACCCTTTAATCCCTCGTCTTTGAGTTTAAAAAAGATATCAAGTAACGCATAAATACTTCCTCTTTTATCCATTTCACCAGTTACCATTACAATTTTTTTCAAATCCTTACTTGTAATCATACCGCTATAAGGAACCGGCTTGATTTTTACAACTTCACTTAGTGGAACCATTCTATGTGTTGTCATAGACATAAGTTTGATTTTTTGTAAATCAGCTATCGAATTTCTAGAATGTTTATCAAATCTTACAAAAATTCCTACTTGTTCTTTTTCTTGTGGAATATGTGTCACTCCAATAACCGCACCTTTTATTCCTATTCCTAGGATGTCGGCAATTTGCTTAGTTGTGATACCTAAAAGTCCCGCTTTTACTTTATCTGGGATGATTTCATATTTTACGATATCATCATCAGCCATTACATCAATATCCACTACACCTTTTGTTTGTTTGTATAGATTCTCTATTTTTTTAGCCAAAATCATTCTACCGGTATCACTTCCTCCACTTACTTCCATAAGCAACGTTGCAATTACCGGCGGTCCTGGAGGATCTTCTACAAGTTTGATATTGGCATTATAAGGTCTCCCCAATGCTTGCAGAGCCGGTCTTAACTGGCTTACCAAGTCGATTGAGCTTTGACTTCTTTCGTTTTTATCTTTTAGATTGACTCTAATTTCTGCAATATTTTCACCTTTTTTAAGACTACTTCCTCTAAGAAGTCCATTAAAGTCTATCACACCACTAATACCTATGAAACTTTCAAAATCTTTGATATTTTTCTCTTTTTTAAGTCTTTCTTCAAGTTTAGACACCACCTCTTTGGTAGTTTGAATAGATGTTCCAGTAGGTAAATCCACAGTGATATTAAACGTATTTTTATTAGCTCCTGGGAGCATTTTAAACAATACCATTTTTGTCGGTAATGTCAAAATCGCCAATACCGTCAATACCACCAACGATAAAATAAACGCTATTCTTTTAGATCTATATTCGATCATCGGTCTTAAAAGTTTATCAAAGACTTCGTATGTTTTGGTTTTTTTGATATCAAAAGGTTCATGGTCACTATGATCTGGCAAAAACTTCACAGCTGCCCATGGTGTAAAAATATACGCAATCACTAACGAAGCGATCATTGCTACAGGCACATTAAAAGGAATCGGTGCCATATAAGGTCCCATCATACCACCCACAAAAAACATCGGGATAAATGCCAATATAATCGCCAAGGTAGCAATATTCGTAGGATTTCCGATTTCATTTGTAGCATACACAGCTGCATGTTCTTTGGATTTGTCTCCTATTGAGAAGTGTCTGTGAATATTTTCAATCACCACAATCGCACTATCTACCAACAATCCAAGCGATAAAATAAGTGCAAACAAAGTAATCCTATTGATCGTTTGTCCGGCTAACATACCTATAAAAAGCGTTGCTGCAAGGATTAACGGCACAGTAAATGACACAATCAAACTCTCCCTAAATCCAAGCATCACGATCAATAACACTACAATAATCGCAATAGAAATAACCAAGTGAAATACCAATTCATTTACAGCTTCGTTGGCTTTATGTCCATCATTTCTAGTAATTACTACCTCTACATCAGCCGGTAGTTGGTTTTTGAGCTGTTGAATCTCTTTGATAGCATCGCGTGCTACAAATACTGCATTCGTTCCTCTTTTTTTGGCTACGTATACGGTAACTTGATTGAGCTTTTCACCTTTGATACTAGGATTTTCTTCAAATGCTTCTCCGGCTATAAAATATGTAAAATGTTTATCCTCGAAATTCGCAGTATCCGTAATTACTGCGATATCTTTTAGATAAATCGGTCTTCCTTGATAATTTGCAACAAGTAAATTTCTTACATCATCAAGTGTTCTAATAAATCCATTATATTCTACCGGAATAGAAAATTGTCCATTTTCAAAATTTCCCAAAGGATAATCCACATTTCCTTTTTGAAGTGCATCGGCTACTTGCCCTAGAGATAGATGATACGCAGACAATTTCTCAGCATTAATTACTACATGAAATTCTCTTTTATGACCACCTTTAATACCAACAACACTTACATTATCAACTCTCGCAAGTGGCGTTAGTAGTCTTTGAGCCATTCTATACAATTCCGCATCGTTGTATTTTTTGCTTGCTAGTGCAAATGTCAAAATAGGCACCTCATCGATATCGATAGGTTTTACCAACGGCTGCCATGCACCTTTTGGTAGTAAGTTCATATTTTGCATAACCCTATCGTACAATTTCGTCATCGATTTTTCTTTGTTTTGCCCGATCTTAAATACTACAGTCACCACCCCAACACTATTCATAGCCATACCATAAATATGGTCTACTTTTGTCATCTCTTTAAGCTTCCTACTTAATGGTTCTACGATAATATTCTGCACTTCCTTGCTAGTTGCCCCAGGGTATACCACAATCACATTAGCACTTGGCACATCAATCTGAGGATTCTCCTCTCTTGGTGTCATCATAAGGGCAATTGCCCCAAACAAAAACAATACAAACGCAATCACCGGAGTTAGAGGATTTTTTAGAAAATCTCTTGCAAGACGACCTGCAATATTGAGCTTAAGCTCTTCTTCTATTTTCTTGATTTCCTCCTCTTCGTGCTGAAGAAGCTCTTTTTCTTTTTGAATCTCTTCTTCTAACTTTTCTTCTAGTATATCTTTACTCATTTCCTATCCTTAATTTAGGCTCATTCCATCTACTAAATTCGCCGGTGGCAAGATAATAACTTTATCTCCAGAATTAATCCCTTTTACAGCCACTTCATTATTATCTTGAGAGACTACATCAACAGCTACAAATTTGGCTTTGTTGTTATCATCTACAAATACACCTACAATCCCTCCTCTACTTGTTAGAGCGTTGTATGGAATCACAACTTCTTTCGTATTTCCTACATTTACGTAAATTTTGGCATACATACCTGGTAGCAAATCGGTCTTATCGCTTAATTTGAATTTTACTAAATACGAATGCGTTGCCGGATCCGCACTTGGGATGATACTACTTACTTGTGAAGGAATGTTTTTATTTACAGCACCTACGTATACAGTTGCTTTTTGTCCTTTTTTAAGCTCTTTTACATCACCTTCTTTTACAAAAGCTCTAGCTTGAATAGAGTTTAAATCCGCCAAAATCACTACTGGATGCCCTGGAATCGCCATTTCCGCTATCTTAGTCATTTTTCTTACAACCACACCATCTATCGGAGAGACAACTTTTGCGTATTTTTTCTGATCTAGTGCTCTTTGTAATCCCGCTTTTGCTTGGTCTAGCATTGCTTGGGCTAGTTTGATTTGAGAGCTTCTTAATTGCATATTGAGTTTCATTTTATCAAATGTTCTTTGTGAAACCGCACCTTTTTCATAGAGATTTTTGAATCTATCGTAATCTTTTTGTGCATCAGCATAAGCAAGCTTTGCCATCAAAAGTCCATTTTGGGCTTGCATTACCCCCGCTCTTGCTTGATTAATCATAGAATAAATATCACTAGGGTCTACTACAAATAATACATCGCCTTTGTGAACTACATCGCCTTCTTCTACGTTCATTTTTTTAATATAACCCATCAATCTTGTAGCTACCATTACTTGGTTTTTAGCATAGATATCACCGCTGTATGATTTTTCTACACTTAATGTTTTGATTTTTGCCGGCACCATTTCATACGCCAACAAGCTTATTACCGATAGTGCTAATGTAAGTATTTTTTTCATTTTTTCTCCCTTAAGATTGGATTACCAACTGCTAATTCAAGCTCCGCCGATGCTATTGCTTGATCATACTTAGCTTTGATTAATTCTGCATCTGCTTTTTGGGCATCCGCTTGCTTCATCAATAAAATCGCTATATTGATTAGACCGTTTTTATACATTTCCTTATATTGATTAAGCACGGCGTTAGCTAGGTCTTTGTTTTTGATTTTTACTTTAATTATAGCCGTCTTTGCTTGTAGATTGAGTAGCTTTTGTTCTACGTCTACTTTGATACCGTTTTTCATATGTGCAAAATACAACGACGTCTGGTGCGATTGTATTTTGGATTTGGCTAATTCTTCGGTTTTACCAGCGTCTAGGAAATTGTATGTGATATTTGCCGCTAGTAAATAGTAATCTTTGTCTTTATCTGTAGTTAATCTATCATCATTAAACCCATACTCCAAATGCACTCCGGCAGTTGGGTATTTGATACTACTATCCATTTTTACTTTTTTTTGCATTGTTTTTACGTTTTGTTGCATCCATTTGATGTCGTTTCTATTATTTAGTGCTTGTTGTTTGAGAGTATCTAGATTACTATTTGGAGATACTATCACCTTAAAGTCTTTTACACCGGTAATATCGTTATTTCCGGTAAGAAATCTCAAATATGCAAGTGCTAGATTGTATTTGTTTTTTGCTTCAATCAACTTCGCATCCACTTGACTATCTCTTGATTTGGCACTAAGAACGTCACTTTTGACTATAATCCCTTGTGAGTATAGATTTTGTGTCATATTTACAAAAGAAGTAGTGGTTTGTTTGGCACTTTGTAATGCTTTTATAAAATATTTCGCCGCTACTGCACCATTATATGCTTTTAACACTTCTACTGCTAATGTGTTTTTATCACGATTGTACTTATATTCTTTAGCTTTTATTTGTAATTTGGCTATTTCTTTGGCATACTGGATTTTAAATCCGGTAAAAAGAGGAAATTCGTAGACTACTTTGGTTTTATAATTGGTTCTTGCTTCTGGGTTGTTTAATTTATCCGGTGCTACCGTAATAGCAGCTGGTCCGGTAAATTGATCTGCTCCAAAATCCAAAAACGTAGCTTCCCTACTCTCAAGCTTATTTCCAAATACATACAAGGCGTTGTTAGTTCTAGAGATATCTTCTGATAGATACAAGTGTCCAAAATCATAACTTTTTGCCTTAGACAAATCCTCTCTTGCGAGGGAAATATTTAACTTCTTAGCTTTTAATTCGTTATTGTTTGCAAATGTTTGCTGCAATGCTTCATCAAACGTTACTGTCGAGGCCATTACCATCAAAGGGGCTGCCGCAATTAATATTTTGTTCATCTAAAACTCTCCTTAGTTTTATTTTGTGCTATTATAACATAGAATATCACAAAAATCAAACACCCATTCAACCGATATGTTTAAAATCTTGCAAACATTTGCAAATAACAATCATATATCAGGTAGTTTTAATACAGACGGATTGATTGGTTCTAACTCTTCATTGTTATCAATATTTCTATACCATTGATGTAATTGTTTAGCAACTACATACAACCAATCTATAAATTCCTCGTTTGCTTGGGTTTGTGTCCTCGCTTTTTCTAATACCTCTTCTACAAAATGGGCAAAAAGAGCGATTCTTCTGAGTTTAAAAAACCCACTTGCCGCTTTGAGATTGTGAAAAAAGCGAAACAAATCTTCCACAGCCCCCTTATATTCACTACTTAATCTGTGGATAGATATATCGATGTTATCTTCTATAATATCCCACATCATCAAAAACTCTTCTACTATCTCAGCATCAAATTCCCCATATAAATAATCTTGCAATCTCATACCAATCCATTATGCACTTGTGGCAATTTGAATAGCTTGTTTGAGAGTATTGGTATCTAATTTGTATTTCTCAGCCATCTCAAGTGCTTCTTTGATACTCTCATCACTTACATCATGTGTAATATCCACGATTTTTCTTGCTGTAGCAAGTACCGCAGCATACTCTATAATATCCTCATCCGCTTTATCTAATTTACTTGAGAATCGAATCGCATTTACCAAATCAATATCAAACTTCCAATGATTAAAAATCAATGATGTAATCTCTTCTGTATCCATATTTGCATATTCTTTTTCAAGTTCTATTCTATCTTCTTCTTGGAGTCTTTCTCTAAATTCATCCGCCAATCCAGCATTTGACAAAGCTGAAGAGATCACTACTGCCCCTATTTCCAATAAAAACGATGCGGTTGATAAAATATCAAGCTTTGAAGCTTGTCTTTTATACCAATTTACTACGATTGAATTTTGCAACTGTGATACTTCTGTAAATTTGTTTTCATCTATCCCATAAGCACTCAAATCCAACGGCAAAGTATTTCTTACAGCACTTGCTACAGCAAGCCCTTTTACAGTACTCATACCAAACATACTAACCGCCTGGTCTATACTTTTGATTTGTCTACTAAAACCATACATAGGGGAATTTGCAGCCTTTAATATTACAGCAGTTAATAACGGGTCTTCTTTGATTACTTTAGCCAAATCCATAATAGTCCCATTTGGATCAGAAGTGATTTGTTGAATTTTAGCTACACTTTGAGGTAGTGGTGGTAGTGTTTTGATATGTTTTTTGATTTCTAATGCCATCTTACATCCTTTTTATAATCTCAAAGGCTACAAAGCCTAATATAAAAAGTCACACAACTATTTACATTAAACTTCTTAAAGGATACCCCCCCCCCCCCC
>JAADDX010000040.1 GCA_013153685.1 Campylobacterota bacterium | reverse complement strand
ATCTATAGCATTGTTAAGAATATTTAAAATAACTTGTGAAAATTCTGTCTTATAGCCATCTATTGTTAGTGGATGGTAATCTTTGTAGACGGTAATATTTTTAAGCCTACTCTCTAGTAATTCCAACGTATTATCAATTACTAAAGGTACATCAAACGTTTGGGTTTGTTTATCTTTTTTGAAAAAATTAGTAAAATCATCAATAGTGCTGGACATATAATTAATCTGTTCTAGGGCTTTTGTTTTGAATTTGTTGACAAACTCTTGATTCAAATGTCCCGTATCATACGCCATCTGAAGGTTTTGGACTAGCAATGATAAGCGTGTGAGCGGATGACGCCATTGATGTGCAATATTTCCTAACATCTCCCCTAATGAAGCGAGTTTGTTTTGATGCATCAACATCTGCTCTTTTTCTCGGTTTTTATCTATTTCGCTTTTGACTTGTTTATCAAGCTCATCATAAAAATGATACAGAGGTTTAGAAAAAATATACCCAAAGATTACCGCAAAAATCACAGATAATACAAACATACTAATAACCAGTTTTTTAGCTATCAATTTCTGCCGATTTAGGATTTGTTTGTTTTGGATGTATACTAGTTTATATTTACCAAGTGTATCAGTGTAGATATCGTTGGTGATAAATTTGGAATTTTGATGAAGAATCTTAGAAGCTAGCGAATGTTCAAAAATATCAAAAATCGACTTAGCCTTAAAAAAATTAGTATACAAAATTTGCCCGTTTTTATCAAGCACCATAAGCTTGAACGTATCGCTATTTATGGATTTGAAAAACGGATATAAATTTACATCAATTGCAAGAGTTCTATTTTGATCAATCATTTCCGTATAATGCAATAAAAAAAAGGAAGTTTGATTTACTACCCTTTGTTTGTTACAAAAAACGTTGGTTTGTATCTTTTTGCAAAAAAGCTCGCTTGGGGGAGTTTGGATGCTGATTTTTATAAAATCTTGATTAGCCAACAAAAAAGCCTTAAAAATAGTATACAAAAATTCTTCATTTGGGTTCATCTCTTTTAAAAAGATCACCTTTACAATCCCGTCTAGATTGCTTTTTGCTTGGAGTTGTTTGTTAAGAAATTCTTTGTGGATGAGTCTAGATGAGATTAATACTTTGTTTTTGAAATTTTGAGTGGAAATTTTGGTCCAATAAAACATCACAATAGAAACAGTGGAAATAATAATAAAAATAGCAAAAAAGATAAATGCCAGCGTAATATTAATTCTGTAATTTTCTCTCAATCTTATACCCTGTGCCTCTTACGTTTTTGATAAAGTTTTGATGTAATTTTGCTCGTAGTTTTTTCACCTGCGTTCGCAATGTATTATCACACACTACTTTATCCTCCCAAATATAATCCTTAATAGTCTCGCTATCTACTACCTGACCGATATTCTGAAATAAAATTTCTAGAAAATACCTCTCATTGGGGGTTAACTCGACTTCTTTGTCTTTGTAGAATAGTTTTAGTTTTTTCAAATCAAACTTATAATCATCGCTTACTTGGATGAGTGATGTGTGTTTGAATAAGAGGCGTTTGATTCTTAGTTCGAGTTCTTTTAATTCAAAAGGTTTCTTAATATAATCACTCGCTCCCAAATTAAAAGCCCTCTCAATGTGCTCCATATCGGAATATGCCGTAATAAATATCACCGGCACGTCAGCGTATTTCTTGAGCTCTTTGTATAATTCAAATCCATTCATCCCCTCCATATTCACATCCAACAAAAAAATATCATAATACCCTGGATGAACAGACTTTAGGACATCTAGGGGATTGGTGAAGTAATCCACTCTATTTTTTTGCATTGTAAAGTAATCTACTATCATATCCCCTATGAATTCGTCATCTTCAACAAGCAATATTTTCATTTTTTCCCGTATTGCTTAGCTAGTTTTTCTATCTCTTGTGTTGATAACTTTTGAGCAATTTTTGTCATTACGTCATCTGAATTGCTCTTTCTATACTTCAATAATGCAGTTTTAATCTCTTGGGCAGTATAATTACTCAACGATGGTTTATACATACCATTATGACACACTACACAGTTCGCACCAAACGCATAAACACTTGCTAGTAATACTAAAAACTTCTTCATTCGTTATCCTTTTTTTTGTCGTAATTATATCAAAAATTCAAAAAGGTGTAAATGAATAGGCATATTTGATTGAGCCATATCCAAATATTGTATTATCCGCACGATTTTTTGGTATAATTTGCTACTTTAATACAAAGGATGAAAATGGTAAAGTTACTACTTTTGATGTTAGTTTTGTATATAGCCTATAAAATATTTTTCAAAAAAACGCCCGCAACTAAGCAAGATGAAAATGAATTGGTAGAGTGTTACAATTGTCACACTTACGTGCCAATTAGCGAGTGTAAGCTAACTAATAGAGGATATCTTTGTAAGGATTGCCAATGATAATACTCAATGATAAACGTTTTAGCGATGAAATATTTAGTGTAGCACAACATTTGCACGATATCGATCATTCACCAAATAATTCTACGATTTTATGGAAATATGATAACGAATCGCTGATGAATTATAAATTCTGTCAACAAAATAACATTCCGTATGCAGTGGAGATAGAAACTATTGAGCAATTTATATTTATTATCAATTTAGACGCAAAATATGCTTTTTGCAACGACGTAAAATTTGCAAAAACACTACAAAAATTAGCAGATCATTACCTCACTCAAACAAAAGTAATCCTAAAGACTACACTAGATGAAATAAGCATAATAGCACAAGAAGGGATAGATGGGGTGTTTGTAGTAGATTAGATTTGATTATACAAATTAATCATCTCAATCAACCCAACCATCGCTTCAAAACCCTTATTTCCCGCTTTAGTTCCGGCTCTCTCGATAGCTTGTTCGATTGTATCGGTAGTAAGTATCCCAAATGTTACTGGAGTTGAGTGTTTCATAGTAGCGTTGGCTATACCTTTGGTTGCTTCAGCACTTACATAATCAAAATGGGGAGTTGCACCTCTAATCACCGCTCCAACCGTGCAAATACCGTCATACTTTCCACTACTTAATACTCTCTCTAACACAAACGGCACTTCAAAAGCCCCTGGGACTAATATCAAATCCAAATTATTCTCATCACCACCGTGTCTTAAAAACGCATCTTTTGCACCTTCGACCAATCTATCGGTAATTAGATGATTGAATCTTGATGAGATTATCGCTATTTTAGTCTGTTTTGTTAAATTCAAATTTCCTTCAATTATATTCATCAAATATCCTTTAGACTATGGGCTTTATCGCCTCGTAAACTTTGGGCTAGATGTATCATACCATCATCGCTAAATTTTGCATTATATCCTTGTGTTAGCAGATACATACAAGCCATATTGCTTCTTGTGTTGTATGGGCAAATACACACAATTAATTTATCTTTTGGTAGTTTATCCAGATTATATGGTAGCTGATTGAGCGGGATATTGGTAGTAAAGCTAAATCCCCAAAGCTTTGCTTCATGACTATAACGCACATCCAACAAAACTATCTCATCCTCTAGCAACCATTCAATAATATCATCAGACGTAACTCGAAGATTTTTTAAAAACTTACCGTCCATTTTTGAGATAATATCTGTCATATTTTTCCTTGAATAAAATGATCCATCTCATCTACAATTTCTTCAATACTTCTCTCACCGTTGATTTTGTGTAGTAATCCTTTGCTTTGGTAGAAATCTTGGATCTCTTTGAGTGGTTGAAGGTATACTTGCATTCTATTATTAAATACTCTCTCATTATCATCAGCACCACGTGCTCTACCAAGCACTCTATCTTTTGCTACTTCTTGACTTACTTCTACTTCAATCACGCTTACTAATTGGATATCTTTTTCTTTTTGTAAGATTTCATCAAGAGCTTTCATCTGCTCTACGCTTCGTGGAAATCCATCTACCAAAATTACATCTTTGTTGCTTGATTTGATTGCTGTTACGATAGTATCGATTACGATATCCAAAGGCACCAAATTTCCATTATCTACATAACTTGCAATAGTCTTACCAAGTTGAGTACCTCTGGCTACTTCTGCTCTTAATAAATCTCCTGTTGAGAAATGTGCTATTTTATGAGGGTGTCTCTCCGCTATTAAACTCGCATCAGTAGTCTTTCCGCTACCTGGGGCTCCAATAATCAAAAATAACTTTTTCATAAAAATCTCCTTCATGTAAATTAGGGTAAAATTATACCAAAATTATGAATATTCTGATATAATAAAATCCAAAAATTATTCAACTAAGGAATAAAATGCGTAAAATAATCTTAGCCGCTATTGTCTTAATCGTATTGTCATTTGGTGTTTATATGTTTAATAAGAGAGATTACGTAAGCACACAAGCGGTATTTGTAGCGACAAACTCATTGGTTAATCTATCTTTTAAATTGGATGGAAAGATTAATAACATGACCAAAAACGAAGGGGATAGTATCACCAAGGGTGAATTATTAGCTTCCTTGCAAACCGACATCTTACACAACAAAATCACCCAACTCTCTTATGATATCAAATCTCTTACTGATAAAAAAGAGAGCTTGCAAATACAAAAAGCAAAATTACAAAAAGCAATAGCTCTAAATATACAAATCGCTACTAACAAAATCCTATCTCTCATGCAAGATAAAAATGCCTTGGAATATCAAATCAAAGCAAATCTTGCAACTCTAGATAAATTAGCATTTGATAAAGACAAGTTTCAAAAGCTATACAATTTGCACAAAATCTCTCTTGCTAAGTACAAGGCAATCACCAGCAAATACACATATCTGCTAAATACGGTGCTTGCCCAAAAAGCACAACTTAAGAAATTGGCAATTGCGACTGATATAGCCAAAATGAGCAAAAATATCGCAATTAACTCTCAAAAAGAGGTAGCATCACTTACCAAAGAGATAATGGCACTAGATAAAAAAATCAAAAGCCTCAATACAACGCAAAATATCTTGAATATAAAATTGCGAGATTCATATTTGTATGCTCCTTTTGATGGTGTAATAGCAAAGAAATTCGTCAACACAAATACGGTATTAAAAAAGGGAATGTATGTATATAGTATAGTCAATCCCAAAGACGTGTATATTAAAGTATTGCTTAGCCAAAAGAAACTCAAAGACATCCGTATAGGAAATAAAGCACTTGTGAAGTTGGATGGATTTGATGATGAATATGAAGGACGGGTTATCAAAATCTTACCGGTAAGTGCGGCTACTTTTAGTCTAGTCCCGCGTGATATAGCAAGTGGTGAATTTACCAAACTAGACCAAAGATTTATAGTCAAAATCGCTATCAAATATAACCCTAAAATGAGAATAGGTATGGGTGGTGAAGCAAAAATATATAAAAGGTAAGATTTGAGACTCAATCTAAGTTTGTATTACTTTTTTTTCTTTGCGAGTGTGGGAATTTATGTAATATTTCTGCCAAACTACCTCAAACAACACGGCTACACTCCTGAGGAAATTGGGATAATATTTGCAAGTTTACCGATTACTAGATTCATAACCCCGTTTTTCTTTCAAAAACGAACCGTTAATGCTAGGATATTTAAATTATCAGTTCTAATTAGTGCTATGTTGCCGTTTTTATTGTATATTGATAACTTTTATATCATCTTATCCGTATTTATAGGACTTGGGGTGGTGTATTCTATCAACTTTCCATACATAGAAGCAATCGCGATTAATCAGCTAAAAAGTGCTTATGGCAAGATTAGACTATGGGGTAGTATCGGATTTATCGTAGTGGCATTGGGATTGAGCTATGTTCATGTAAATATTGTTACTTTGTATGTGATTTTGAATATTCTTGTGGCTTATTATGCCTATCAATTCGCCAACCTTGATTTATCAATCACTAAAACATTCGAATCTATAGATTTGTTAAAAGAATGGAGATTTTGGATGGCACTTGTGTTGTTGCAAATTTCCTTTGGGGGATTTTATAACTTCTTTACAATCTACAATCTCGCACACGGCATTTCCCCACAAATCAACGGATGGTTATGGAGTATTGGTGTGATAGCGGAAATTGTAATTTTTATATATCAATACAAGTTTTTAAACAGCAATAATGCACTTTTTTATATCAAATTATCACTCTTTATTACAGCGATTCGATGGATAGGGTTGTATTGGTTTAGAGGAGATGTGATAATGATCGCTTTATTACAAACACTCCATCTATTTTCTTTTGCGATTTTTCACACGGCTGCATTGTTATATATCTCCAATAAATACCGTAACCAAACGTTAGTTCAGCAGTTTTATGCCGGTATTGGATACGGTATGGCTGCGTTTATCGGCTCAATTATTAGTGGGTATTTGTATGGGGAGAAGTTGTTTTTGTATGAAGGGATTATCGCGTTTTTGGGATTTTTGATCTTGCAAGAGAAGTTAGGTTCTATGGGCGTAAAATTCTTTTTTAAATTCTTGAAACCTATTACTTAATATAGCCTCTCTTGCACTTTTTACTAAATGCAGATAATAATGCAGATTATGAATACTTGCAAGTCTAAAATATGTAAGTTCTTTTGCTTTGAATAAATGATTTAAATACCCTCTTGAATAATTTTTGCAAGTATAACAATCACATTCGCTATCTATTGGATTGTTATCAAGTTTATATTTTGCAGATTTTATATTAAGCTTTCCAAAAGAAGTAAATAAAGTCCCATTTCTTGCATTTCTTGTAGGCATTACACAATCAAACATATCCACCCCTCGCTCAATAGCTTCGATGATATCCTCTGGTGTGCCTACGCCCATTAAATATCTTGGTTTATCTTTTGGCATAAAAGGTGTTGTAGCTTCGATTGTATCATACATTGCTTGATTTTCTTCACCTACACTCA
>JAADDX010000013.1 GCA_013153685.1 Campylobacterota bacterium | reverse complement strand
GTGATAATATCGAACAAGCCACAACATATTTATCCAAATCATCAACAATTTCTAGATTGAATATTAAAATGAGCGAAGGGATCCGCCTAGCTTTGGATAATCATATCCTAAAAGCTAATAAATTATTTCAAAAATTAGTCAAACAAAATCCGTATCACTCAATACTTCATTATGATTTGGCACTTACGTATGCAAACTTACAAAATTACAGGCAAGCGTATTATCACTTCTTACGAGCGTATTATTTAGATAGTACCAATTACCTAGCTGGTTTGTTTGCTATTATTTCTGGTAAAATGGCGGATTATAAAATTGATGCGGTTAAGAGAAATTTGAGTGATGTGATGGATTTTAATGATCCTAAAAATATCTTTTATACAAGTTTATTTAGTTTCATCAACGGAAATTACGCGGATGCGTTGAGTTTCGTGCAGACCGATTTTAAAAAGACCAAATTAAATGTCGCGTTTAGTTTGGGAGTAGCGAAAGTATTGGGTAATAAAGACTTACTTCAAACTCAAGCAACGATTCTTAAAACAATCGCCCCTAGAGATATAATTGCCAATTTGCTATATTTCTATGCCAACCATTCCACAGACGATATGAAAAAATTCGCATTAGATTTCCAGCCGGTGCTTCTTAGAAATATGGATAAATGGGATATGAACGGGTTTTATTATGGACCGGTGATTAGTGCTGATATGTTTTTGGAGTTTGCTAAGATTTCTGGATTGCTTTATAAAATCAGACAACGTCTTAAAAAGACATTATTAGAAACCAACGATGAGATTCCGATTTTACAAAATCTTGCGTTTGTGGATTTGTATACTAAACGATTCGAAGAGAGTTATACGATTTTTAATGATCTTATTGATAACAAAGGCGTAAATGATTACAAAAGTTTATTTTATGGTGCCGTAGCTTCTATTTTGGCTGGACATCATGCCAATGCTATCGCATTACTAGCCCTATCCAAACGGCAAAACAAAAAGGCGTTTGAGTCACGATATGGGTTGGGATTGTTATATCATGAAGCCAAAAACTTAAGAGGAGCAACAATTCAATATTCCAAAATACCAAACGGTTTTCATAGTAGATTTTTTGATTTTGAGGTATTACCGTAAATTTCCTTGGGTCAGCTAGGATGAACTTTTTGCTTTTTTTTAGTTTTTTTTGGTAAAATTGCGTATATGAAACTCGTTATAAGGATTAATTAATGAATATAATTACAGGTAAGGTATGGAAATTTGGAGATAATATCGATACTGATTTGATTATACCAGCAAGATATCTTAATACTTCAGACCCACATGAACTTGCAAAACATGTGATGGAAGATGCAGACCCTAGCTTTCCTTCAAAAGTGCAACCGGGGGATATTATAGTAGCAGGTTACAACTTCGGTAGTGGAAGTAGTAGAGAACATGCCCCAATCGCATTAAAAGCGGCGGGTGTGGCTGCGGTTATTGCTAAGAGTTTTGCAAGGATTTTTTATAGAAATAGCTTCAATATGGGATTGCCTATTTTTGAAATTATGCAAAGCGATGAAATTAATGAAGGGGATTTAGTTAAAATAGACCTTGATAATGGAACAATTCACAATTTTGAGACAGGTAATACGTATCAATTTGCTCCTATTCCGGATTTTATGCAGGAGTTGATTGCGGCTGGTGGATTGATCAATTATGCAAGAGAAGAAATTAAAGGAAAGTAAATGTCTAAGAGATACAAAATAGCCCTTATCAAAGGTGATGGTATAGGACCAGAGATTGTAGATGAGGCGGTAAAAGTGCTTGATGCAGTGGCTAGTGTGACTGATATTGAATTTGATTATAACGATTATCTGATGGGTGGATGTGCTGTAGATGTATTTGATACGCCTTTACCGCAAGAGACGATTAATGGTGCATTAGAGAGTGATGCTGTATTATTTGGTGCTATTGGTGGACCGCAATATGATTCTTTGCCAAAAGATAAAAGACCAGAAACTGGGCTTTTGCAAATGAGAAAAGAGCTGGGAGTGTTTGCAAATCTAAGACCGGCTATTATTTTTGATGAATTAACCGCAGCTTCAACACTCAAAGAAGAAGTAGTAAAGGGTGTGAATTTGCTTGTAGTAAGAGAGCTTACAGGCGGGATTTATTTTGGACAACCAAGAGAAAAATTACCAGATAGAGCGTATAATACGATGGTATATACCGTAGAGGAAATCAAAAGAATTGCAAAAGTAGCGTTTGAACAAGCTCTTAATAGAGATAAAAAAGTTACATCTGTAGATAAAGCTAACGTATTGGAAGTGAGTCAATTGTGGAGAGAAGTGGTAGAAGATGTAGCCAAAGACTATCCACAAGTGCACCTAGAGCATATGTATGTAGATAATGCGGCTATGCAACTTATTCGCGATCCTAAACAGTTTGATGTGATTTTGACAGGAAATATTTTTGGAGATATTTTAAGTGATGCGGCAAGTATGGTAGTGGGAAGTATAGGTCTATTACCAAGTGCGAGTGTAGGTGGTAAGGTAGGATTGTATGAGCCTATTCACGGGTCTGCACCGGATATCGCAGGGCAAGGTATTGCTAATCCTATCGCAACAATTATGAGTGCTAGTATGATGCTTAGAGATTTACAAGAACATGTTGCGGCTGATAAGATAGAACATGCCGTAAAAGAGGTGTTAAAAGAGGGATATAGAACAAAAGATTTGAGTAGTTTTGATGCCAAAGAAGTAGTAAGCACATCAGAGATGGGTAGTTTGATAGCAGAATATGCAACGAAATAAAACGTATGCCAAAATTTTAGAGCAACAAGGGTTTTTTGATGAGGCGTATCAAATATACAAAGAGCTATTACAAGTCTCTCCAAACGATACACAAATCAAACAAGCCCTTAGACGACTTAAAAAACTAAGGACGAAATTTATCGGAGTGAATGAAAAACAGCGTGATTTTTTCGTGCAGATGCAAACTGATGAAGAGTTTCGAGAATTTGAGGAGTGGTTAATTGGAGAATGAATTAAAAGACGTTATACTTCAAACATTAGAAGAATTAGAAAAAGAGGAGACTCCCGCTAGCACGGATGGGGGTGTGGATAAGGAATTTTTGCTTGATTTAAGAGAGAGAATATTGGTTTTATTTGAAGGACTCCAATCTCCAAATATCAACAATCTCGATAAAAAGTTAGATTTAACAATCAATTTTTTGGAATATACTCTTGCACAAATCGATAGCAAATTATCTGAATAAACTAATTCTTCAAGACCCGCATTTATCTTATATCCGTGATATATTATCCACATACACTAATAGAGCTTATTTAGTAGGTGGTGCTGTTAGAGATATTGTGATGAATCAAGAAGTGAGTGATTTTGATATAGAGGTGTATGATATTAGTGTGGAGACTTTTGAGAAGTTGATGGTGGATATAGGTGCCAAGGGGGTTGGTAAGAGTTTTTTTGTCTACAAATACAAACATATCGATCTATCTTTGCCAAGAACCGAAAGTAAGGTAGGTTATGGGCATAAAGGTTTTAGCGTATCATTAACACAAGATGAAAAACTAGCGTCTTTGCGACGAGATTTTAGCATGAATAGCATTATGATTAATATTTTCAATTTTGAGATTTTGGATTTTTATGGCGGTATTGCGGACATTCACAACAAAATAATCCGTCTTATTTGTGCGAATAAATTCCAAGAAGATAGTCTAAGAGTATTGCGTGCGATGCAATTTAGTAGTAGATTGGGATTTCGGATTGAGCCACATACTATAGAGGTGTGTGGGAATATGGATTTGAGTGATCTTAGTATGGATAGGATTGTGGGTGAATTTCTTAAAATGTTTGATGCGAGATATCTATATTACGGTTATTACTATATGATCATGCTAAAAATAGACCAAAAAATTTTTCATACCCGATTTTGTTTTTGGACATTGGCAAAAACATTTACATCCAACCCGCACAAAGCGTATTTTTTGTATCATTTATATCATCATTACCGTATTAATATCGATTTTTTCCCCAAAGCATACAAAAAGCTAGCATTCATCAAACCTAAGCCGCACAAAATAACCAATAGATTCTTATATGCTTTGAGCTTGCGTTATCCGCTTGCGATGTGGAGTGTTCTAAATAACGATTGTGCCAAAGAATGGCTTATCAAGCACAACATATATCATCACAAATACAAACCTCATCATATCGATATGTCTAATCCCAAACAATCCATTTTACAAGAAATTCGCTCATTTGTGTTGCAATATATTAATTGTTAATTTTGGATTAAGTTTGAATTGGTATAATTACCGAAAAAAGGAGATAGTATGCCAAAAATCAATACGTATACTAACATCAGCGATGTAGAAAAAGAAGCAAAAAAAGATTATATCGATAGACACTCACCGTTTATCCATTGTGCATCAAGCACAAAAGCCGGTGAAAAATTTCCAGTAAAAGTGAAAGTAGGGAATGAGTATGCTCATCCGGATGATTATGATCATCATATTGCTTATGTTCAACTTTTCAATGGAGATACTTTGCTTGCAGAGGCTAGATTTCCAGCAGGAACACTAGCTAATCAAAAAGACCATGTAGAGGTTGATTTCCACATTATTCCAACTAAAAATCTTAATTTAACCGCAATAGCTTACTGTACCAAACATGGACTTTGGCAATCTCAAGAAGTAGCAGTAGAGGTGGAATAATCCATCTTTACCTATGCTATTTACCGACTAATTTCTTCGCACTTAGCATATCATATATCAATCCTTCTCTCCTACAATAAATACAAAAATGTGATATAATTACACTAAAACTAAAGGCTTTTTATGAAATGTATTATGGATTATTTGATAGACGAGCTAGATATAACTCCAAATTTTAGAAAAAAACAAATTTTCGATTGGATATACAAAAAATATGTGGATGATTTTGAGGAAATGACTAATTTACCAAAAGAGCTAAAAGCAAAATTGAGTAAAGAATTTATAATCAATCCGCTAAAAATTATCAGACATGAAATAGCGAGCGACCAAACAGAGAAGTTTTTGTTTGAATTATCAGATAAACGCACCATAGAGACTGTGTTGATTAAAATGAAAGAAGATAAATACACAGTTTGTGTAAGTTCGCAAGTAGGGTGTAAAGTAGGGTGTAGCTTTTGTCTAACGGCGAAGGATGGATTTGTTAGAAATTTGAGTGTAGCGGAAATTGTAGCACAAGTGCTGATGATGAAAAAAGTGAAGAATTTTGCACAAAATAAATCTTTGAACGTAGTGTATATGGGTATGGGTGAGCCACTTGATAATTACGATAACGTTGTTAAGGCTATCCGAATCATTCAAGATGAAGATGGGTTAAACATATCACCTCGTAGACAAACTCTCTCCACATCTGGAATCGCACCTAAAATCACTAAATTAGCCAAAGAGGATTTGGGTATAAACCTTGCGATTTCCTTGCATGCGGTTGATGATAAATTAAGAGAGGAGTTAATCCCTATGAATAAAGCATACAATATCCAATCCGTAATTGATGCAGTTAGACAATTTCCGATTAACAAACGTAAAAAAGTACTATTTGAGTATCTTGTGATAGATGGTGTGAATGATGATAAAAAAAGTGCGGATAAATTGGTAAAATTGCTCAATGGAATTGCAGCAAAAGTGAATTTGATATATTTCAATCCATACCCTGGGACTACTTACAAAAGACCAACTACACAAAAAATGGAAGAATTCAAAAATTATCTCAATAAAAAAGGGGTAATTTGCACTATTAGACAAAGCAAGGGGATGGATATTTCCGCTGCTTGCGGGCAACTTAGACAGAAGGATAAAGATGGACTTTAAACAAATAGCCAAACAAGTATTACAAATAGAAGCACATGCACTGGATAATGCTGTTATAGATGACGGGTTTATCAAGGCTTTGGATATTATTCAAGAAACTAAAGGGAAATTAATTGTTACGGGAGTTGGGAAATCGGGATTAATTGGAGCGAAGATTGCCGCTACTTTTGCTTCAACTGGTACGAGTAGTTTTTTCTTGCACCCTACAGAGGCATTGCACGGTGATTTGGGTATGATATCTAAGGGGGATAGTGTATTGGCTATTTCCTATTCGGGAGAGAGTGAAGAATTGGCAAAAATATTACCGCATATTAAGAGATTTGATATTCCGCTAATTGGGATGAGTAGGGATAAGAATTCCACTCTTGGTAAATATGCCGACGCATTTATTCCTACAATTATCCACCAAGAAGCATGTCCGCTTGGAGTAGCTCCTACTACATCTACTACGCTGACATTGGCACTTGGGGATGCATTGGCTGTGTGTATGATGAAAAAAAGGAATTTTTCCAAAGAGGATTTTGCATCGTTTCACCCAGGGGGTAGCTTAGGTAAACAATTGTTTATAAAAGTGAAGGATTTGATGAATACCAAAATTCCGCTTGCTAATGATGATATTTCCTTAAAAGAAGCGATTGTAAAAATCACAGAAGGAAAAATAGGGCATTTGATTATAAAAGATAACCAAACAATGGCTGTTTTATCGGATGGAGATTTGCGAAGAGCGTTATTAAGAGATGATTTTGATTTGAATGCCAAAGCAATTGCATTTGCCACAACCAACCCCAAGACTATTCAAGCTGACATACTAGCTAGCCAAGCATTGAAATTTATGGAAGAAAACAAAATCCAACTCCTCCCCGTATTAGATAAGCAGCAATTAGTAGGAGTGATTCATATACATGATTTAGTAGAAGCTGGAATAAAAGGATTATAATGAGATTAAATAAATTTATAGCTCACCATACAAAATACTCAAGACGAGAAGCTGATAAGTTGATTTTTGATAACAAAGTCAAAGTAAACGGTGCGATTTGTGCCAATCCAGCTACCGATATCCAACCAAAAGATAAGGTGAGTATCAACAATACTCCCGTAAAACAAAAGAAAAATTTCACGTGTATCGTATACAACAAACCAAAAGGGGAATTGGTTACCAAAAAAGATGATAAAGGCAGAAAGACTATATATCATTCGTTGCCGACACGATTTAGAGGATTTAGATATGTAGGTAGGCTTGATTATGCAAGTGAGGGGTTGTTGATATTATCAGACGGTGTGGATATAGTCCATATTCTAAGCGATTCAGACTTGCCACGTGTTTATAAAGTCAAAATCAAAGGGGATATTACCCCAAATATTATCGATGCAATGAAAAGAGGTATTGCACTTACGACTAAAAAGGGTGCTCATCCAAACACCGATATAGATACCCTCTCTTTACAACCTTTTGTGAATTTTGAGATTATCAAAAATACTCCGACATATTCGATACTCAAAATATCCCTAATAGAAGGTAAAAACCGTGAAATTAGGAGATTTTTTGCTAATTTTGATAGAGAAGTGGTGGATCTAAAGAGATTATCTTATGGATGGGTTAGTTTGAATAATCTAAAAGTCGGCAAGTGGCGATATTTTACACAAGATGAATACAAAATGTTGCATGATTATCTAAAAATGATTAAAAAATCAAAGGAGAAGAAATGAAAAAAATCTTACTTATGGGTCTAATTGGTCTGAGTGCGGCTAATGCGGAAATTATCGGTATGAGCGGCGGTGTTGGAATATGGAAGGAAAATATCAGCGGATATATCAAAACCGGTGATAATATCAATTACCTACATAATCAATCTGCTTTGAGTGACGGAAATGATAAAACTGGTGATTTGGGATTAGCAAACAAATCACATCCTTATGTGTGGTTGCAATTAATCCATCCTTTGCCTTTGATTCCAAATATCAAATTACAATACACAAGATACGATACTTCTGGTGATGGTGTGGCATCGGGGGATTTGAAAATCTTTAACAAAACTATTACGGCTAATAGTGCGGTTCATACGGATTTGACGATAGATAGTTATGATATGAATGTATTTTACAATATTGAACCGATTGTAGCTAATATCAATGTGGGTGTTGGGGTAAACGTATTGTGCGGTGATACGAGTGTCACTGTCAAATCAACTAATCAAACTTCAAGTGCTAGCTTTACGACTCCTATTGCGTATTTGTATGCTAATGTGGATAGTATGACATTATTTGGTATGAGTGCTAGTGCACAAGTGAAATATCTAAATATCTCTTCTTTGGGGCATTATTACGATTATGATTTTAATGTACAATATCATCTATCAACAGTTATCATAGATGCGACAATTTCCGTAGGTTATAGATATCAAGATATATTGGCAAAAGATGGAGATGATGAAACCAATCTTAAATTCAACGGAGGGTATGCACAAATAGGGCTTAAATGGTAAGCCTTATTTCCCTTTTTTTGTAATAGCCATAATTGTATAGGCTACAACGATACTCGCCCAAGCTCCAATTCCTGCTTTTAAGACATTAAACCAAGTAGCATCACCTTCACCGCGACCGTATGCATGAAGCCCTTGTGCTATGTAGAAATTTACTCCAAAGTATGTCATCAACACAAAGAAAAACGTCAAAAACGCTAACAAAGAAAATACAAATTCCCCTTTCATTTTTGGAATCATTTTAGAGTGGATTACTATTGCATACGCAATCATGGTAATCAAACTCCATGTTTCTTTTGGGTCCCAAGACCAATATCTCCCCCACGATTCATTAGCCCAAACTCCACCAAGAAATGTTCCCACACTAAGTAATGCAAGCCCGATCCATAGTGATAAGTATATGATGTTATTGATTTCTTTGATTTGAAAATCCAAGTCTTTGTATTTTCTTAGTGCAAACAAAATCATATTTAACAATCCAAGCATACTACCAACTGCTAAGAATCCATAACTCGAAGTAATTACGGCTACATGGATTAGTAGCCAGTATGATTTTAATACGGGCACCATATTTGTGATTTGAGGGTCGATGTTATTAAGATGTGCTACCATCATAAACATTCCAGCCATAAAAAGCCCAGCCCCAAGTGCTAGCATACTTCGTTTAAAAAACATCAAAGACGCAAATGCACTACCCCATGCGATAAATACGATAGATTCATAAGCATTTGACCAAGGAGCATGTCCTGATATATACCATCGCAATAACATATTTGCCGTGTGTGCTAATAGTGCCAACCAACCAAGGATAATTAACGCATTTTCAGTTTTGTTGAGTTTTCGTGCCTTTAGTACTTCAAAAAATCCTATAAAAATAGCTATTATTCCAAGTAAAGAGTATATACCGATGAGGGCTGGAAATATTTGTAAGTGATTGTATAGGATTTCCATCTTTACTCTACTTTTTGAAGGTAATACCGCTGCTGAATATTCTGTTTGGATTTTGTAGATTTTCTTTTGGACTTGTTTTAATTGGTTGATATCAAAATCATGCAATGATACTAATAGTTGTTTGAATATATTGGCATAAAATCGAGCCGTCAAGGCATCTAGTTTGTTGAGCTCATCAAACGAATACCATTTGTAATTTTCGTTTTTGGCATTTGGTGATGGAAATATAGCAAAGGCTTTGTATTCAAATATCATATATGCTACATAAATTCTCTCATTTAGCTTTAACCATTCTCTTTGGATTTGTGTTCTTTGTCTATCTGGCGTTTGCATAGCAAGATTGATCTGTTTGATATACTTAATATCTCCGGTTTGATTGAAGAATTGATTGTATGTGGCATATTTACCTTTTAGGTGCATTAATTTTCTGATGGTAGGATTTCCTACGTAAATGAGTGGAATGTTAGTAAAGATTTCCGGATATGTAAGCATCCCGACTACTAGCTGGTTGTAGTTCATATTGTGTAATTTGGCTTTTTTGGTGATTTTGTGTATAAAATCCAAATCCAACGTATCAATTGGCTCAATTCTACCGTTAAATTGCACCAATCCTTTAGCAAACTCGTTGCTAATAGCTTTTGATTTGGTAGCAAATTCTTCTAAAGTGAGTGCATGTAGCGATGCCGTATTGACAAACAGCATTAACAAAATAGCAAACAATCCGCTCTCTTTTAATTTTCTAGCTGTCATTCTAAATCTCGATTTTGATTCAAAAACGCTCATAATAAAACCAATTGCCATTAATAGATACCCCAAATAAGTCACATACATTCCAGGGTCATGCCCTACTAATAAGATACTCCCTTTTTCATCAGGGTCATACGCCATTTGATACACTCTAAATCCTTTATATACCAATATATGATTCATGTAGATGTGGTATGGAAATGTTTTATCTTTGTCTATCACACTTACGTAGCTATCATAACTACTTGGCTGTGTGCTTCCAGGGTATTTGTGCATTACAAACTTATCTAATCGGATCTTAAATCCCATATCCAAAATCCCCACATCCGATGGGTTGGCTTTGTTTTGCAATACGATAGTATCGCTAGCTTCTCCTACTCTTAAATGTAAGACCCCTTCTTTGCCGAAATATCTAGTAATACCAGCCCCAATAAAAATAATGATGATAGATAAATGCAAAACAAAAATCCCTTTTTTCTTGTAAGTTTTGTATTTATACATCACCCCAATTAAATTAATTGCCAAAATCCACTGAATAGCTTCAAACCAACCTCTACCATACACATATAGCCATGCATCCGCATCTGAACTAAAACCTAGTGTGGCATAAATCTGAGCAAACATGTAAATTAGAGCAAAAATCACAGTAGTCGGTAAGGAAAATAATAAATTTGATAGTCTCTGTAACATATGATACCTTTTGGCGTTTATTTTGGCGTATACTATCATATAAAAGCTTAAATTGTGGTTAAATTTGCTATAATACCACAAAAATAAAAGGATTCACATGAGATATGTTTTGATTATAGTTTCTTTGGTATTGTTCTTACAAGCCAAAATAGTAGATAAGATAGCTGTCGTGGTGGCTGATGAACCAATCACTTCATATCAGATTCAAAAGCTACAAAAACAACTCAATATCACCAAACAACAAGCGATATCGTATTTAATAGAACAAGCTGTGTTTAAAATCGCACTTAAGCAAAAAGATATTTATGTAGATGAGTTTGATATCGATAATGCATTAGAAAACATCGCCAAAAAAAACAATCTAACTTTATTCGAATTTAAAAACAAATTGTTAAATGATGGGAAATTGGAACAATTTACCCAAAAAATTAGACAAGATATCCAACGCCAAAAACTTATCCAAACATTAAACATAACAGTATCGGCTGAGGAGATGCAAAAGTATTATAATACGCATAAAGACGAATTTAGTATCCCTACTAAGATTACTGTAACGAGATATTTAGCCAAAACAAAAGAAGATTTGATGAATGTAATATCCAATCCTCTAAGTGCTAACTCAAATGTTCAAATACAAACAATCACCTTTACCAACCAAAACGCATCGGCTGAGATGATGAATTTCCTCTCTCACACAAAAACCGATACTTTTACACAAATTATCCCTATACAAGGTGGTTTTGTGGTGTTTTATATCAATCAAAAGTCAGACTTTACTACCATACCTTATAATAAGGTGCAAAATGTGCTTTATGAAAAGCTACTTCGTCAAAAACAACAAAAAGCTCTAAAAGATTTTCTAGCCAAAATCAGAGCTACTTTGGATATTGAGTTTAAAAAGGATTAATATGAGAGTCGGAGTAGTTTTAAGACCTTCATCACCGGATTTGTTGGATTTATTTTTGAGAGTAAAACATGAATTCCAAAAGCATGGTGCTAAGGTATATTTGGATACTAATAGTGCAAAGATGATCGGATTAATAGGGATAGAATTTGATAGAATGTGTGAAAAATGCGATATTTTAGTATCTATTGGAGGGGATGGGACATTAATCTCTCTTGCTAGACGAAGTTATAAATACAACAAACCTATTATGGGGATTAATGCCGGAAATCTAGGATTTTTGACAGACGTAACGGTAGATGAGATAGAGAGCTTTATAGATAATTTCTTCAAAAAAGAATACAGAATCGATAAAAGAATCATGTTAAGAGTGGAAGTAGGTGGACGGAAATATTATGCTTTTAACGATATTGTATTTTCCAAAGAAACTATATCATCGATGGTGGATTTGAAGGTGGATGTAGAGAATATAAATGAAAAAGAGCGTTCTTGGCTGAATACTTATTATGGTGATGGACTTATTATTTCCACTCCCACTGGAAGTACGGCTTATAATTTGAGTGCTGGAGGACCGGTAGTATTTCCACTAACCAAAAGCCTTATCCTAACGCCGCTATGCCCACATTCACTAACCCAAAGACCATTAGTACTGCCTAGTGATTTTAAGCTAATTATCGAAAGCAAGGCAAAGGTGGAGATTATATTGGATGGACAAGAGATTGTGCATTTGTATGGGCAAAAGGCAAAGCTAAAAATAGCTAGCAAACCTGCTAAGCTTATCCATAGGGTGCAAAGAAATTATTTTGATGTATTAAGAGAGAAGCTTAATTGGGGTGAGCGATGATAGAGAGAGTGTATCTCAAAAATCATCTAAGTTTTGATGAAGTTGAATTACACTTTAGCGAAGTTGAGTTAAATTTATCAAGAGGATTGATGATTTTTACCGGTCCTAGTGGTGCTGGAAAGAGTGTATTATTGCAAGGAATCTTGGCGATTTTTGCTTATGTAGAAGCGAATGCACAAATGAGTGAAGCGACAATTGATGAGCATATTGATTTAAGTGAGTTTGGGATAGATGTAGAGAGTGAAATCATTTTTAAACAAATCAAAAAAGAGAAGACAAGATATTTTATCAACAACCAAGCAGTATCCAAAAAAGTTGCCAAACAAGTAGCGGATAATTTTATTGATTATCTAAGTTTGCGTAATGCTAATGAATTTGCAAATGAGAATTTGCTAGAAATCATTGATAAGTTTGCCAATAACGATTTGACACATTATACTGAATTATTTACAAAATACACCCAAATCCAAAAAGAGCTATTGCAGATTAGTGCCAAAGAAAAAGAGGTGCATGAATTAAGAGAATTTTTGGAATTTGAAATCAATAAAATAGAACAATTAGCCCCCAAGCCAAATGAATTTGAGGAATTAATGGATATTAAAAAATCTCTCTCTAAAATCGAAAAATTAAAAGAATTATCATTTATGGCAAGCGAAATATTCAAATCAGAACATAAAGTTGCGGAATTTTTGGCTGAATTGGAGGTTGATAGCGGGTTTTTTGATGAAGCTATGAATGAATTGAGACATTATGTAGAATTAGCTCAAGAAAAGGCTGAATTTTTGGAGAATGTTGATATTGATGAGGTGCTTGAGAGACTCTCTCAATTGCAAGCTTTGATACAGCGATTTGGTAGTATTCCAGAAGCTTTGGATTATGTCCAACAAAAAAAACTCGAACTGGATGAATTAAATAACCTATCTTTTCACAAAGAAGCCCTACAAAAAGAACAAGATAGCTTATTGCAACATCTCCAACAACAAGCCAAGAGTATTAGTGCCAAAAGAAAAAAGGCTGCAGAATTGTTTGCTAAAAAGCTCAATCATTTCCTCAAAAAACTCTACATGCCTCAAGCCCAAATTATCTTATCTACTAAGGAGATCGATAAATACGGGATAGATAAGGCGGAAATTAAGCTTGATGATGTAGATATCAATAACATCTCAACAGGAGAATTCAATAGGTTGCGTTTGGCGTTGTTGGCTAGCAAGATAGAGTATGACAACAAACCAAAGTCTTTGTTTTTGGATGAGATAGATGCTAATTTAAGCGGTGAAGAGAGTATGAGTGTAGCAGAAGTATTGCAGCTACTATCAAATAAATATCAGATTTTTGCTATCTCACATCAACCACAGCTTACCTCCAAAGCTCATAAACATTTTTTTGTGGGGAAAGTTGATGGGAAATCGTTTGTTAGAGAATTGGATACCAAAGAGAGAGTAATGGAGATAGCAAGGATGATAAGTGGCAAAGAACTTACCGATAAGGCTATTAATTATGCCAAAGAATTATTGGATAAAAGGTGAGTTATTGCATTTTTATCCAACCGATATATTGATTGGCAAATTCGATTTTTTTATATCCGTTGCGTGTTTTTAATACTTTTGCTTTCATTTCTTTAGGAGCTACAAAAAATACAGTCGAATTATCAAATGGTAAAATATGCACTTGTTGACCTTGTGGGAGTGTGATCTCTTTTTTTGGGAAATTAAGTATTACTAAGATAGCAAATGCGATTAGTATGGAAATAATGTAAGTTATCTTCCCCTTTTTATAAAACAAAAAAGCCCACAATAATATCAAAATACCTAAGATTGTATTGAGTATTAAAATATTGCTTTTTGATATCGGTTTGATATCGGTTTGGGTGCTGATTTTTTCATTTTTGAGCTTGATATGTATGGTGATGGTTTTGTATTTTTCGCTATCCAAATCAAAATACGTAATATCAAAATCTCTCTTATCGCGTGGCACAATGGCTGAGTATGAATAGCTACTAGAGGTATCGTTCTTATCTAGGAAATACATCTTTTCATTTTGTTGGTGTAGCGTAAAATCGTGAGCATTTCCGAGGATGGTCTTGATAGTCCAGTAGACAATATTGGAATTGTTATCGTAATTTGTTAGCACCTTATCACTAATGATAATATCTTTAGCAATCACTCCACAAAAATTCTTAGGTGGGTATAATTGCTTGATTTTGGATGCGATAGTTATATTTAATTCATCCAAGATTGTTTGGTTTGTATCTTGTAATGTGAGATGAAGATGCGGAAATGTGTTATTAAGCTCAAATACAATATTTCCTACATGATTATTCACAGGATATGTGCGATTCATATCATCGGTGAGATTTAATATACCGTTTTTAGCGGCGATAATTTTAAGATGCAAGTTAACTATTTGGTGGTTGTAGTAGTATGGTTTTAGATCAGTGAAATTTGCCATGAGAAGCTTTTCATTTGCAAACAAAAACGTTGCAAATAACAATACCAATATCATCTCATAGCAACCTTTAGGTCTACTTTTCTTTTGATATTTCTAATAAAGGCAAAAAATTTCTTCCTTTTATAACCTCTTAGGACTATTTTTACCGATTTTCTCAATCGACTCGGATTAATCCATCTATTTTTGTATAGCACTCCAAAATGCAAATGAGGACCGGTGCTTAGTCCAGTATTTCCCATGTATCCGATAATAGTGCCTTGTTTGATATATGAACCTACTCTAATATGCCCAAATCCTCGCATATGACCGTATAATGTCATATATCCGTATTTGTGTTGGATTTTGACAGTCTTTCCATATCCTCTAATCCACCCTTTATAAATCACCCTTCCATCAGCTACTGCTTTTATAGGGGTTCCTATTTTGTTGACATAATCAATCCCATCATGCATACGCCATTTATGTAAAATAGGGTGAAATCTTCTACCAAATCCAGATGAAATATATTTATATTTCATAGGATATGCCAAAAACATCCCCTTAAGACTCTTACCGTGTTGATCATAATATCTTCCGTCGGTGTATTTGTACGCTTGAATATCGTAATGTCTATTTTTGATTCTTGCATACGTTATCTCAAGGTCGATTGGTTTTTGGAATTGTAGTTTTTTGGTGTAGTATATCTCTACTACCGTATTTGCCGGTAACAATCTGAAATTGACTCTATCTTGAAAAATATTTACAAGTTTGCTAGTAAGCATCTCCTCTTTGGTAGCTTGGTAAACATCATATGATAGGAAATTTTTGATTGTGATTTTAGCAAATTTTTTTTGTGTAGTGTATTTTAGAGGCACTACTCTTGCACTATACTTGTGATGTGTATAGTCTATTCTTAATTGGTGTTTAGTATTAAAAGGGATTAAAAGTCGTTTTAGGGTGCTACCTTCATACACCATATATACGTTTGCCCAACTAGGAATATATTTTAGATCATTTCTTGTTTGTTTATCCAACGTATAATACAGAGAAAACGGAATATTGTGTCTTTTGAAAAATGAATATAATGTTTCATTTTTATTCCAGTTTTCTATCTTGATGTATGAAGCAAACAACAAAAACGGTATTAGTAATACTAAAAGTTTTTTCATTTGATACTATCCATTAGTGAAATTAACATCCCAATCCCATCTTCGCTTCCCAAAATGCTCTCTACTGCTCTCTCAGGATGTGGCATGAGACCAAAGACATTTTTGTTTTGATTGCATATCCCAGCAATAGAATCGGCACTTCCGTTAGGATTTGAAATATTTCCGTCCTTATCTACATATTGTAGAAGGATTTGTTCATTATCCCACATTCTTTTGAGGTCATCCTCACTTTGTGGAGTATAATTTCCTTCTGCGTGTGCGATTGGAATATTAACAATATCGCCCATTTTAAAATTTTTTAAAAAAGCATTGTTATTGTTGATTACTTTGAGGTGGTGGTGTTTAGAGATGAAATGTAAATTTTCATTTCTTTTCATAGCCCCCGGTAGTAAATGACTCTCTAATAATACTTGAAATCCATTGCATATACCAAGGACATAACCGCCTTTATTGGCAAATTCTATTACTTCTTGCATAATAGGACTAAATCTCGCAATAGCACCACTTCTTAGATAATCACCATAACTAAATCCACCTGGTAATACCACTAGATCTGGATTTTTTAGGTCATGTTCGTTATGCCATACAAATTCTGTCTGAGCACCTATTTTTTCAAACGCCCATTGAGTATCTCGATCGCAATTAGTCCCTGGAAATACAACTATAGAAACTTTCATTTTTTTACTTCCACTTCATAATTTTCAATCACGGTATTTGCTAGTAGTTTTTCACACATTTGTTTTACTTCTTCTAGTGCTTCTTGTTCGTCTTGTTTGTCGAGCTCAATCACGATTTGTTTACCTACTCTGACATCTTTTACTCCATCAAATCCAAGTGCATCAAGCCCATGATGCACCGCCTTTCCTTGAGGATCTAATACTCCAGCTTTTAAATATATATTTGCTACTACTTTCATTGTGATATCCTTTGTAATACTTCTTTATAGGCACTCATCAAATCACCTAAATCTTGTCTAAAAATATCTTTATCTAGTTTTTTACCTGTTTTTTTATCCCATAATCTACAACTATCTGGTGTTATTTCATCGGCTAAAATAATGTTGCCTTTAGCATCTCTTCCAAATTCCACTTTAAAATCAACCAAAGTCATCCCTGCCTTATCGAAAAAGTCGATTAAAAAAGTGTTTATTTTCTTTCCGTATTCTCGTAAGAGCTCCAGCTCTTTTCTGTCTTTTACGAGATTGAGAATCATTGCATGATCATCGTTGATAAGAGGGTCGTTAAGCTCATCTTTTTTATAGTAAAATTCTACTATAGTAAAAGGCAATCTCTCCCCTTCTTTAAGCCCGAGTCTTTTGGCTAGACTACCCGCTGCAATATTTCTTACTACCACCTCAATGAGGATAATTTCACATTTTTTTACCAATTGTTTGGTGTTATCGAGTTTTCTAATAAGGTGTGTTGGAATCCCAGCTTTTTCCAATTCTTGAAAAATAAGCGTAGTAATTGCTAGATTGAGTGCACCTTTTCCTTTTTGAGTATCTTTCTTCTCGCCGTTAAAAGCTGTTAAGCTGTCTTTAAATTCGCAAATCACTTCGTCTTGATGTTTGGTAGAATAGATTCTTTTTGCTTTTCCTTCGTATAGTAATTCCATGTATCCTCCTAATTTTGTATAATATTGTTGTTATCATCTAATAAAATGACTTTTGGTTCGAAATTATCCGCTTCTTGCGGAGTCATGTGTGCATAAGCGATAATAATGATTTTATCCCCTTTATGCACTTTCCTTGCCGCAGCACCATTTAAGCAAATATCTCTTTTGCCTCTTTCACCTTTGATGATATATGTTGCAAACCTCTCTCCATTATTGATATTAAGAACATCCACTTTTTGTCCTACTTTGAGATCGGCTTGTTGCATAAGCTCTTCATCTATAGTGATAGAGCCTACATAATTCAGATTTGCGTCTGTAACCGTAGCTCTGTGTATTTTGCTATATAGCATCTCAATTGTCATTATTTGTTCCTCCAAGTACTAAAACTTCAACTATTTTTTAGTGTGTATGGTATCAAAAAAAGCTGTGATAGTCAACTTTATTTGTTAGGTTGATATAAAAGCCGTGTGCTTGATGGGTGATTTTGAGTAATTTTGTAGTAAAATTTGTAAAAAAAAGAAAATTTTGATATATTTTCAAAAAAATTTTAAAGGATTACGACATGACTTACGTAGTAGGTTTTCCAAGAATTGGTGAACAAAGAGAACTAAAAAGAGCATTAGAGGCTTATTGGGCCGGAAATTCGTCACAAGAGGAATTACAAAAAACAGCTAGTGATTTGAGAAAAAGACATTGGGTATATCAAAAAAATGCTAATATCGATTTGATTAGTATCAACGATTTTAGTTTTTATGACAATATGATCGATGCAATGGTGATGCTTAATGCAACTCCTGCAAAATATGATGATATTGATAATTGTATGGATAAATATTTTGCAATGGCAAGAGGTGATGATAATCACAAAGCGATGGAGATGACAAAATGGTTTAATACAAACTACCATTACATCGTGCCTGAGCTTGATGAAAATATGGACTTCAAAGCAACTATTACAAAAATAAAAGCGGAATACAAAGAAGCAAAAGAGCTTGGAATTTCTCCAAAAGTTAATTTTATTGGACTAATTACTTTCGTAAAACTTTCTAAAATCGTAAATGGGAGCGAAGATAAAATTATCGAAAAATTAATCCCAGTGTATGTTGATCTAATCAACCAATTAAAAGAATTAGATAACAACATTACTATTCAATTTGATGAGAGTTATTTTGTAACTAATCCAACAAGTAAAGACTTAGAAACTCTAAAAAAAGTGTATGATGAATTAACAAAAGCACACGACAATATTTTCGTAGCTACATATTTTGAACATTCAAATGAAGCAAATGAAGTATTGGCAAAAACAAATATCAAAGGGATGTTTTTAGATTTCGTAGCAGGAAGTGAAAATTCAATCAAACCTTTAGTAGAAGCCGGTAAAAAAGTAGGTATCGGTATCGTAAATGGTAGAAATGTGTGGGTTAACGATATTGAGGAGAGTGTAAAATTCCTAAAAGGCATTGCGGAAGTAGCAAATAGTGAGGATATTTTAGTAGGAAGTAGTTGTAGTTTATTACATGTGCCTTTTACTCTAAAATATGAAGAAAAAATGGATAGTGATATCAAATCTTGGCTTAGTTATGCGGTTGAGAAATTGAATGAGATCAAAATTATCGATAAATTATTTAGAGGAGTTGAGCTTGATGCTGAAGAAAAAGCGGACTTGGTAGCTAACCAAGAAGCAATTGCTACTAGAAAAACAAGCACAAAAATCCACAATCAAGTAGTAAAAGATAGAGTAAGCAATCTAACACAAGAAGATGAACATAGAAATATGCCATTTGAAGAGAGAATCAAGCTTCAACACGAAAACTTAAAATACCCAATTTTACCGACTACAACTATCGGAAGTTTCCCACAAACACCGGAGGTTAGAAAACTTAGACGTGATTATAAAAACGGTGTAATTAGTGTGGATGAGTATGAAGCACAAATCAAGAAATGGATTGATGAGTTAGTAGAGCTTCAAGAAAAACTCGATATTGACGTATTGGTTCATGGTGAGTTTGAGAGAAATGATATGGTTGAGTATTTTGGAGAGCAACTTGAGGGTGTAGCATTTTCTCAAAATGGTTGGGTTCAAAGTTATGGAAGTAGATGTGTAAAACCACCTCTAATTTTTGGAGATGTATCTAGACCAAAAGATATGACAGTTAAGTGGATTACTTACGCTCAAAGCAAAACAAATAGACCAATGAAGGGGATGCTAACTGGTCCTGTAACTATGCTTAACTGGTCATTTGTAAGAGATGATCAATCAAGAAGTGCGACTGGATATCAAATGGCTCTTGCTATTAGAGATGAGGTAAATGCACTTGAAGCAGCTGGAATCAAAGTAATCCAAGTTGATGAAGCAGCTCTTAGAGAAGGTTATCCTCTAAGAAATGATAAAAAAGCGGAATATGAGGATTGGGCTATTAGAGGATTTAGAATCACAACAAGTGGAGTAAAACCTGAAACTCAAATCCACACTCACATGTGTTATTCGGAATTTAGTGATATTATGGATGCTATTGAGGCTATGGATGCTGATGTTATCTCTATTGAGAATGCAAGAAGTGATAATAGTTTACTTGAAATCTTCAAACAAAGAGGATACAAAGGTGAGATTGGGCCAGGGATTTATGATATCCATTCACCAAGAATTCCATCAGTAGAAGAATTAGTAGAGCAGATCCAAGCACTCATGAAAGTTTTACCGGTTGAAAAATTATGGGTAAACCCTGATTGTGGTCTTAAAACAAGAAAATGGGCTGAGACGACTCCAAGCTTGGAGAATATGGTAAAAGCTACAAAAATCGTAAGAGAACAATTAAAATAGGTTCTCTTTAGGTTTTTATATGTTTAAAAAACAAGGTGATTTTATTACTAACAAAGATACTTCATTCCTTAAAAACGCATCATTGGTAGTAGGATGGAATACTACTGGTGATATTCAACTACGTGGAAATAGGAATTTTGCTCTTCTTTTGAGTAGACTTGCTTATGTATTTGATATAATCGATGACAAAATCAAATCTCATCAAGATTATGAGGAGTTTATTGAAATATTGCATGGAGTAAGAATCAAGCAAACACTTATTGATAATAATTTTACTCTTGAGGAAATAGCCGATGTCTTATATCAAATAGATAAAGCACAAAGTGTTGCTATTGTGATTAGAGAAGATGACGAAGAGACGATACGGTTTTTGATTTCTTTTGGTGCGGTAATAGGTTTTGATAAAATTGGATTGTTTTTTGAAGAGTTAGATGAAGATTTGTTTGAATTTAGATTAGTCCAAGAGTAAATTTGATATAATACAAAAAACCACATAAAGGATACAAATTGAGAGGATACAAAATATTTTCGGGAACTGCAAATCCAAAATTGACGCAAGATATTGCGGAACATTTAGGTATGAATGTAGGGCAAGCTGATATCAAAAGATTTAGTGATGGGGAAATTAGTGTACAAATCCAAGAAAGCATTAGAGGGCGAGACGTATTTATAGTCCAACCGACATCTGCACCGGCAAATGATAACTTGATGGAATTGCTTATTATGACTGATGCTTTGCGTAGAGCAAGTGCCAATAAAATCACTGCAATTATTCCTTATTTTGGGTATGCAAGACAAGATAGAAAAGCAGCCCCAAGGGTGCCGATTAGTGCAAAACTAGTAGCAAATTTGATCGAAAAAGCAGGAATTGATAGGGTTGTTACTATGGATTTACATGCTGGGCAAATTCAAGGATTTTTTGATATACCAGTGGATAATTTGTATGGAAGTATTTTGTTTAGAGATTATATCCAAAAGAAACAATTAGCAAATCCTATTATCGCAAGTCCTGATGTGGGAGGGGTAGCAAGAGCAAGATATTTTGCTGAAAGATTGGGACTTGATATGGTGATTATCGATAAAAGAAGACAAAAAGCTAATCACAGTGAAGTGATGAATATTATCGGTGATGTAGAGGGTAAAGATGTAATTTTGATTGATGATATGATTGATACTGCTGGGACTATGACACATGGTGCTGATGCTTTAAAACAAAACGGTGCAAATAGCGTAATGGCATACGCGACGCATGGTGTATTAAGTGGGCCTGCGTTTGATAGGATCAAAAGTTCAAGCTTGGATGAATTGGTAATTACCAATACTATCCCATTAAGACAAGAATGTGAGAAAATCACTGTGTTAGATACGAGTGAATTGTTTGCAGAAGTGATTAGGAGAGTGTATTTTAATGAAAGTGTGAATAAACTATTTGACTTATAATGTTTGTTGCAAAGTCACCTATTTCACAAAAAATTTATAAATTGGCATTGATGTTAAGACAGATAGATGTGGATGTGTATATATACGGTCCCCCAGGGGTTGGTAAGAGTTATTTGGCCCGCTTTATCTGTCCTGATGCCGTAATATATAATGACAAACTAAACAATTCAGACGCAAAGGTAATTATAGAAAACTACACCAACCAACCTACAAATTTCCGACGAGTAATTGCTATTGGAGATAAACCGCTTAATCAGTCATTATTTCCTTTTAATATAGAACTAAAGCCACTCTCTCAACGGGTAGAAGATGTAGAAGCATTTATGGATTATTTTGCAAAAGAGATTAGCAAAGAGTTGCGATTACCAAATATTCCTATCCACCAAGTTGATTCTACCAACTTACATACCCTAAAAAGAAGTATTTATAAGCAATTTTTATGCTATAACAACACAAAAGAGGAGATTGTGGAAATTTTAAAAGATTTTTTTGATAAAAATTATCAACCAAGCGATAGTTATTATTCGATGTTGCGTCTTTTTGATGAGGCTTTGTTTGAGGTATTTGCACAAAAATATAAAAGCAAATTACAAATTGCACAAAATTTGAAATTAAACAGACATACGGTTACTAAAAAACTCAAAGAATTGGAGGAAGGATGATTTATATTAGCGTAATTATAGGAGCGATTATAGGATATGTGACCAATTATTTGGCTATTAAGATGTTATTTAGACCATACAAACCAAAAAAGTTTATTATCACAATTCATGGAATTATTCCAGCCCAAAAAGAGAAGTTGGCTCAAAGTATAGCAAATATGATAGAGCAGTATTTATTGGATGAGGAGACGTTGCATAAACTTATTAAAAATTCATCTTTACAGCAAGAAATATCGGAGTTTATTCATTCACAAATCCAAAAATTACCCGATTTGGAGCAGTATATCAAAAACAATCCCCAAAAAGTAGCCACCAATATTTCAGAATTTGTAATGGAAATGATTCAAACCAAATTTCCATTTGCCGCAGCAATAATTAATCAAGAATTAGTATACAATATGGTGGTTGAAAATATTGACGTATTAGCAAGCAAAATGGCATCTGTTGTGGATGTAGAGGAGCTTATCAATCCGACTCAGATTCAAGAAGATATTTTAATTTTTCTGTCACAACCACAGTTTATTAAAGATTTGAATATCTCACAGCTTATATTTGAAAATATCAAAAATTTCGATGAAGCTGAATTGGAGAATATGTTGTTTGCTTTTATGAAAGAGCATTTTCGTTTTATCAATATAGCCGGTGCTGTGCTTGGAGGAATTATTGGATTTATTCAAGCGTGCATTATTATGTATATGCATTAGATGATTGTGTAGAATAATCGGATAGTTTGTAGCAAAATATGTAAAAACGACCGATTGATATTGTGCAACGTTAAATTTTTGGTATAATTTTTGATAAGTTTTTCAAAAGGAGAGAGAATGTGTGCTGAGAGAGTAACAAGATTTATGACTGTTGCTATGATCTTTTTTGTAATGTTTTTGATATCCAAAGGTAGTATTACCGTAGCGTTGGCATTGCTTGCTTTTATGGCAATTATGATGACGATATGGGGTGCGTTTGATTTTTGTCCTAGTATTTGGATGTTAAGAAAAATATTACCAAGTTGTTACTGCCCATGTCCAAAGGAAGAAAATGAGCAAGATTAGTTATAAAGAGAGTGGTGTAGATATTGATGCTGGAAATAATTTTATCAAAATTATTACTCCTTACGTAAAAGAAACTTTAAATCCGAACGTGATTGGTGGAATAGGTAGTTTTGCCGGTGCTTTTAGACTGCCTCAAGGGTATAAAAATCCGGTATTATTAAGTGCTACTGATGGTGTGGGAACTAAGCTAAAGCTTGCAATTGAGAGCAAGAAATTTGATACTGTTGGTATTGATTTGGTTGCAATGTGTGTAAATGATCTGATTTGTAACTTTGGACAACCTTTGTATTTCCTGGATTATTATGCTACAAGCAAACTTGAGATAGATCAAGCAAGCGATGTGATTGAAGGGATTACTAAAGGGTGTAAAGAAGCTGAATGTGCCCTTATTGGCGGTGAGACTGCGGAGATGCCTGGTATGTATAATGAGGGTGATTTTGATTTGGCTGGATTTGCTGTGGGTATAGCTGAAGAAGAGGAGTTAAATAGAGTATCTCACACTAAAAAAGGTGACGTATTAATCGCACTACCAAGTAGTGGAATACACTCAAATGGTTATTCGCTAGTAAGAAAGTTGTTTTTTGAGAAATTGAATATGAGTTATGATGATGATTTTGAAGGACATCCTTTGATCGAGACGTTGTTAACTCCGACTAGAATTTATGTAAAAGAGTTTAAAAAACTCAAAAACAAACTGCACGCATTAGCTCATATCACCGGTGGAGGAATAGTAGAGAATTTACCAAGAGTTTTACCTGAGAATTTAACGGCGGTAGTTTATAAAGATAAAATCAGAAAATTATCTATTTTTGAGTTTATTTCACAATATGTGGATGAAGCGGAAATGTATAGAACGTTTAATATGGGAGTAGGGTTGATCTTGGTAGTGAGTGCTCAGAATGTGGATTTTGTATTGGAAAATAGCGATGGATATGTGATTGGAGAATTGATAGAAGGGAGCAAAGGAGTGATATTACAATGAATACAAATTCCGTCTCATGGCTTTTTGGAAAAATAGCACGAACACATTTCCCCCCTTCTATTCAGTGCTTTATTAACAAACTGTATGTCAAAATATTTGAAATAGATATGAGTCTGTTTGAAGAGGAAAATCCGTGTAATTTTGCTACTTTAAATGAATTATTTATCCGTAAGAAAAAGGATATTGAGTTTCATGACGATGAAGATGTGGTGTGTTCGCCATGTGATGGGTTGATTATGGAACATGGTGAAATACAAGAAGGTAAGGCTTATCAAATCAAATCAAAAAGTTATAGTATTGATGAGCTGATCCCAAATAGTAATCTACAAGATGGGTTTTTTATCAATATCTATCTCTCGCCAAAAGATTATCATAGATATCATACCCCAATTGATATGCAAGTCCTTAGTGCCACTCATATTCCAGGGGCTTTGTATCCAGTAAATTTGCCGTCTTTACAAAAAAGAGACAATTTATTTGTCAAAAATGAAAGAGTTGTATTAAAATGCAAAGATAAAAAAGATAGGATTTTTTATTTTGTAGCTGTTGGGGCATTGAATGTAGGAAAGATTGTGTTTAATTTTGATTTGAATATTAATACCAACATCAATACATCTAAAATGACTACTTTTGAATATAAAGATTTGTTTTTAAAAAAGGGGAGTGAACTTGGGCGATTTGAGATGGGTAGTACTATTTTGTTATTTTTTGGTGATGAACATTTTAAATATCTCAATAGAAAAGATGAGATAGAAGTCGGAGATATTTTGGGGGAAATTTATTGATGAAAATATTATTAAAAATAGCAAGGGCTGCGATTTTAGAAGAATTTGAAGGAAAGAAACTTATAAATAGAGATGAGCTTCTAAAAGAATATCCATTTTTATCTGAGGAGAGAGCTACGTTTGTAACACTTAAAATTGATGGAATTTTAAGGGGGTGTATTGGTAGCATTTTGCCTCGCATGCCGTTGATTGATGATGTGATTTATAATGCCAAACAAGCTGCATTTCACGATCCTAGATTTCCGCCATTAACACCGCAAGAATATGAGCATATTCACATAGAAATTAGTCTTTTGAGTATTCCGTATGAATTACCGTATACAGATGTAGAGGATTTGCGACACAAGATTAGACCAAATATCGATGGCGTAATTTTGGTAGCTGGAAATTATCAAGCGACGTTTTTGCCGTCGGTATGGGAAGAGATAGATAGTTTTGATTTGTTTTTTGCACATTTATGTCAAAAAGCCGGATTGGAGTATAATTGCTTAGAGATGCATCCTACAATTTACGTATATCAAGCACAGAAGATAGAAGAGTGAGGTATGTGTTGGAGTGGCTCTAAGGTATCTATTCAATAGCCACAAGCTCCCAGCCGTGAAATATCATTACTATTTTATGAAGGATTTTGCCTTCTTTTACATATTTTTGCACTAATTCATCTTTTTCGTATTGATTTAATTGCTTTATTGCTTCTTCTTTTAACTGTTTTATTGTTTTTTTGTTTAGTTTTTTGCTTCTATCGATATATTTTACTTCCACTATTGCAAAATGTTCTACGTATGGATTAAATGGTTTTATAAATAAATCTGCAAATCCTTTGTTTAATTCTAATTCACTTTTTATT
>JAADDX010000004.1 GCA_013153685.1 Campylobacterota bacterium | reverse complement strand
TGATGGTATCTAAGATTTTTACTTGCTCATCCATAGCTTTATCAGCTGTTTGAATGATCCCAATACCGTCATTTGCATTTTTAATAGCTTGTCCAAGACCCAGTGCTTGAGCTCTTAAGCTATCTGCAATAGCCATCCCAGATGCATCATCTGCTGCTTTGTTAATTCTAAGTCCTGAAGATAATTTCTCTAAAGAATTATTAATTGCTCTATTGTTAGCCACACCGTTTGCGTGTGCATTAAGTGCAGCTACGTTTGTATTAATTCTAAACCCCATTTTCATCTCTCCTTTGATTTTTGTAGTTGTAAAAGCAAATAGTGTTCCAAATAAAATTTAGATATTTTCTTTATTTTTAATGTGGATTTTGGTATACTGCATTAACACTTTATTAACATTTCATTAATAAAACTATACTAGAATTACACAAAAAGGAATTGGATGTTACATCAAATAATCATAGATGAGAATAATATGGGATTCATCCCTTCAATAGGTGCTAGTTTTCAGATGAATGAAACCGCACGTGAGATTATTAATCATATCCAACAAGGTTTGCACAAAGATGATATCATTCAAGCACTTGTGGCTAAATATGGTATTTCACAGCAAGAAGCGTTAATTGATGTGAATGATTTTTTTATGAAATTGAAAATTTATGGACTTATTCAATGAAAATAGCAATTTCTGGATTGAATGCGACAGATAATCCTGCAGCCGGTGTTGGGATAGCAAAAAGTCTCCAAGGACATGAGCTTATTGGGTTTAGCTATGACCCAAACGACCCTGCGAATTACTTGGATATATTCAACAAAAAATATCTGATGCCATATCCAACACTAGGTTTTGAAGAACTGCAAAAGAGACTTGATGAGATTCGACCAGAATTGGTAATCCCTTCTTTGGATTCTGAATTACCGTTATATATCAAATATCAGCATCAACTTGCACAAATGGGTATCAAGACATTTTTGCCAACTGCTGAGAGTTTTGATATCAGAAGCAAAAATCAACTATCGAAATTTGTCAAAACATTAAATATCAAACATCCAACAACGTATGAAATATCATCTATTAAAGATATTACCGATTTGCTTCGAGCCAAAAAAATCTCCTTTCCATTTATGGTAAAGGGCAATTACTATAAAGCCTTTCGTGCTAATAGCTTAGAAGAGGCTATTGATTATTTTTATGTTATTTCCAACGAATGGGGATTTCCGATCTTATTACAAGAAGTGATTAGCGGAGATGAAGTAAACTTAGTGGGGTTGGCACATCATGGTGATTTGATGGGATTTGTGGGCATCAAGAAGCTTACAACTACTGCTTTGGGTAAGATTTGGAGTGGAATTACAATCAACAACAAAGAATTAGCCGCTATTGCCCATCAATTTGTGCAAGCCACTAGATGGAATGGAGCGTTTGAGCTAGAGTGTATTGCGAATTCAAGCGGCATTTATCTAATAGAGATTAATCCACGCTTTCCGTCATGGGTGTTTTTTGCTACACAAGTTGGAGTGAATTTACCTCAAATGTTGGTTGATTTGGTAAATAATCGCTCGGTTGAGCCTAAATTTGATTACCCTTTGGGTAAAATGTATGTCAGATTCACGGATGAAGTAGTGGTAGATTTCCAACAGTTTATTACATTAACCAATACAAAACAACTATAAAGGTGCGACATGAAATACAAAAAACCGGTAATTAATAGAATAGATTTTGCTATTTCCAGTAAATACGGCAGCCCATTGCATTCTCAAAAGATTAGAACAGAGATAGACGGTATCGGTGTACATGAGCTAGTAGAGCAATATGGAAGCCCCCTTTTTGTGTTTAGTCAAAAGCGTATCAAAGAGCAGTATATGCAATTAAAACAAGCGTTTGAGGATAGATACCCAAAGCTTAAATTAAGCTGGAGTTACAAGACCAACTATCTCAATGCTATTTGCAAAATTTATCACCAATTAGGAAGTGGTGCAGAGGTGGTAAGTGAATTTGAGTATGATAAAGCACTAGCCAACAATGTAACCCCAAGTGACATTATATACAATGGACCATATAAACCAAAAGAATATTTAAAAAAAGCAATTTTAAATAATTCCAAAATTCATGTGGATCATTTGCTTGAATTAGAAGATGTGCAAAGTATCGCACAAGAGTTGGATCAGGTTGTAAATGTAGCAATTAGAGTAAATATGGATGTGGGGGTGTATCCTAATTGGAATAGATTTGGATTTAATTATGACAACAACGAAGCGTATGAGGCGATTAAGTTTATAGCAAATAGCCCATATCTCAACCTAAATGGTCTGCATACGCATATTGGGACGTTTATTTTAGAAGCAAATGCATATAAAATCGCGACTATCAAACTAATGAAACTACGACAACAAGCTCTTGAAGAGTTTGGTATGAATGTGGAGTATATCGATTTGGGAGGTGGATTTGCTAGCAAAAATCATCTCAAAGGCATATATCAATCTCCAGAAGTCGTAGTCCCTAGTGTAGATGAATATGCTCAAGCTATTACAAATGCAATATATGAATACAATACGTCTGATGAATTGCCGACTTTATACTTGGAGACAGGACGATATTTGATCGATGAAGCTGGTTATTTGCTTACTTCTATCCAAGCTTACAAGCGTTTACCAAATGGGATGAAAAGTTATATTCTCGATGCGGGGGTTAATATCCTTTATACTTCTGCTTGGTATAATTTTAATATCGAAATAGATAAAGATTATGATAATCTTACCGAACCAAGTATTTTAAATGGTCCTTTGTGTATGAATATTGACGTAATTAATGATAATATTTCTTTGCCACCGCTAGAGCGTAACTCGATCCTTACTATCTCACCGGTTGGAGCGTATAATATCACACAATCTATGCAGTTTATTCGATATAGACCAAGAGTTGTATTAATTGATGATGATTCAAACACTAGGCTAATTCGACAGGAGGATGATTTACAAAGTGTAATGGCTAAAGAATTAGAATAATGGCAGTCTGTATTTGAGTCAAAAATTATTTTATATTGGGTATTTTTTTGATATAATTGCTCAAAAGAAACAAAAGGATTTAAATGTCACAAGAATATAGCAGTAATAATATCAAGGTTCTCAAAGGACTTGAAGCTGTTAGAAAAAGACCGGGGATGTATATAGGTGATACATCTGAGACTGGTTTACATCATTTAGTATATGAAGTAATAGATAATTCCATAGACGAAGCACTTGCTGGATTTTGTGATAAGATAGATGTCAAAATATACAAAGACGGTAGTGTTAGTATCAGTGATAATGGTAGAGGGATACCAGTAGATATGCATCCGACCGAAAAAAAGCCCGCAGCGACAGTGGTATTGACTGTATTACATGCTGGAGGAAAATTTGATAATAATACCTACAAAGTAAGCGGTGGGTTACATGGTGTGGGTGTATCTGTAGTAAATGCACTCTCTAAAAAGCTTATTATGACTATCAAAAGAGATGGTAAAATATACCAACAAGAATTTCACCGAGGTCGTCCAGTAACGGACTTAGAAGTTATTGGAAATACCAATAGAACCGGAACAACTATCCATTTTTGGCCGGATGATGAGATTTTTGAGACCACTACTTTTAAGTCGTCTATTCTTACTAATAGATTACGTGAACTTGCGTATCTTAATCCTCAAGTAACTATCAATTTTGAAAATGAACAAGATGGAGTCAAAGAAAAATTTCATTTTGAAGGTGGAATCAAGGATTTTGTACTTACACTCAGCAAAAAAGAGAAAGTAACGGATGTTATTTATTTCAAAGAAGAGACTGTCACTGATGAAGATAGGTTTGAAGCTGAGGTGTCTTTGTGTTATGATAGTGGGTATGAAGAGAAGAGTATTAGTTTTGTAAACAATATCAGAACAATTCATGGCGGGACTCATGAGAGTGGATTTAAAGCGGGACTAAGCAAAGCAATTATCAATTATATCAATAGAGAAATCAAGCTTAAAGAAAACATCAAAGTAACCGGAGAGGATGTGAGAGAAGGGCTTAATGCTGTTATATCTGTGAAGCTTGGGGATCCACAATTTGAAGGACAAACCAAAGGAAAGCTCGGTAGTAGCTTTGTAAAACCGATTATCCAAAAAATCACTTATGAGATCTTAAGTAGATATTTTGAAGAACATCCAAACGAGGCAAAAATTATCGCCAACAAAGCCATAAATGCTGCAAGAGGTAGAATGGCTGCTAAAAAAGCAAGAGAGCTTACAAGAAAGCAAGCTAAGATGAGTGTCGGAACACTCCCAGGTAAACTTGCCGATTGTCAGAGCAAAGACCCAGATATCAGTGAATTGTATTTGGTAGAGGGAGATAGTGCAGGAGGTAGTGCCAAACAAGGAAGAGATAGAACATTCCAAGCAATACTACCCCTAAAAGGTAAAATCCTTAATACCCAAAAAGAGACCAATTTTGCAAAGGTATTCTCATCTGAAGAGATTAAAAATATGATTACGGCTTTGGGATGTGGAATTGCAGATGAGTTTGATGCTGATAAAATTAGATACAAAAAAGTGATTATCATGACTGATGCCGATGTGGATGGAAGTCATATCCAAACGTTAATTATGACGTTTTTTTATAAGTATTTGCGTGAACTTATCAAAAAGGGATATTTATATATTGCCCAACCGCCTCTTTATAGATACAAAAAAGGTAAAATAGAAAAATACCTCAAAGATGACAAAGAATTAAGTGAATATTTAATTGCCCAAGGGATAGATGCACTTGATTTGGATATTGGTAGAGTAGAGCTTATCGAATTACTCAAAAATATTGCCGAATACAAAATCGCTCTAAATAAACTACAAAAAAGATATTCACTATTAGAAGTGATTAGATTTTTGATTGAGAAAGAAGGTGATTTGGAGGAGTATCTAGCTCAAATAGGCTTTAATATTCTCAATAAAAAAGACAACCATTATTTTATTCAAACCAATCGAGGGTTGGAGGAAATTACGATCGATGATGCTTTATTAAACAATCATCTTTTCCAAAAAGCCAAACAATCATACGATAAAATCCGCGATTACGCATCGTTAGTGGATGGAGATTTGCTGGATTTATTGGAAATAGTAGAGAAAAAAGCCAGAAGCGGAGCGAATATCCAAAGATACAAAGGGCTTGGTGAGATGAATCCCGAACAATTATGGGAGACTACAATGAATCCGGAAAATAGGGTATTGGTGCAAGTTAATATCTCAGATTTTGAAACCGCAAGCGAGTATTTTGAATTGTTTATGGGTAGTGAAGTAGAACCAAGAAGAGATTACATCCAAACACACGCTAAAGATGTAGAAAATCTAGACGTATAAAGGTATGAGATGAAATTTGATCAAATGGATTTAACACATAAATTAGAAGCATTACAAGAAGTGCTAGCCACCAAAATCAAACCAATGCTTGCGGCAGATGGTGGAGGCTTGGAAGTGATTGATATCAAAGAAGCTCCCAATGGTGAATTGCAACTTTTTATTAGATACGTAGGTGCTTGTGCTACTTGTGCGAGCGGGGGAGCGACGTTGTTTGCCATAGAAGAAACATTACGCAAAGAGCTTGATACTCAACAAATCAGAATATTTAGTGTATAAAGGATACGATTATGATGAGCCAAAGTTACAAAGATAAGATTAAAAATTCAATTATAGAAAAGTTTGCACCAATTGGTGTGGATGAGGCGACTATTGAAGAATTAACGTTAGTTTCGATAGAATCTATCGAGGAAGAACTCAAACAAATAGATAAATTACTACAAAACAACGAAATAGACAAACTAGGTATCCACACACACACTATCAAAGGGATATTATTAAATGTGGGTCTAAATGATGATGCGTTACTCTTTAAGGAAATTAAACATTTATCAGAAGAGGGTAAAACTGATGAGGAAATCAAGGAAATTACCAAAGAGAGACTATCAATATTCCAACAATAGAAGTCATCTATGTACTTTAATACTCCTATCAAGAAATTAAATAACATTTTTATTAAGCTAGAGTATAAAAACCCAGCCGGTAGCATCAAGGATAGAGCTGCTACTTTTATGCTTTTTGATGCTTATAAACAAGGGTATCGAGAAATAATCGAAGCTACAAGCGGTAATACCGGCATAGCTCTTGCATACTATAGTAAATATTTCCACATCAAACCTACTATTGTTATGCCATCTTCATATTCTATAGAAAGACAAAAACTACTCAAACTATATGGAGCTAATTTAATATTAGTCAAAGGCGATATGAATGATGCTGTGCGTCAAGCCAAAGAATACGCTCAGATGCATAATGTATATTTTACCAATCAATTCAACAATCCCGCAAACGAGATAGCCCATATCCAGACAACTGCACCGGAGATTTTATCTCAAGTGGGGAAATTTGATTATTTTGTAGCGGGTGTTGGCAGCGGAGGGACGCTTATGGGAGTTGCTAAGAGGCTCAAACCTTATGGTGTGAAAATTATCGCAGTAGAATCAAAGCATTCATCTCCTATATATAATAAGTTATACAACCAATCAAATCCGATCACCCAACATCGCATCCAAGGAATAGGTGCAGGATTTATCCCAGATAATATAGATTTGGATTATATTGATGATGTTGTCTTGGTAGATGATGATGAGGTATTAAGCTATACTACGTCTTTACCTAATATATCTATCCTTGGAGGCATCAGTAGTGCTGCTAACTTGCTAGCGTCATATTATATTGCGGACAAATATCCAAATGCCAAAATCGTTACGATAGCACCAGATTCTATCGAGAGATATTTAAGCGTTCTATAACCCCACTCCCCACCTTTCCACCAAACCCCAAGTTCAAGGGCTTTTCAATTTTTCTCAAAATTTTTTTCAAATTTTTTGCAATTTTTTTTCA
>JAADDX010000035.1 GCA_013153685.1 Campylobacterota bacterium | reverse complement strand
AAAACTTGTAGTTAAATGGCTCCCCGAACTGGATTCGAACCAGTGACCAAGTGGTTAACAGCCACCTACTCTACCGCTGAGCTATCGGGGAATAAATTTTGTAGTGAAATTATACCAGATAAAACTTAAAATAAGCTTAATCCGGTTCTTTTATTTTATATTTAGCAAGGTCTTTTTCTAGACTTTGAGATATATTAAACAGCTCCTGTGAGATTTTGAGCAGTTTTTGTAACATATTCTCATTTTCACTCGATATTTCGTGAATATGACTAACTTCATCTAAAATATCTTCTATCTGTTTTGATATTTTTACCGAATTATTCATATTGTTATTTGCGAGTGCACTTGCTTCGTTTGTGGTATTGTTGATAGTAGAAATAGTCTCTTCAGCCACTCCTACTATGTTGAGTAGATTTTGTATATCCTCCGATGCGGCAATTACATTGCTACTAGAATTGTTTACCATCTCTACTGATGTCTTGATACTTACTTCTATCTCTCTCAAGCTTTTTTGTGTCTCTTCGGCTAATTTTTTCACTTCAGATGCTACTACAGCAAATCCTCTACCGTGCTCTCCAGCACGTGTTGCTTCAATAGCAGCATTTAATGCTAGTAGATTGGTTTGTTCTGCGATATCTGCAATGATTACGATAACGTTTGAAATCTCTGAAATACTTTCCGTTGCTTGTTTTAGCTCTTGGGAAATTTGATGTTGGTGTGCTACGTTGTATTCTACCTTTTTATAAAGAGTGACGATCATCTCTTGCATTTTATGGATTTCTTCATTGATGTTATCCATCATTTTCTTAAGAGAGTCAACTCTATTAATATTATCAGCCAATACTTGGTGTATCTCTTGCCCTTTGTGAGAGATATTGTCTAGTTCTTGGTTGGTGATTGATAACTCTTTATTTAGGTGTGTAGCGTCTTGTTTGAGTTCATCTGCGGTTTTGAGATTTTGGTTTGCAATACCCTTAATTACCCATAATGACACGGAAATATCATTGAGTAATTGAGACAATGTCTTACCTAGGACACCGATTTCATTGGTAGATTTGAGTGTGAGAGGTTGTGTAAAATCATACACTCCATCTTTGGAAATATTTTGAATGTATGCGATTAACTTAAATATCTTATCAAGAACCACGCTTTTGAATATCGCATAAATCACCATAATAGACAACAACACAAGCCCAAATATAAACAATATCATAATAGTAGCCGCTTTTGCGTGTTCTTCGATATTTGAGAGTTTTTGTTTTTGGTAGTTTAATTTGTTGTTTTTAAGATCATTGATATAACCTAGGTCTTTTTTGATCAGTCTTTGAATTTCGTCATTAACTTTTTTAAGTGTCAACCAATATGCTTGATAACTATCAACAAAATTATCAATTGCATCGGCTAAATCGGGGTTATAATCCGCGACTGCTATTTGACGTCCTTTAATATTAACGGTTTTATCCAAACTATTTTCTAGATACTCCAATACCTCATTTGCATTTTTGTGTGCTAAAATATTATCCATTTTATCGGTAATGTAGGTAAAGAGCTGTTTGTATAGAGTGATATCTTTGTTATTGCTGATATTTTGTAATAAGATTAGATTAATTTTTGCTAGTTCTTTTTGGTAAGTTGATTTGAATTTTTTAAGTATCTTATTTCTAATTTTTAAATTTCTAATAAGCTGCACCACTTCTTGCTTGATTTGCAAGATTTTTTGTGCGTTTTCTTTGTCTATTGTTGCAATTTTATTTAATACATGCAAGATGTTATCTATCTCAATAGGATTGTTTTTATAAAATGACAACTGCACATTGTAAGACAATGAATTAAGTTGAGAATACGCTTTGATGTATAATTCATTTGTCTTTGTGATGTGCTGTATCTCTTTTACGCTCTTAATTGAGTCTTTTGAGAATAGATACTCACTAATTCCTAAGATAGATACCAACAATACATTAACCACAAAAAAGAGGATTAATATATTTTTGAGTTTGATGTTGATAAACATGCCCAAACCTTAATAGTTAACTTGCAAGTTTATATAGTAATCGTTGAGCTTATCAAGCACGTAATTCTCAAGTCCTCCCATATCACTACTGATCTTGATAGGTTCTCCATAAGGCACTCCAGAACCAGTATAATCATAATCAATCAACGTTGCTCCTACTTTGATAAATGCGTTAATACCGATACTTTTATCAATAGGATATATTCCATATACATCTATCACATCTCCTCTTACACTTCTTGGATTGAGTATGCTATCGCTTCCTTGGGTGATATTTATCCAGTTTTTACTACCATGTCCATATTCAATACCCAATTTTGCTTTAGAAGTGAAGTTATATCTAGCCCCCAACCACATCGCATAACCTGTTTTAGTTTCGGTATCACCTTTTGTGTTGGTAAGCAATCCAACATTCGTAAATTCATCAAATGTTCCTAGATTTCCATTTGGTTTGGAAATACTGGTGCTAAAGTGAGCAAATAAATCAAAATTATGAACTTTATTAAACTCCATCATAAATCCTGCCCACGAAATATCCCCAACATCCACTTTATCTACACCGTCTTTATCCCCTGGTGTGATTAGATTTGCCGCTTTGGCATAATAAATCTGCATAAAGCTATCTTGGATACTTGGTACTTCACTCTCAAAAAATACTCCATACACATCCGTATCGGTATAAATGTCTTCATTGCGATAAAAATTGTTATCTTGGAAACCTTTACCATATGCGATTCTAAATACCGGATTTGTTATAGAAGGTAAAACGTTTTTGAGATTAAACGTAGCTACGGCACCATCAGCATTTCCGTCAAATACCAGTGCATCATAAGTCCCGTATCTTACGCCATTGTTTGAATATTGCCAACTTGGTCCACTACTACTTGGTTGCCTACCGATTGTTAGTGTCATAGGCACATTTCCTTGCCACACTTTCCAGTCAATATAAGCTCTTGTTACATAAAGAGCCGAGTCTGCCGGCACTCTACCTTGTGTGCTATCAAATTCATAATCAGGATACCATTCCCCATTTCCCCAATATTTGTAGATAGAAATTTGCCCTCTAAAAGTGATTTTAGGACTCATCTCTTTTTCTAAATCTAGTTTCAGATTGAGTGTGTCTACATTTGAATTTGTTTTAGTCTCCCCATTTGCGAATTTCATCTGGAAATTATGCATAGTGGTATCAAACTTTAATCTTGTAAATCCCACTTTACCGTTTTTTAGCACGCTAGCGGTTAATTTTTCTAAATCCCCATCTACTTCATCTATATAATCAGCATTATCTTTGCTTTGTGCTTCTATTTTGTTTAGCTTCTCGTATAATTTTTTGCTATCTTGTTTGTCAAGTTTGTTTTGTAAGGTTTTTACTTGATTTTGCAAAGAATCAATTTTACTATTGAGTTTGTTTATGTATGCTTTTAGCTCATCAACAGTTGTAGCTTGTAACGATAGTGCGGTAATTATCGAAATTGTGATTAGTTTTTTCATATTATCCCCTTTACATTCCTGCTGCAATCGGCTCTGGACTGTCCGCAGCATGTTCTATTAGATATTTTTTGAGAATTTGCTTCTCTTTGCTAGAGAGTTTGTCTATGCCAAGTCTTCTCATCTTTCGTTTGCTAGTAAAAACATGTTGCCATTGAATCATAGCTTTTGACCCAGGAGAGAGATGTAACATAGTTGCTAATTCAGCCCCGCTAATTGCAAATAAAACATGGGCAGTCAGTAGCAGTAAAAGAATCTTTTTCATATTAGCCCCTTTGGAATCTGACTTAAATTGTAAGTGTGTTAATTCTATACATTGAAATTATATTATAATGTAAGTAATTTTCATGTAGTATTCAGATAATGCTTGTAAATTTCTCGGATAGTGTTACACTTTGTAACTATTTAGATAATTATTTGATCGTCATATCGCAACATAAGCTTGTTATCTAACCATTCTTGCGTGTATGAGAGTGGTTTATTGCAGTAGTCATCTATCAAAAACTTCGCAAAATCGGCACCTGCAAAATAACTCAACGGATATCCTCCCCCAAATCGAGGATTGATTTCTATTAAATAAATCCGATTTTTTGTTTTAAATAATTGGATATTCAATGCACCATATGCACCTTTGAGATAAGAGGATAAATGTCGGATGGTGTTTAGTATTTGCGAATCTTTGATTGTTCGTGATTTGTTTACCTCTCCACAGCGAATCTCTAGCCTTGCTCGAGGCACCGCACAAATTAGATTGGAGTGTTTATCAAAAAAAGCATCCACACTATATTCATCTCCATCAATAAATTCTTGCAAAATATAGTTGTGGTGTAACGCTTTTGCTTGTTCGTAACTCTCCACTTTGCAAGCTCCAATAGAGGATGATGAATCATTTAATTTGGCAAAGAGTGGATATTTGGCGTTTTGGGGATCGTGGATAATTTGTGGAGTAGGGAGGTTGTGTCGGTTAAAAAAGGCTTCTGTAGTGGTTTTGAGATAAAATGTCTTGATGATATCTGGAGTGGAGATAGCTATTAGGATATTTTCTGCTAGAAATTGTGCTTTTGCTTGTGCTAAAACTAACAATTCAGTATCTATTGTAGGGACAATGATATTGATTTTGTGTTTTTTAGCTATTTGTAGCAATGTGGGGATAAAGTGAGGCGATGTGGCTTTTGGAACTTGAAAAGAGGGTGCGATTTGACATGCGGCAGACATATTAGGAGCCATATCGCAACAAAACACATTTGCGTGATTTTGAAAAATTTTGACTAAACTAACTCTTCTGCCAGCACTACTTATTAAGACATTCATAAGCCACATCTTTGTGAATGACAAATAGCCACCGCCATAGCGTCTGTAATATCCAAAGGCTTAATTTCCCCTTTAATACCAAGTATTCTTTTTACCATGAAAGCTACGCTTTGTTTTGAAGCTTTGGCTTTACCTGTAACTGCTTTTTTGACTTGCAATGGAGTATATTCGCTAAAATTTCCATGCTTTTGAATAATCCTCAAACTCAATGCTCCTCTAAATTGAGCCAATTTCAACACTGTTTTAGGATTGTAAGCAAAAAAGATATCCTCAATCGCTACTTGGTCTATCTCATTATCCAATATGATATCCAACCCTTCGATTAATTCGCTAATTTGATGTTGAAGGAGTTTTTCTTTGATTTTAATAACGCCAGCATCTATAAGTGAGAGTTTATTTCTCTCTTTGTGAATAATAGCATACCCACATCTAATACTTCCTGGGTCAATACCTAATATTTTTATTTGTTATCCTTTAGGAGGTGTTCTTGTATCATACTAACCGCATCTCTGATATCTTGAGATTCTGCCAATGTTTTAAGTTTGGTTTTTTGTTTTTTAGTAAGGCTTCTAATAATTGTTTTTAGCTCCTCTTCATCTTTGGCGTTTTGGCATTTTTTTACGTTTTCCTCACCTAAGATTTTTGTGAGTTTCTTGGCATCTGGTTGGCTTGGATTAAGAACGGATAATAAAAATACAATCGACATAGAAGCACTTCCTAATGTAATAATCATAATCATACTCTCAGCACTCATTATATCTCCCTTTGGTATTTCTCAAACGGTATCTTCCATACTTTTATGCCGCAAAATCTCTCACCTTCTGGGCAATACGGCTTGATATTATGCTTATATCTAATAGCACATGGAGGTAAAAAATTGGATGTATCGACACCGCTTTGTTTGAGTTTGGTGATTTGTTTATAGATAATATCAAATATCTCGCCTTGGGCATTATAACATAGCCTCATTTGTGCTTTGTGATTGAACTCGTGGAAATCGTCTTTTTGGATGATTTGGATATTATGTGCATTTGCAAGTGCGTATACAGCTTCTCCAAAACCTATATGTTGTTTTTCACTCTCAAAGAAATCGTAACTTTCATTAAGTATTTGAACGTATTTTTCTTTGAAATGCTTTTGGATGATAGGAGGGATATAAAAATCTCTTTGATAAATATCCTCCAATGGTGCTCGGATTGCTATTGAGCGTCTGTGACGCTGATTTTGTGCATCCGCTGATAGAGACAATTTAACATAACTATTAAATCCGCCCAAGATAGATTCATCTATAAATATATTATTGCTTCTTAGTACACCAGCAAAATTTTCGTTGATTTTGTAGTCATGATTAATAATATCAAATACAGCTACATCATCTTGGGGATTTTTTTTAAATCGGTCAATATTTATTTTAGGAAATGTTACTTCTTGCGTGTGTGCAAAATCGATAAGAGGTTTGAGATCTTTATCTATCCTTAACATCTCAGCTTCTAAAGCTTTGGCAAATTCCATCCCCTCGGTGCGAGCCTCCGGTAAAACTTTTGCGACATTGATGTATCGTAGAGCTGTAATGACATTGATAGTATGATACAGATGTGCCTTCATCCCTACTGGCAAAAGATATCTTGCAATTTCCTGTGCTTTTTTGTTGGCTGTGTGTTTTTGGAAATTGGGTAATATATCGTGCATGATAGGGGTGAGTAGTTCACAAAATTCCTCGTAGTATCGAAACATTTTCGTATAATATGCATTCCAAGTAGCGAAATTAGCGTTTTTGGGGATGTAGAAATTGTCAATTTGCATTTTTGCATATCTTTGTGATACTTGTTCACTATTATAAAACATATGTGAGTGCAATAATCTCCAAATCAAATGACGACTCATACCTTCGATTAGTATGGTAAAATGATAATGTTGAAGGGTGGTATGATGTCCGGCTTTGAAGATAGACTCCAAAAGAGCGGATTTCTTCGACCAATTAGAGACATCTTGCGGGGTGACAATTTTTGAAGCAGTATAGCAGCTTCTCGCACTTGCTACTGCTATATCAGTCGGTTTGTAGAAATTATCGAGTATGGTAACTCTCATCAGATTTTCTTTAGAAATTCCACTTTTAAATATACACTACCAATGCCGTCTACTTTGCAGCTAACATGCCCTGGCGTATCACACATTCTGATGTTTTTTACTGTAGTTCCTCTTTTGATAGTTTTATTAGCACCCTTTACTTCCAAATCTTTGATAACAGTTACGTTATCCCCATCTTGTAAGATATTTCCATTGCTATCTTTGAGGACCTCTTCTTCATACTCAGCCCATGTTTTCTCATCATCTTCTAAATACATCATATCAAGCAAATCATTTCTACCTAGTTTCTTAAGTAGTCTATAACTTAGGACTTTTACTGCTGGTTTTTCGCTCCACATCGCATCATTCAAGCAGTTAAAATGAGCCTCATCTAGATTATCGCTTTGTATTTGTTCTTTACAAGTTTGGCATAAATTTACATATTCGTCTCTTGGTTTTACTTGGTATTGCGTTACGTTTTGTTCACTTGCACATAAATCACATATCATTGCCACTCCTTATACTAATTTTGGCCATTTTAATTTTGCTCCACCTACTAGATGGAAATGTAGATGTTTTACCTCCTGACCACCGTTATCATTGATGTTGGTGATTAATCGATATCCATCTTCAAATACTCCCAATTTCTGTGCAGTCTCTTTGATAAACTCGCTCATTTGTGCCATCTTCTGTGCTGGCATCTCATTGAAGCTTGGGATGTGTTCTTTGGGGATTATAAGCACATGTATCGGGGCGATTTTATTGATATCTTCAAATGCCAAGAAATCATCGTTTTCATTTACTTTTGTTGAGGGTATTTTTCCCGCTATAATATCACAAAAAATACACATAATCACTCCTTATCTTATAATAGTTTTATTTCTATCTGGTGCTGTTGAGATGTATTTGATTTTGGTTTGAATCATCTCTTCTATTGCTAGTATATAATCTTTTGCGTTTTTTGGCAAATCTTCCCATCGCGTCACACCCTCTGAGTGTTCCCATCCATCAAAAGTCTGATAAATAGGTTTTACGTCCTGATTGGTAAAATAATCGATTCTCTCATTATCTTTTTCATACGCCACACATACCTTTACCTTCTCAAGACCATCTAAAACATCTAGTTTCATAATAGCTACTTCATCACAGCTATTTAATGTCACGGCATATTTGGCAGCTACCGCATCAAACCATCCACATCTTCTCTCTCTACCGGTAGTCGTCCCAAACTCATGCCCTTTTTGTCTAATATAATCTCCCTCTTTAGATAGTTCTTCTGTAACAAAAGGTCCATTTCCTACTCTTGTTGTATATGCCTTTGCTATCCCGATAACTTTGTCAAGTTTTTTAGGTGGAATTCCACTACCAGTTAGGGCTCCAGAGGCGATAGTATTGGAGCTAGTTACGTATGGATATGTGCCGTGGTCGATATCAAGAAGTGTTGCTTGGGCTCCTTCAAGTAAGATATTTTTATCTATATTATCCCACAGATATTTTGTAGTATCGATGATAATATTTTGTAGTTTGCTTTGATAAAATTGCAATTCTTTGTGCATCTCATCTAGGCTTGGAATATTGATGCCAAGATACTCAAAATAACCTTTATTCATCTCAAAATAATCGGCAAGTTTTTTTACTGCCGTATCAACATCTAACAAATCTTCCATTCTTAGTGCGGTTCTAGAAATTTTATCCGCATACGCTGGACCGATTCCTCTACCTGTGGTTCCAATTGCATTCTTACCTCTGAGTCGCTCTCTTGCTTGGTCTATTTGTGCATGGTGTTCTAGAAGCATTGTGGCTTTATTTGAGATGAATAATCGCTTTTCAATATCGTCAAACTTTTCCATCTCTTCGATAATCTTTTGTGGAGATACAACCACTCCATTTGCTATAACATTAACGGCATTTGGGTTTAATACACCACTTGGCATAAGATGTAAAGCATATTTCTTATCGCCTATTACCACCGTATGACCGGCATTATGACCACCCTGACTCCTCACAACTATATCATAATTGTGAGCTATCAAATCTACAATCTTACCTTTACCTTCATCTCCCCATTGAAGACCTACGATTAAATCTGCCATCAAAATCCTTGTTAAAAATGTTTTTTACGCAAAATTATACCAAATATTTAGCTTTTTATAATTCTCTTGTGTATTTCTTCAAAAATTTCTTTCAATTTTTCTATATCCAGCGGTTTTGATAGGTAATAATCCATTCCCGCTAATATAAATTTCTCCTTATCGCCCGCAATGGCATTTGCTGTGAGGGCTACGATAATTGTTGGTGATAATTTCTGAGTGAGTTCAATTTTTCTAATTTCCTTAGTAGCTTCTCGACCACTCATACGAGGCATATTTTCATCCATCAAAATCAAATCATATTTATTTTCTTTAAATTTCTCCACAGCCTCTACACCATCATTTGCTATATCAAAAGTGATACCCATTTTTTGTAATATTACCTTCATAAACATTTGATTAGCCGGATTATCTTCTACTACTAGTATGTGGTAATTATATTTTTTATCTTCGATTTTTTGTGTTTTTTCTTTGTGTGGGGTTTGGGTGATTTTTTTACCTTTTTTAGCTGGAATGGTAAAATAAAATCTACTTCCCTTTTGTTCTTGACTCTCCACTTTTAACTCACCGCCTAATAATTTTATCAATCTATAACTAATTGCAAGCCCAAGTCCAGTCCCACCGTATTTACGAGTAGTCGAATTATCAGCTTGCGAGAATGCTTCAAAGATGGTGTTTAATTTGTCTTGTGGGATACCTATCCCCTCATCAATCACTTCAACAAACAATTCTTCTTTGTTTTGGTCATATTTAACATTTAGAGTGATTTTTTTGTTGTTTGGTGTAAATTTGATAGCATTACTTAGCAAGTTGGCGATTACTTGTTTGATTCTAGTAGGGTCTGATACGATATTGTATTCCAAATCGATATTAGTGACTAGTTCGATATTTTTTTCTTTAGCTTTACTTTTGAAGAGTTCGCACATTGCTTCAATTTCCTCTTTTGGATTGAATTCGATGTATTCGATATTCATCTTTCCACTCTCAATTTTAGAAAAGTCAAGTATATCATTGATAATAATAAGCAGATTCTTCCCAGATTTCTCGATAATATCGAGATATTTTTTGCTCTCTTGGTCTAAATCTTTCTCCTTTAGTATTTTCAAAAAACCAAACATAGCATTAAGTGGTGTTCGGATCTCATGCGACATGTTTGCCAAAAATTCACTTTTTACTTTGGCTGCGGCTTGAGCGTTTTCTTTTTCTTTGATGAGTTCTTCTTCGTATTTATTAAACGTATTTTCTATGATTTTGGTGAGTTTCAAAATCACTAGCAATATAATCCCTACAAATACTCCTGTAATTATGAGGAAATTTTTAATGAGTGTTTTGATGGTATAATCCATCTCTTTTTCGTTTTTTTGGATAATGTCTTGTAGCTTGTTCAAATCTAGTACTTTTAATAAAGCTGTGTTAAATTTGTCGCAATAATGGATAATAAAGAGTTTATTATCTTTTTTGAATTGCACTATTCGATCTTTAGAGTATTTAGCGATTTCGATGATATCTTTGTAATATTTACTGATATCCAACTTCGAATTAGTATATATAATTTTGTGTTCATTAAGCAAGAAAATGTTGCTGTTGATATTCATCTTTGAGAGGACTTGTTTGATTTTGCGGCATGTTTCTGTTTGTATATTGTCATAATATACAGCACTTCCGATGAAGATATCTAGCGGCTTGAAATACATTGCATATCCGAGCTTTTTGAGTATTTTATTGGTGTTTGGTTTGTAATAATACCATGTCTCAAAAGTGGCGTTGTGTTTGTGTAATTTCTGAATGAATGATTTGATGATATAATGCCCTTTGATATCTTTGTGATTGAGGAGATTTTTCCCTTCTAGTGAAGGTTTGATGGGTAATAAGATCACATCACCTTTCATATTATAAATAAAATAATATCCACTTTTATCCCCAAAAAATCTAATATGCCTTAGATCTTCTTTGATTTTGTTGATGATAAATTGTTTTGGGCGGTTTTGATATTTGTGATATATTACATTAATGGCACTATATCCAAGTCCTACGGCCATTTTTACTTCTTTTTTGTATGAATTTAAAATAATATTGTTAATTGTGATTATCACTTCGTGGATAGCATTGAGGTCTTTGATGGTATTTTGAATAGTTGTATTTTGAATACGAGCCTTTGTTTGGGCTAGATGTTTTTCAAAGTGTTTGTGAATAATTCCTATGGAAATAAGCACTACAGTAATTGCTACTAGGATAATACTGATAATTGGAATAGTTTTTATCAATTTGATAATATTGTCTTTGTTAGTTAGGCTTTTGGTTAGTTGATTAAACATGCATATCTCCTTTTGTGAGTGAAATTTTAACATAATTTTGCAAAAAGTAGCATTAATTTTGCATGTGGTGTGGTATAATTCCAAAAAATTAAAAGGATTCATATGAAAAAGCTTGTATTAACGGTATTGTTGGTAGTGTGTAGTTTTGGGTTTGATTGGGCTGGAAAGGTAAGATGGGCTATGAGTTATGATAGTGCAAAGCAACTTGCTATTCAAACGCATAAGCCTATATTTGTGGATTTGGCATTATCAAATTGTCCTCCTTGTAGATGGATTTCGCAAAATATTTATACCGATGACAAAATTGCGGATTTTATCAATAAAAATTTTATTGCGGTATTAATTATGGTAGATCAAGAAAAGATCCCTACCGAAGTTGCACAATTTTTTAGTGGGTATACCCCAAGTTTGATTATTATGGATCCTAAAAAGGGTGTGCAAATAATGCAATTTTCTTTTGATAGGGAGTTTTTGCAAAATAAATATAAATTTATCGATTACTTAAAAAAAGGGCTTAACAAGTGAGAATTGCCGCTCTTTTTTTGTTTTGTTCTTTACTCTTTTCAGCTCCGTTGAGTATTAAGGATGCGTTTGATGCTACGTTTGTTCCTCAAAAAAACGGAGTGGAATTCATCTTGCGGATGGCTAAGAATGTCCATGTATATAAAAAATCAATAAAAGTATACGTAAATAACAAGCCGATTGTTGTTACCTATCCAAAAGCATCACTTGATGTGTTTGGAGAGGAAGCATATACAAAAGAATTAAGATTGTTTATTCCGTATAAAGACAATATCAAAATTACGTATCAAGGATGTAGTGACGTAGCGTGCTATGCCCCACAAACCAAAGTATACCATCCCAAAGCATCTCACCTAAGAGATAATTCAGTACAAATGTCATCTAAAGTGGATAATATCTTTTTTGCCAAATCGTCATTGGCTGTATTGGCGAGTTTTTTTGTATTTGGGTTGTTACTTAGTCTTACACCGTGTGTATTTCCAACTATACCTATTTTATCTGGTTTGATTGTAAAGTCATTGGGTGATAATGTAACTCCTTTTAGGGGTTTTATGGTTTCTTTGGTGTATGTGCTAAGTATGAGTGTAACATATACGATAGCGGGTGTTATGGCGGCTTTGTTTGGTAATAATATTCAAATCCTTTTTCAAAATCCATATATTATTACATTATTTAGTTTGGTTTTTGTGGTATTGGCGATGAGTATGTTTGGGTTTTTTGAGATTGGAATACCGGCTAAATTGCAAACCAAATTGAGCATTAAAAGCACCCAAGCTGGTCAAATGGGAAATATCTTAGGGATTGTAATCATGGGGTTTTTATCAGCTTTGATCGTGGGACCTTGTGTGGCACCTCCGCTAGCTGGTGCATTGATTTATATTGGAGAGAGCGGAGATGTGTTGTTGGGTGGTAGTGCTTTGTTTGTGATGAGTATAGGGATGTCGATCCCTTTATTTTTAGTTGGTGTAGGAGCTGGGAGTTTGTTGCCTAGGGCTGGAGTGTGGATGATAGCCGTAAATAGATTTTTTGGTGTTGTTATGCTTGGTGTGGCAATTTATATGATAAGTAGAGTTATACCTCAAAATATTGCCAATATCTTGTGGGGTGTATTGTTTGTTGGAAGTGGGTTGTATTTATCCCCTTTTGAGAAGATGAAGTCGTATAAAGATGTGCTTAGTAAAACTTTGGGATTTTTGTTGGTTGTATGGGGGACGTGGATTGTTATCCACTCTATTAATCCACCTGCTACTAAATCTGCTACCCTAACATGGCAAAAGGTGACTACTCTAGCAGAATTGCAGCGTAATTTGGATGGAAATGTAGTAGTGGATTTTACTGCAAAATGGTGTAGTGCTTGTAAAGAGTATGAAGAGATTACTTTCCAAGATAAGAGAGTAATCAATCTGTTAAAGCATTATAAACTAATTAGAATAGATGTAACTCAAAATAGTCTTAATGACCAGAAATTGTTGCATGCTTACCATCTCATAGGACCTCCTGCTATTTTGGTGTTTAAAGATGGGCGATTGGTTAGAAAAATCATAGGATACAAAAATCCGGATGAATTTTTGAAAATGTTTTAGCAAATTCATTTTGCTTACATAAAAATATACTATAATTCCACCATACGTTGTTAATAAAGGCAAAATGATGTTTTGCTTTGGGTGTGTTTAGCAATTTGTATGGAAATTAGCATAAAGGAGAGACATTGAAAAAGTTACTATTAGTATTGTTACTGATTGTGGGATTGCAAGCTAAGAATAATCCTCGATTTGATGATTATATGAAGTTTGTAAAAACTGTGAATATTATAGAGAAGTATTATGTAGAGCCGATGAGTGTGTCGGAAATTATCGAGAAATTACTCAAAGGTGGATTAAAAGAGTTTGATGCACATTCATCATTTCTGGATAAAAAAGGGTTTAAAGAATTACAAATTGATACAAATGGTGAATTTGGCGGACTTGGAATAGTAGTAGGGATGAGAAATGGCGTGCTTACCGTAATCGCACCTATTGATGATACGCCTGCTTATAAAGCCGGCGTAAAGGCTAATGATGTAATTTTAAAAATCAACGACAAAGCAACGATCGATATGAGCTTGGATGAGGCGGTGCATTTAATGAGAGGAAAGCCAGGCACAAAGATTACACTCACACTTATTCGCAATCACAAAGCAGTAGTGGTGCATATCACAAGAGCTATTATCAAAGTCAAATCTGTAAAAGCCTACGATATCAAAGAATATCCAAATATTAAGTATATCAGAATTTCCTCATTTGATAAAAATGTTGTTAAATCACTGAAAAAAATTGTCTCAAATCTAAGAAGAAAAGGGATTATTATCGATTTAAGAAATAATCCAGGAGGATTGTTAGATCAAGCTTTGGGGACTTTGGACTTGTTTATCGAACATGGTAAATTACTCACCCAAAAAGGCAGACATCACGAACACAAATCATGGTATGCACATGCTGCTGGAACGTTTACGCAAATACCGATTGTTGTATTGGTAAATGGAGGAAGTGCTAGTGCGAGTGAAATTGTAAGTGGGGCATTGCAGGATTATAAAAGAGCGATCATAGTAGGGGAGAAGACATTTGGAAAAGGTAGTGTACAAGCAATTATCCCTATTAACAAAGATGAGGCGATTAGATTGACTATTGCCAAATATTATCTACCAAGTGGTCGAACTATCCAAGCAGTAGGTGTCACTCCGGATATCAAAGTATTGCCGGCTAAAATAACTCCACTAAATGATGATGATGCAACAATCAAAGAGAGTGAATTAAAAGCACATCTTAAAGCGGAATTAAATAAAATCAACAAAAAACACAAACATACACAAAAAGCAAAATACAAAAATATCAATAATGACAACCAATTACAAACTGCTGTAGATATTTTAGAAGCATTAATTATCCAAAAGGAGCATAAATGAAAAAAATACTTTTAAATATAGCTTTGGCTACTTGCGTATTTGCCAGCGACAAACTTCTACCTCATGACAAGATTGTAGATATTATCAAACACACTCCTCTTTATACGCAGTTGATGTCTAAAAAAGATATCAAACTAAAAGGAACGCAAAAAGAGGATTTCTACATTATCACCATATATGATAAAAATATGGAAGCAAATTTTTTTGTGACTAAAGATTATAAATACACTATTTTAGGGACGATTTTAGATAACAAGAAACGAATACCGATTGTAGCTGATTATCCGGCTACTAAATTTACCGGAAATAGAGCAACTGTACTAAATGGTGTAGTATTTTCTTTTGGTAGTGGGGATAAAGATTTGTATGTAGTTACTGATCCGCAATGCCCGTTTTGCAGGAAATTTGAAAAATTAGCCCAAAAATACCATTTATCGCAAAAATACAAAATTCACGTGATTTTTTATCCGTTGTCGTTTCACAAAGATGCAAAAGCGATGATTTATTATATTTTGGATGCCAAAACCCAACAACAAAGAGCCAAAAGATTTCATGAAGTATTGATGGGGAGTGATAAATATAAGTCATTTAAACCATCACCAAAAGAACTTATCCGTCTTAAAAAAGAATTAGCACGCTCAAAACAAGCAGCGGTTGAATTAAATATTAAAGGAACTCCGAGTTTTTACGATAGTAATCTAAAAGAGATCAAGGATAGGGAAAGTTTATTTAAATGAAATTTCTAAAATTATGCAAAAAGGCGAGCAAGGATATTATTAAATTACTAAATAGCAACCACAAATCTTTATTTAAAAAGACAAATAAAGGTTTTGGTGGCGATACTAGTATGAATATTGATTTGTTGGCCGAAAAAATCTTTATTGAGTATTTTAAAGATTACGGAAATATTTTTTCTGAAGAGTGTGGGGTAGTGGATTATGGGTTTGATAATACGTTTATTATCGATCCTATCGATGGTAGTTTTAATATCTCCAATGGATTTCCTTATTATGGAAGTAGTGTGGCATTAAGAGGAAAGGATGGAGAGATTAAAAAAGCGTTTATCATCAATCTAGCTACGGGTGATTATTTTTATAAAGACTCCAAGACAAAGATAGAAAACAATCTTTTTTATCAAAAACATTCTACGTATTCTTTGCATGAGATGATTTTGTTTGAAAAAGCGTATGCAAATGTGTGTTTGTGTAATAAGCTTGCTAGGCACAACATCAAATACCGCTCTCCTGGAGCACTCGCATTGTCGTTAGCCTTAGCACACAAAACCAAAGCCGTGATTTTTCGTGGTGAGATTAGAGAGTTTGATATAGCAGCTGGCATATTTTTTAATAATGATTTGCATATCAAAATCAAAGACAATACGCTACTTGTAGCTAAAAACAAAAAGGATTTCAAATATCTCAAGGATATAATTTTCGATTAGTATCCTTTTTTGTTTAGAATGACTGCAACTGTCTTTACTAGTATACACAAATCCAGCCAGATTGAGCGGTGTTGATAATACCAGATATCAAGCAATACTCTTTTTTTGAATGATATCTCATTTCTACCATTTACTTGCCATAATCCGGTAATCCCTGGTTTGAGTTTGATGTAGTATTTGTATCCGTTTTTAGTGCTTTTTAGTTCATCTATCTCTTGAGGTAAATACGGTCTTGGCCCTACTAGAGCCATTTCTAGTTTGAGAACATTGAAGAGTTGAGGTAATTCGTCTAATGATGTTTTTCTTAGTATTTTACCGATTTTTGTCACTCTGGGGTCGTTTTTGAGTTTTTTGTATCTATCCCATTCTCTTTGTGCATTTGGGTTGTCTTGTAAGTATTGAAATAGTAACGTATCGCTGTTATTTTGCATAGTTTTGAATTTATACATTTTAAATAGCTTGCCATCTTTACCTATACGAAATTGGGTAAATATCGGATTGGTTTTATCAAATACCAAAATCATAACATAAATCAATACAAAAATAGGGCTTAATACCACTAGTAGTAATGCACTAATTATAATATCAAATATTCTCAAATTCGCTCCCCCAGTGAGGTTTGATACATTTAACCATATACATAATTAGGTTGTTTAATTCATGCGGTTGCAATACGGTCTGTATATCTGCTATACCATCAGATAAGGTTATATTAAATGCACCTTTATCCTTATCAAATGATATATTAATCGTCTCTAATAGCTTAGCATCATGCTCAAATGAATAAATTGGTTGTGGAGTATCCGATTGTGTGGTGGATTCGCTTTGCGGTAGCGGTATTGGAGTAATTAGCTTTTTGATATGTGATATCAAATCCAGCAAAAACTTTCTTGTAATAAACATATCATATCTTGTTGGGTGATTGAGATTGATAATAAGGCGTATCCTATCCTCACGCGGTTCGTAAATAGGTGTAAATTGTAACGCTCGAATATTTGCCATTGTATGCCTTATTGAAGCAAAAAAGCTTCAATTACTCTTGTGGTAAGTGGTTTTTGAGTTGTTCGATATAAAACATTCTAGCTGCATTTAGAGTAGCTATTTCCGCTTTTAAGTCTTGGATTTTTTTATCTACGTATTGGATGTTTAGTAGTTGCACTTTTGCATCTTTGCTTAATTTATCCATATCGTAAGTCTTTCCTTCAAATTCTAATGTTTGTGCCATTTTATTCTCCTTTGAAATATAGTGTTTGGATTTGTTTGATTGTAGATAAATCTAGTTTACCTTGAATGTATAGCAAATCAATATAATTCTTTAGTAAATTAGCTTTATCTTGAAAAAATTGTATCAGTGCTGAAAAATAATCATTTTTCGCACTATACAAGTCACTAAGTGAAATTAGTTTGTTATTATAGCTAACTTCTTGCTTTTTAAGAAATAATTTTGTGCTTTTTATTACTTCTTTGTCTTTTTTGAGGATTTCTAGGTATTGTTTGATGATGTATATTGTTTTACGTTCATCTATTTGTGTGCTATTTAGAGTATCTTCATAGTCTGTTTTTGAGCTTAAGTATAACTCTTTTGCCTCATTTTGATAGTCATTGGTTGTGGCGTTGTATAAAGGAACGTTAAGATTGAGTGATAGCATGTATTCATCTTTTTTAGTGATTGAATCTGATGAATCGCTATTTGAATATGAAGCTTGAAAATTCAAAGTAGGGTATTTACCATATTTCCTTTTATTTAGTTCATGTTTTGAAATTTTGATATTTAGATGTGCCAATCGCACATTTGGGTTGTTGGAAATATCAGACTTTATAGGTATATCAGTGATTGTATTGTTGATAATGATATGTGGCAATTCAATATTGGTATGTGTTAGTAATTTGAGTTTTTTTAGTGCGTTTTGATAATTTAGGATCGTGTGCATATAGTCATTTTTGGCTGATATTAGTTTGGTTTGTGCTTCTATAAGGTCGGTTTTGGTAGCAAAATGCACTTGATATTTTTTGTTAATTGTATTGTACATCGATTGATAGTTGGTGATTTTATCACTGTAAATGTCTGCCGTATTCTTGAAAGATAAAGCATCAATGTATGTATTGATTGTGTCATTTAGAAGCTTTTGTTGGTATGCGTCTTTTTGGAGTGCGGTATATTTGATCTTGAGTTTGTTTTCATCGATAAGAGCAAATATGCTTGGGTTAAATAATGTTTGTTTTAGCTCAATAGAATATGATTTGACTTTAGAATCATAATTCACCGTTGTGGTGGGGTAGTCATAATGATATTTGTCTTTTGAATAACTAAAATTAGCATTTAGAGATGGTAGATAATTATCTTTGGCTTGGTAATATCTGTATTGCTGAGCTTTTACTTGGTGTGAATAACTCTTTAGTTTGTAACTGTTGTTAATCGCTAAATTTGCCGTATCAAATAACGAAGTAGCAAAAAGGCTACTGGTTATGAAGAGTAAACTAATTCGCATGAAACGCCCCTTTTAGAAGTTGTTTGAGTGGATAAAGAATATAAGAGAAAAATGTTCTATGTCCAGCTTTGATAAACACCGTTACAGGCATACCTGGGACAATATCAAAATGATTTTGTTTAATAGCCTTCATCCCTTTATCGGTGATTTTGATAATTGCTTTGTAATATTGCACACGAGGATCTCTCTCATCTTTGATAATATCTGCAGATACGTAAGTTACCACACCTTCAATAGGCACTGCAGATGGATCCACAAATGATGCAAAGTTTATTTCCGCCTTTTCTCCTACTTTTACTTTTTCGATATCTGTAGGATTGATCTTGGCTTCTACGATTAGATTATCGCTTTTTGGAATGACTTGTAAGATTTCCTTATATGGGGAAATTACTTCATTTGGTGAATGTACTTTTAGGTTTTGTATCACTCCATCTGCTGGGGCTTTGATTTGGCTATTTTTGATTTCATCTTCTAAGATTGAGATTTGTGATTGTAGGGATGGTAATTTGGAATTAATATCTTTTAATTGTGTCAGTAGTTCTTTTTTGTAATTAGAGATAATTAAGTTTCGCTTGTTTTGTAATTCGGAAATGTTAGATTTTTTTTGAATAATTTGTGATTTAATATTTTGAATATCCCCATTTAACGAATCAATTTTTCTCTCCAAATCCATAATCTTAAGTTCATCTACTAGACCTTGTTGATATAACTTTTGCCAGTTATTTAGCTCTTTTTGGTAAGATTTTAGTATTTTTTGTTTTGATTCTAAAGTATGTTGTAACGATGTGATATTTTCTTTTGTCATTTTGATTTGATAATTAATATCATCTAGCTGTTTTTTGAGATTTTCTACTTTGTTTTGAAAAATAGAATCTTCCTCTTTGGCGATACTGCTAGAGACCTCTGATGGATAAGATACTTTATCTTTGTTTGCCAATTCCGCTTGTATTCTAGCTTTTGAAGCTAGTAGATGTTGGTATTGTTGTTTGGTAGCTTGTAGTTTGGATTTGGCTTGCGATGTGTCAAGCTCTATTAAAATTTGCTCTTTTTTTACGTGATCACCATCTTTGATGTAGATATGTTGAATATTTCCACCCTTTGTTGATTTGACACTCTTTGGATAGCTTTGTACTCTAATCTCTCCTGGTGCTTGTATCGACAAGTCCATTTTAGCAAAGACCGCCCAGCCACCCAATATGACAAATACGATAATAATGACACTCACACCCATCAAAATAGGGTGTTTGTGTGATAAATGTTGTTCTATTTCTTTCATTTTGTTCCTTTATAAAATATATTTCGCACTATCCTCACTCTCTACGATTTTTTCTAGTTTTTCTTGTACATACTCTTGTGTGATAGTATATACCTCCCCTTTGTATTGTGGTGCGTCAAAGTTAATCTCTTCTAGTACCTTCTCAATAATCGTATGCAGTCTTCTAGCTCCGATATCTTCTGTTTTTTCGTTGGCTAAGTATGCATTTTTAGCCATTGCTTCTAGAGCTTCTGGCGTAAATTGGAGCGTTACCTCCTCAACTTCAAGCAATTTTTGATATTGTTTGATTAATGAATGTTTCGGTTCTGTAAGGATTTTGTATAGTGCTTCTTCATCCAAGCTATTAAGCTCTACTCTTAGAGGAAATCTACCTTGAAGTTCCGGTATCAGATCGCTTGGTTTAGATACGTGAAACGCACCCGCTGCGATAAATAAGATATGATCTGTGTTTACATTTCCATATTTGGTATTGACAGTACTCCCTTCTACAATAGGTAACAAATCTCTTTGCACACCTTCTTTGCTCGGGTCTTGTCTGTGGCTAGAGCTTACCGCGATTTTGTCAATCTCATCGATAAATACGATACCGTTTTGTGCTCTTTTGATAGCTTCTAGCTTGATTTGTTCTTGGTTTAGGATCTTTTTAGAAGCACTGTTTTTGAGGATTTTTTTTGCTTCTTTGACGGTTACTTCTTTTTGTTCTTTTTTGGAATTGAATGTAGAGAACATTTTGGTGAGTGTTTCTTGTGCTTTTAGTACTTCTGGGGGTAATGACGAATCGTTCTCCTCAATTTCCTCTTCGATATCTATTTTGATTTTGAGATGGTCTAATTCTCCCTTTTTTACTCTTTCTTTCATTTTATTAAAACTTACTGCATATTCCTCTTTTTTAGTTTCACTTGCGTTTTGTGGTAAAGGAGGGAGGAGTTTTTTGGTAATTTCCTCTAAGATATGTTCTTGTATTTGTTCTTTATTTTGTTCTTTCATCTCAGATTTGACAAGGTTGATAGAATTATATACCAAATCCCTAATCATACTCTCTACATCACGCCCTACAAATCCTACTTCTGTATATTTGCTAGCTTCTACCTTTACAAACGGCACTTTCATCATTTTAGCAATTCTTCTAGCAATTTCCGTCTTACCAACACCGGTGCTACCTATCATAAGAATATTTTTGGGCATAATATCATCTTGCCATTCTTTATCTAGTTGTAATCTTCTATATCTATTTCTAAGTGCAATGGCGATAGTTCTTTTGGCGTCATGCTGCCCTATGATATATTCGTCTAAAAATTCTACAATTTCTTTTGGTGTTAATTCCATACTAATCCTTTAATTCCAATATTTTGATATTCGTATTTGTATATATACACAATTCACCGGCAATTTGCAAACTCTCTTTTACTAGTTCTTTTGGAGATAGATTAGAATGTTTATTTAAAGCTCTAGCTGCGGATATAGCGAAATTACCTCCGCTTCCGATTGCTGCAATTTGTCCATCTTCTGGTTCTACCACATCACCTGTCCCACTGAGGATAAAAATATGTTTTTTATTTAATACAATCATCATCGCTTCTAGCTGTCTTAAGTGTTTATCCTTCCTCCACTCTTTCCCAAAATCTATCACAGCCTTTAAAAGATCACCTTTTCTATTTTGTAAATGTCCCTCAAACATATCAAAAAGCAAGAATGCATCCGCGGTGCTTCCCGCAAATCCAGCTAATACTTGCGAATTATATAGAGTTCTTATCTTAGTTGCATTTCCTTTTAAAATCGCATTTCCAAACGTAACTTGCCCATCACCGCCAATAACAGCTTCTCCGTCTTTTTTGCACGCTAGTATCGTAGTAGCTTCAAACATCATACACCTTTTACGTTGATTTTTAATTTAGCATGAATACCATGTCCTAGTTTCACATCCACAACATGCTCCCCAATTTCCTTGATATTTTTGGCATCTATTTTTTTCTTGTCAATCTCGATATTTGCTTGCTTTTTAAGAGCTTCTGCAATTTCCTCTTTTGTCACCGCTCCATATAAATGTCCATTCTCTCCCAGTTTCTTTTCGATGGAAATATTAAGATCTTCTAGAATTTCTTTTTCTTTATTAAGTTTTGCTATCTCTTCTTGTAATTGGGCTTGTTTTTGTTTTTGTTCTTCTTGCCAAGCTTGAATTACTTCTTTAGTAGCTAATTTAGCTAGTCCTTTTGGGATGAGGAAATTTCTTCCATATCCTTCCTTTACTTCCTTTATCTCTCCTGCTTTACCTAGTGATTTTACGTCTTTGATTAGTAATACTTTCATAAGAATCCTTTTTTGTGAAATTATAGCAAAATTTACATTTTTTATGGCGTAATGGTAACAAACTTTTCTTAATGGAAAGTTAATAATGAGATTTTATCTCGTGTATGAGCAGCTCTTTGGCGTGTGCAATGTTTTGTTTGTATTGTTGGTGTGCGTCTGGAGTGCAATAGTTGGTGACTACGAAAATCCCCTTTGCTGGAATTGCAAATTCTTTTGCTACTTGTAAAACGCTATAAAATTCCATATTTTCCAGATAAAATCCAAATTTGCTAAAAGCTAGTGCGGTAGTTGGGTCAGTTGTGATGTAATTGGATGAATTTACAATAACGTCGTTTGGATTTAACGAAATAATCTGTTCGATGATTGTGTATGATTCTTTTTTGAGTAACGAACTCTCAATTTGTGCCGCAGCAGATGTGTGCACAATATCGAAAATTTGGTATTTGGTAGCATCATAACTCCCAGCACTCCCTATGAAAGTGAGTGAAGTAGGGCGTTGTAGCAAACATAGCTTTGTGAGATTAATAGCACTTTGAATTAATCCTACACCTATTGGTTTGCTAAAAGCAAACACTTCTGTTACACCAGCAGATATAAACATCAATAAACTTTTAACGGTTTATTGTCTTGGTAGATGTATACTTGAGTATTGATGTTATGCTTGTTAAGAATTTCTACGATATGCTGATAATCATCTGCTACTATCGCAACCCCACACATTTTGAAAATGTCATCCGGGACTGGGATGGATTTGAATGGGATATTGTGGTGTTTGAGGATCTTTTCAGCTTGTAGCCCATCAGGAATATCTTTAAAAGAGATATAATATGTCTCATTTAGGGTATTTGTAAATTTGTAAAATGCCTCTTTGATATGCAATCGAATGCCAGCTGGTAAATATTTTAATTCTGCCATTTTAAAACCTTTAACGAATTTTAAGCGAAATAATCGCGATTAAATTGGTAATAAAAGCGATAATCCAAAATCTCACGATAATTTTGTTTTCACTCCACCCTACCAATTCAAAGTGATGATGAATCGGTGCCATTTTAAAGATCCTTTTTTGTCTGATTTTGAAGCTACTTACTTGTAAAATTACGGATAAACTCTCTAATAAAAAGATAAATCCGATAAATATCAACAAAAATTCACTCTTAGCAAAAATAGATAAAATACCGATGAGTGCACCGATTGTAAGACTCCCGCTATCTCCCATAAATATTTCCGCTGGATGAGCGTTGTACCACAAAAATCCTATTAACGCACCAATTAAACTTGTTGCCAAAATTACAAGCTCACTTACGTTTGCATGTGGCAAAAATAGGTATGCGGCAAATTTCGTATTTCCTACCAAATATAAAATCGCCGCTAAAGAAAAAAATGCAAAAATACTAGGAACCGTAGCTAGTCCATCTAACCCATCTGTGAGATTGACACTATTGCTTGTAGCTACAATTACCAGTGCCCAAAACACAATAGCAAACATACCCATATCAAATAAAGGTTCTTTGTAAAATGGGATATACAATTGTGTATCAAACCCGCTAATATATATCAAAGTGGATATTAAAAACGCAAATATCCATTGGATAATAAACTTCTGCTTTGGCGTAAGTCCAGCATGATTGCTTTTGCCGAGTATCTTGGCTCTATCATCTATCAAGCCAAGCCCCATAAAAAGTATAATTCCAAGTATTCCAATGAGTGTATAAGCATTGAATCGGATACTAATTAACATAGCAAATAACGCAGCACTTAAAAACACAATTCCGCCCATTGTCGGAGTTTGGGCTTTTTGTTGGTGAGTTTTGGGTGCTAGTTCGTAGATTGGTTGAGTGGCTTTTTGTCTAGCCCATTGGATAAACTTGGGCATGAGATATAGTGTCACTACAAAAGCGATAAAAAACCCTACAAACGCCCTTACGGAAATATAATGAAAAAGGTTAATACCGAATACTTCATATAGGTAATATAACATTGTTTATTCCCATTCAATAGTTGCAGGTGGTTTAGAAGATATATCATATACGACTCTATTTATTCCATCTACTTCATTAATAATTCTGCTTGATACTCTCTCTAAAAATTCATACGGCAAATGACTAAATGTAGCAGTCATTCCATCAGTAGCACTTACACATCTAACTGCCACTGCATTATCATAAGTTCTATTATCCCCCATAACTCCTACACTTTTTACATTCATTAATACCACAAATGCTTGCCATACATCATTATAAAGTCCCCAAGCTTTAAGCTCATCTATTAAAATAGTATCCGCTTTTCTAAGTAAATTTAAATCATCTTCATTTACTTCACCCATAATTCTAATCGCAAGCCCAGGTCCTGGGAATGGGTGTCTATATACAAGCTCTTCTGGAAGTCCAAGTTCTAATCCAAGTTTTCTTACTTCATCTTTAAAAAGCTCTCTAAGTGGCTCAATAAGCTCAAATTCCATCCAATCAGGAAGCCCACCTACATTATGATGTGATTTGATAGTTTTACTTGGTCCTTTTACACTTACACTCTCAATTACATCTGGATATAATGTTCCTTGTGCTAAAAATTTGGCGTCTTGATGTTTTTTTGCTTCATTTGCAAATACTTCTATGAATGTCTCTCCGATAATTTTTCTTTTTTTCTCTGGGTCTGTTACCCCTTTTAATCTACCTAAAAATAACTCTCTTGCATCTACCGTAATCAAAGGCACTTTTAATACATTTTTAAAAGCATACTCTACTTGTTCTCTTTCATTTTCTCTTAAAAGTCCATTATCCACAAAAATAGGCACTACTTGATCACCTATTGCTTCATAAAGCAAAGCAGTAGTAACACTACTATCCACTCCTCCACTTAATCCACAAATAACCTTCTCATCTCCTACTTTTTCTTTTATTTTTTTGATTTGCTCTTTTAAGAAATGAGCCATATCCCATTTTGTATCGATTTTACAAATCTCTCTTGCGAAGTTTTTAAGCATTATATGCCCATATTCACTATGTGCTACTTCTGGGTGGAATTGTAAAGCATATATGTTTTTTTCTTCATTTGCTATTGCGGCATATGGTGCATTATCAGTATGGGCTATTCTTACAAAACCTTGCGGTAATTTCTCTACTCTATCTGAATGACTCATCCATACAATGCTTTTATTTGGCACATCTTTAAATAATACCGATGTATGTCCGTTTATCTCATCGAAAATAAGTTCTGCTTTTCCATATTCGTGATGGTCTGCTCTGGCTACTTCTCCACCAAAATCTACCGTTATAAGTTGCATTCCATAGCAAATCCCAAGAATTGGAAGTCCTAAATTATAGATTTCCTTATCTATTCTATATGCATCTTTTGCATATACACTCGCAGGTCCTCCACTTAAAATAATTCCTTTTGGTTGTTTTTCTTTTATTTTTTCAATTTTTTCAAAATAAGGCACTATTTCACAATATACATTCTCTTCTCTTAATCTTCTTGCTATTAATTGTGTATATTGGCTACCAAAATCTAAAACTATAATATCAGCTGTTTGCATATTTCTCCTTTAATTGATTTAATTTTTCTTTATCTATATTTACAATTTTTAATATCATATCATCACTCATTCCAACTTTTAACATATTTAAAACATTATCCTCTCTTTCTTTTTCTATTCCTTTTTGTAATCCCTTTTGTATACCTCTTTGCATCCCTTTTTTTTCTCCAACTCTATAACTTGGTAAATCTTCCCATGTTAAATATTGCAAAGCCATCTCTTCCTCCTCTAAAACATCTTGCAAATCTCTATTTGTTGAAAGTTCTTCTAAAATAGCAAAACATTTTCTAAATTCATTTTCGTTTTTGGTGATTTTTAATAACTTTTCTAAAATCTTTCTTATAAACTTTCTTTCATCTTGTCCTTTAAAATCACATAAAATTGACACAACTACCGCTTCTGGGTTATCACTTTCAAAAAACTCTTTGCAATCTATACTTCTCATATCAATAATTTCATAATTAAATGTTATATTATGTTCTTGTAAAGAATTTTTCATAGTAAGCGGATTTTTACCAATATATATAACATATTGGTAAATCTCGTATTGTTTAAATCTAAATTTAAGCTCACTATAATATCGAAGCATTCTAAAAATCATATTTGAGTCATTATTGTTTTGAAACTCTATATGAATAATTCTATCATTTG
>JAADDX010000009.1 GCA_013153685.1 Campylobacterota bacterium | reverse complement strand
AAATGGCTTGTGGTGCTAAAAATGTGGATATTAAAGCTGGAAATTTCATAAAAGAAATCGCCCCTATCGTAAATGGTGGTGGTGGTGGTCGCCCAGACTTCGCACAAGCAGGTGGAAAGGATACTTCTAAAATAGATGAAGCGTTGAAAGTAGCAAAAGAAAAAATTGTTTAATGTGGGTAGAGAGATATTTATTTAATCCGAGTTTATTACAACGATTTATCTCTTTTTTGCTTTTGCCAATTAGTGCTTTATATTGCATCGTGGCGTATCTAAAATTCAAAATACCCAAGAAACAACTAAATATTCCTATTATTTCCATTGGAAATTTGATTGTCGGTGGTAGCGGAAAGACTCCGGTTAGTATTGCCATTGCCAATAAATTTCCCGATGGTGCTGTTGTGTTAAGAGGATACAAACGTGATAGTAAAGGGTGTATAGTAGTCAAACACAAACATATCCTCACTGATGTTAAGACTAGTGGGGATGAAGCGATGGAGATAGCACTAAAGGCAGATTGTATTGTTATTGTCTCTGAAGATAGGGAGGTAGGTATACTCCAAGCACAAGCCCTTGGAGCAAAGTATGTTATATTGGATGATGGCTTTGATAAACCTTTTGAGAAGTTAAATATTGTAATTGATCTAAAAATACGAAATCATTTTTGCTTACCAAGTGGAGGTTATAGATATAGTAGATGGTTTTTAAGATATGCTGATATCATTTTAGAAGAAAATAAAAACTTTTATAGGAGAGTTGTTGTGCCAACGTGTGATGATTGTGTGTTAGTAAGTGCTATTTCCAAACCGGAGAGGTTATTTAAGTATCTTGATATTGATAAATATCAGTTTTTCTTGGATCATCATAAGTATACTAAGGATGAATTGAACGAAATTTTGCACGAATATAATGCTAAGAGTATTTTAACTACATATAAGGATTATGTCAAAATGAAAGATTTTGGATTGGATATTAAGATTATCGATCTTGAAGTAAAGCTAGCAGATGAGATAGAACAACAAATCCAACAATACATAAAGAGTGCCCATGGACATTAAAGAACTAGAGCAACTTAAAAATAAACTTTTTTCAAACGATGAAGAGCTTGAAAAAATGCTAAAATCGGTAGCTAATGAACTGTTAAATTCTAAAATCAAGGAGGAGAGTTTATCTCCTATATTATTGACACACAAAGAGTTTATTGATGTTTCCCTAAAGAGATTTTTAAAAAAAATCAGAGAAAAAGTAATAGCCCTAGCTGCCAAAAAAAATCTTATTACAGATAAAATTTTTGAGATCAAACTGGAATATTTAGCCGCATATTTACTCAAATACGATATGAAAAAAAATAACGTCCTATATAAGACAATCGCAAAATATATTATAAAGCTTATCAGAAAAGATCCACTAAAGCTGAATTATTTCGTATCTACACTAAATAGAAGGGTGTATGCCGGACAAGGGGGGAAGTTTGAATATCCGATATTGTATCCGTTTGACAAAAATAGATATAACAATCCAATACCGGAAATCAAAAGTATACTAAACAAATACGACACTATCAAAAAAATGGTTACAGCAAAAGAGGATTTGTTACACAAATACCAACAAGGGCTCGATGAGGCAAAATTGGAGCTAGAACAGATTAAAAAAGCCGCTATAGATATGAAAGATATCGCCAATAAACTCAAGCAAAAGTATGAACAGATGGAGCTGAATTTGCGTCTTTGGATGCTCAAAAATCAGCACGCGAGATTTAATGTGTTGATTATTGAATTAAAAGAAAAAATTCAAAAATACTCGCAGCAAGTAAAAGCATTGACAAAAAACGTAGAAGGATTAAAACAAAAATATAAAGATATTTTATCCAAAGAGGATGAGATTATTGAAACCTTAGCCCAAAATCTAAAAACTAGCAAAAGGTTGGTGGTAAATGGATAAGTTATTTGTCGCTTATAAACCGATGTTTGTTTCATCAAATCAGTATTTAAGTCAATTAAAAAAACAATATCGTGTTAAAAAAGCTGGCTTTTCTGGGACATTAGATCCATTTGCAAAAGGATGTCTGATAGTAGCCTTTGGTAAATATACCAAGTTATTTCGTTTTTTACAAAAAACTCCAAAACTCTATCAAGCTACACTATTTCTAGGTGCCAAAAGCGATACTCTTGATATAGAACAGATCACCCAAGTAAACATTGTAATAATATTTGATATTGCAACCATACAATCTACTCTTGAGAAGTTTTTAGGTAAAATCACCCAATTGCCTCCTAAATACAGTGCCAAAAAAATCAATGGCATTAGAGCTTATAATTTGGCTCGTCAAAATAAAGAAGTGCAGCTACAACCAATTGAGATTGAGGTATTTGATATTAAGCTTATTAATTATACCCACCCATTTTTAACATTGCAATTTAGTGTAAGCGAAGGGAGTTATATTAGGTCGTTAGCACGCGATATTGCCGAGGATTTGGGTGTTGATATGGCACTTACTTCTCTTGAGAGATTGCAAGAGGGGAAATTTGTATTTGATAACCACAAATCGTTAAATCCACTAGAGTATCTTACAATTTCGCAAAATTATTATCTAGCTGATTCGCAAAACTTACGATTGGGTAAAAAACTACAAAAACATGATTTCAAATACCAAGAACACGGCATATATTTTGTGGTGTATGATGAATTTTTTGCTATTATTCAAATCGATAATGAGGTTAAATATTTGCTTAATCAAGTAAAATTATAAAATTGTGTTATAATTTCAAAAAAAGGATAGACATGAGATGGTTATTTCTTTTAATTACGATATTATTTGCTAGAGATAATCCTTTTGCACCGGTAGTTATCAACAAAAACACACACAAACTAAAACCAACTTATTTTCAACAAAAGCAGATTATTTTACCTAGTGATGCGAGAATTTTAAAAGATGTAACATTTAGATATCAAACTCTTACTGGTAGTATCAAAACAAGCACGTTTCATATCAATAAAGCTATTGATTGGCATAATCCTATTTTAATTAAATCATTGTATAAACCCAAAAAAACAAAAGGGCTAAAGATTGGATTTTTGCATTTATACATCAACAAAAATACCCTTTTTATCAAGACTACGGATCCTTTGATAAGAAATTTTTTGTTAGTGGAGCCATTTAGGTATGTATTGGATTTTAAAGCTGATAAAGATTTCTTGACGTATACCAAAGATACACATACATTTATTACGAAATTAGTGCTTGGAAATCATGAAGGCTTTTATCGATTGGTTATTTATTTAGATGGTGCTTACAATACGAAATTAATCAAACAAAAAGATGGATATTTGGTGGAATTTCAGTAATATTTACTTGAATATTCCGATATAAATGGTATAATAACAAAAAATTTTTAAGGCAACAGATGGACTTTAATATTTTTGATGTAGTTATTTTGTGTATTACCTTAATTTTGGGTATCAAAGGTTATGTTACTGGGATTATCAGAGAGATTGCCGGATTGGTAGGGATTGGTGCTGGTTTGTTTTTTGCAACGGCATATTACCATAAAGCTGGGGAGTATATTAATAGTTCTATATTCAAAATTGCTAATGAATCAGCGATTAACGTTGTAGGGTTTGTAGCTGTTTTTGTGCTTGTATGGTTTGGGGTTTTGTTAGTTGGTATGATGTTTTCTAAAATATTGCAAGTGGCAAGATTGGGATTGATTGATAGAATAGGTGGTATGATTTTTGGGGCTGGAAAGTTTTTTATTATTGTTTCGGTTATTGTTACTATGCTATCAAACATCGACATGTTACAATCAAGACTAGCAAAATACCAAAAAGATAGCATTTTATGGCCTATTATGCAAAAAGTTGGGGAGAAGTTGATACATTTTAAACCAGATGATCTTCAAAAAAAGATTGAGGATGTAAAACAAAAAGTCAACGATAAAATAACTACTCAAATACAACAAGACATACAACAAAACATTCAAAAAGTTGGAGAAAATCTAGTAAATAGTTTAAATAACAAAGGAGAATAAGTGTTTAGTGATAAATATATAGCCCAAAGACTTCAAAAAGCAGAAAAATTAAGAGAACTTGGATATAATCCATACGATAATAAAATAGATGATAAAATATCAATTTCGGAATTTTTAGCTAAAAATAGCGATGTAAAAGAAAAAGAAAATCAAAGAGATGAAAATAGAAATTTTTGCGTAGCAGGTAGAATTAAATTCATCAGATGGATGGGTAAAGCTGCATTTTTAAAAATAGAAGATGATACAGGAATGCTTCAAATATATATCGCAAGAGATAATCTGCCGGAAAATTATTATAATCAAGTGCTTAAAAAAACACTTGAAGTAGGGGATATTGTATATACTTGCGGTTATCCTTTTTATACCAAAACAGGAGAATTAAGCCTTCATGCAAATAGCTTAAAAATCCTTACCAAATCAATAGCTCCATTACCGGAGAAATATCACGGACTTACTGATATAGAAGCAAGATATAGACAAAGATACCTTGATATGATTATGAATAAAGAAGTAAAAGATGTAATGAAAACAAGAAGTAAAATCGTATCGTTGGTTAGAAGATTTTTTGAGGATAAAGGGTTTTTAGAGGTTGAAACTCCTATGCTTCATACGGTTGTAGGTGGGGCAAATGCAAAACCATTTTTTACTCATCATAATGCACTTGATATTGATATGAATTTAAGAATTGCACCGGAACTTTTCTTAAAAAGACTAATTGTAGGTGGATTTGAGGCAGTTTTTGAAATAAATAGAAATTTTAGAAATGAAGGGATAGACCATACTCATAATCCAGAATTTACTATGATTGAATTTTATTGGGCTTATAAAAGATATGAGGATTTAATCAATATTACAAAAGAATTATTTGATTATTTACTTACAAATCTAAATTTACCAAAAAAATTACCTTTTGGGGATATGGAAATTGACTTTGATGATGTAAAGGTTATTCCTTATAAAGATGCTTTGATTAATCTTGGAGGAGTTCCGGAGGATATTTTAGATAATGTAGATAAAATGAAAGCTTATCTAAAAGAAAAAGCAGGAATCGAAGTAGAAAAACATATCGATAGTGTAGGTAAAATGTGGGGTGAGCTTTTTGATGAATTTGTAGAAAGTAAGCTGATTAATCCTACATTTATTACAGAATTTCCAATAGACATTTCACCTCTTGCAAGAAGAAATGATGAATATCCGGAATTAGCAGATAGATTTGAATTGTTTATCGCTGGACGTGAGATTGCAAATGGATTTAGTGAGTTAAACGACCCGGTAGACCAATATGAAAGATTTAAAAGACAAATCGAAAATAAAGCCCTTGGAGATGATGAAGCGGCTGAGATGGATGAAGATTATATCAAAGCATTAAGCTATGGTATGGCACCAACTGCAGGTGAGGGAATAGGGATTGATAGGTTAGTGATGTTACTAACAAATCAACATTCAATAAAAGATGTGATTTTATTCCCAACAATGAAGCCGATTAAAAAAGAGGAAAATTGATAGAATTTATACGAAAAAGAAAAGAAGCATTAAAAAACCCTAAAATTCGAGGAGATATTATCTCTAATATAGGAATAGGTGTTTTTGTAAATTCTTTATATTCTATCTCTTTTGGTGGGATAGATGTAGTGAATTTTATCGATATTACTATATCAGTTATTGCTATCATAGAAGGTAGTTACTTAAAGGAACGAAAATGAATGAAGAAGGTAGAATTTTCATAACAATTTTTGAGATTTTTGTAGTGTTATTAGGTGCTTATTGGATTTATGATACAGAAAAAGAAGAACAATTAAATAAAAACAAGGAGATAAAATGAATTATTTACAAAATCAAGACCCAGAAGTTTATGGAATTATCGAAAAAGAAGTAGTAAGACAAACAAATCATTTAGAAATGATTGCATCAGAAAATTTTACATCTCCGGCAGTTATGCAAGCGATGGGAAGTGTATTTACAAATAAATATGCCGAAGGTTATCCGTATAAGAGATATTATGGTGGTTGTGAAAATGCTGATGCGGTAGAGCAACTTGCTATTGATAGAGCAAAAGAACTTATGGGATGTGAGTTTGCTAATGTGCAACCACACTCAGGAAGTCAAGCAAATGGAGCAGTTTATGCGGCATTATTAAAAGCTGGTGATAAGCTTTTAGGTATGGATTTGAGTAATGGAGGGCACCTTACTCATGGTGCAAAAGTTAGTTTTTCAGGTAAAAACTATCATTCATTTCATTATGGAATAGAGCAAGTAAGCGGTAGAATTGATTATGATAGAGTGATGGATATTGCAAAAATCGTAAAACCAAAAATTATCGTATGTGGTGCGAGTGCTTATCCAAGAGAGATAGATTTTGCGGCATTTAGAAGAATTGCTGATGAAGTAGGAGCTATTTTAATGGCAGATATCGCTCATATTGCGGGACTTGTAGTTGCCGGTGAGCATATGCATCCATTCCCACATTGTGATGTAGTAACTACAACTACTCATAAAACATTAAGAGGACCAAGAGGTGGTGCAATTTTTACAAATGATGCCGATATAGCTAAAAAGATAAATAGTGCAATTTTCCCAGGACTTCAAGGTGGACCTTTAATGCATGTAATTGCTGCAAAAGCAGTAGGATTTAAAGAAAATTTAGCACCGGAATGGAAAGATTATGCTAAACAAGTAAAAGCAAATATCAAAGTTTTAGCCGATATTATGATGAATAGAGGATATAAGCTTGTTTCAGATGGAACTGATAATCATTTAGTGTTAGTAAGTTTCCTTGATAAAGATTTTTCAGGAAAAGATGCAGAAGAAGCATTGGGTAGAGCTGGAATTACAGTAAATAAAAACACAGTCCCAGGTGAAAAAAGAAGTCCATTTGTAACAAGTGGTATCAGAATAGGAAGTCCAGCACTTACAGCAAGAGGAATGAAAGAAGCAGAATTTGAAATAATTGCAAATAAAATTTGTGATGTTTTAGACGATATAG
>JAADDX010000050.1 GCA_013153685.1 Campylobacterota bacterium | reverse complement strand
GATATCTTGTTTATCGCGTAAAGTAAAATTACCGTTTTCTAATGGTTGTTTAAATCCTAACATAGGGGCGTTGATACCTCGTGCAATGGAAATAATATCACTTACTACAGCACTTGCTGTCGCATCTCCTCCGGCACCCGCACCATAATACAACGTCTCCCCTACTTTATCGCCAACTACACTTACAGCATTCATTACACCATCAACTTTTGCAAGCATTTGTGTGGTCGGGATCATAGTAGGATGAACTCTCAATTCTATAAAATTTCCATCTTTCTTAGCAATACCAAGTAGCTTGATCTCATATCCAAATTCTTGTGCAAATTCCATATCTATAGTGGAAATGTTCTCAATCCCTTCGATTAAAATATCATCCGGTTTTGCATCAATATTGTACGCAATACTTGCTAAGATTAATAACTTATGGGCAGCGTCAAATCCCCCTACATCAAACGTAGGATCTGCTTCTGCATAGCCTAGCTCTTGTGCCATTTTGAGCACATCGTCATATGCTTGCCCTTCTTTCATTTTTGTAAGCATATAGTTGCATGTCCCGTTAATAATCCCTTTGATAGATTCGATATGGTTGGCACTCAACCCTTCTCTTAAAGCTTTGATGATAGGAATACCTCCTGCAACACTTGCTTCATATTCAAAAGGTTTTTTGCTAATCTTTTGTAATTCAAATCTATGATAAGCAAGCAAAGCCTTATTTGCGGTTACCACGGCTTTGTTATTTTCAATAGCACTTTTAACTACTTGATAAGCTCCATCAACGCCACCCATCAATTCCACCACAATATCAATTTCCTCATCCGTAGTTACATCCAGATAGTTATCGCTCAGTGGAATATCAACTTCCCTTGATTTATCTAAATTTCTTACCACTCCCCTTTTGACAATGATCTCAGTTCCACATCTAGCTTTTATGATATCTTGATTTTGTTGTAGAATCTTTACTACACTCTCTCCTACTGTCCCTACTCCTACTATTCCTATTTTTATCATTCAGCTTCCTTTTGCTCTGGATTTACCATTTTCACTATCAAAATACTCACACCGTATAAAATAATAAGCGGTATAGCCATCATAAACTGTGTTGCTGGGTCAGGTGGTGTCAAAATCGCAGCTACAATAAAAATAATTACCACCGCAAATCTAAAACCGCTAATCAACGTCTTATCGGTAATTAAATCTAGCTTAGCTAAAAAATAACTAAACACTGGCAATTCAAACGCTATACCAAATCCAAACATAAACTTGGCAAAAAACCCTATATATTCGCTCATCTTCAACATCGCCTCAAACTCTACTCCACCGAAATTAATAAGCACATTTGCACCAAAAGGAAACACCACATAATACGCAAACGCAACCCCACTCAAAAACATCACAGTTGTCCAAAATACAAATGGAACGGCTGCTTTTTTTTCATTTTCATATAATGCAGGTGCAATAAATTTCCATACTTGGTACATAATTATCGGAAGAGCTAATACAAATCCGGTATACAAAGAAATCTTGAGTGCCGTTATAAAAGGCTCAGTCAAAGAGGTAAATATCATAGCTTTATGAAAAGCCTTCTCAAGCGGTTTTTTCATCCACGCATACACAACTTGCCAATTCATAAACACTACAATAAAGGCTACAAAATAAGAGGCTACTATTTTTATCAGCCTCTCTCGTAATTCTGCAATGTGAGGTTTGATATCTTCTAACATTTATTAAGCTTTGTTTTCTTCTTTGATTTCAGGTTTTTGCTCTTTGTTTGTTGTTTGAGATTCTAGTTTGTCATCATCACTGTTTAATTCAGCTTTAAAATTTTTTATTCCACTTCCTATCCCTTTAGCAAGCTCAGGTATCTTTTTTGCTCCAAATAACAGCACAACTATAATCAAAATTATAATCAATTCAGTGCTACTTAAACCCATGGTCTATCCTTTTTTTTGCGTATTTTAACATATTTTTATAACGAATTCAATTTTTCACTTAAAAAAAGACAAAGTTTCTAAAAAAAATAAAAATATGCTATAATTATGCCATATTTTTCCTAAGTGGTGCGCTACCCGTAAATTTTGGGTTCTCTACACTATTTATATGGGGGAGATGGTAGTAGAAGTGGTGTGCAGCGAGTAATCTCGCTCCTAAAGCTTCTCTCCTATCCCAAATGTTACTCTTTGGTAGAACCAAAGTCACTATGTGAACGCCCACTTGGGAAAATATTATGGAACTTTAATTGCAGATACTATCTCTTCTATAATTTTATCCACACTCACATTATCGGCTTGAGCTTCATAACTTATGATAATCCTATGTCGAAACACATCTTTTACTATACTTAATATATCAATAGGCGTAACATAGTCCCTACCCTCCATAAAAGCCACAGCTTTACTAGCTTGAAATAGGCTAATACCTCCTCTAGTGCTACATCCAAATTCAATATATCGGTGTTTGATACGTGTTGCTTGGACTAATTCCGCTATATATTCTACCAATTCATCATCTATATGAACATTCTTAACTTGTTCTTGCATAGTAAAAATATCCTCTTGTGTAGCGATCGTATCCAGGGAATAATGGGTATTTTGACTTTTGATAATATCGATTTCGGCTTGTTTTGTATTATAACCTATCACCGCTTTTAACATAAATCTATCCAATTGAGCTTGAGGGAGCATGTATGTCCCTTCTTGATCTATTGGATTTTGAGTTGCCATCACTAGAAACGGTGCTGAGAGGGGGAAATTGTTATCCGCAATTGTAACTTGTCTCTCCGCCATAGCTTCAAGTAGTGCAGATTGTACCTTCGGTGCTGCTCTATTAATCTCATCAGCAAGCAACAAATTGGCAAAAATAGGACCTTTTTTTGTCTTGAATTGCCCTGTTTTCATATCATATATCTCCACTCCGATAATATCGCTTGGCAATAGATCCGGCGTAAACTGAATCCTCTTAAAATCCAAATCCAATATTTGGGCCAATGTTTTAATAGATAGTGTTTTTGCAAGTCCTGGGACACCCTCTAGCAAAATATGGCCGTTGCTTAATAATCCAATCAATAACGCATCTATCATCTTTTCTTGCCCGATTATAACTTTTTGGAGTTCTTTTTTAATTTGTGTTATCATCGTTTTCCTTTTAATTGCTCAATCTTATTGCGAATTTCAATCGCTTTTTCAAATTCTAGATTTTTGCTTGCTTGTATCATTTCCTTATGGAGTTTTTTAAGTAAAATACTTTTTTCTTTTGCAGGTATATTAAAGGATACTGTAGGAGTGATTTCATCACTTTTTAGTGTTTTTTCCAATTTCCTCTTGGTAGTTTGAGGGGTAATATTATGAGTTTTATTGTATTGCATCTGTTTTAGACGACGCTGGATGGTGGTATGGGTGGCGATATACATCGAATTGGTGATTTTATCTTTATATTTCTCCAATATTGCAGGCGTATCGATCGTTACTTTCTCATCAATATTACTTGCAAACATAATTACTCTTCCATCCACATTCCTCGCTGCTCTTCCCATTGTTTGAATCAAACTAGTTTTACTACGCAAAAACCCTTCTTTATCCGCATCAAGTATCGCCACCAAACCTACTTCCGGCAAATCCAGACCTTCTCTTAGGAGGTTAATCCCTATTAGCACATCAAATTCATCACTTCTTAACCCCCTAATAATCTCATTGCGTTCAACTACATCAATATCACTATGCATATATTTCACCTTCAAGCCTAGCTCTAGGTAATATTTTTGCAATTCTTCAGCCATTTTTTTGGTAAGTGTTGTTATTAGCACTTTGTGCGGTGTTTTTTTAATCTCGTCATATAAAATTTCCACTTGATTTTTGCTTGGTGCAAATTCTACGATAGGGTCTAATAATCCGGTAGGCCTAATAATTTGGTGAGCAACTTGAGCGGAAATATCAAGCTCGTAATCGTTAGGAGTAGCACTTACAAATAAATAATGAGGAGCTTTAGTTATAAATTCTTCAAACTTCAAAGGTCTATTATCAAGTGCACTTGGCAACCTAAATCCATACTCGACTAATACCTCTTTTCTAGCTCTATCACCTGCATACATTCCGCGAAATTGCGGTAAACTCACATGACTCTCATCCACTATTACTAAATAAGGTCTATTTTTGATCTCAAAATAATCAAACAAACTATACGGCACTTCTCCCGGTTTCTTGCCACTTAGGTATCTAGCATAGTTCTCTACCCCTTTGGTGCTACCGGTAGTCTCAAGCATTTCAATATCAAACTCAACCCTTTGTTTGAGGCGTTGGGCTTCTACTATTTTACCTGCTTTTTCGAATTCCGCAAGTCTTACTTGCAAGTCGTGTTTGATTTCCTCTATAGCCATTTGCAATCTATCAGCACCTACTATGAATTGATTAGCGGCATACAAAATATACTCATTTTTTGATTGTATTACTTCATTGGTTAAATAATCTCGAATTTCTATTCTATCAACCTCATCGCCAAAAAACTCGATTCTTACGTATTGATTATCGTAATATGTCGGAAATATATCAATTACTTCCCCATTGACTCTAATATTTCCCCAATCAAAAAATTTATCATTTCTTGTATAACCCATATTAACTAATCGCAAAAGCAATTCTTTTTGATTCATCTCTTGCATAAGTTCGAATTTTAATACCATTTTTTGGTATTCATAAGGACTTCCAAGCCCGTAGTTTGCTGAAACAGAGGCTATTACAATAACATCATCATATTGCAACAAACTTGCAGTAGCACTCACTCTCAAACGTTCCAATTCTGCATTAATAGAGCTATCTTTTTCAATAAACAAATCTTGTCTTGGAATATATGCCTCTGGTTGATAATAATCATAATAACTAATAAAATACTCTACATGGTTGTTTGGAAAAAAGTCCTTAAATTCACTATATAGTTGAGCTGCTAGTGTTTTATTGTGGGTCATGATAAGAGTTGGCATTTTGAGCTCTTTGATAATATTTGCCATAGTAAACGTCTTTCCGCTACCAGTTACTCCCAATAATGTTTGGTATTGATTGTTTGGGATTGATTGGATTAATTTCTCTATCGCTTGTGGTTGGTCGCCAGATGGAGTATAGTTGGTTTGTAATTCAAACATTCAAATCCTTTGTGCAATCTTGTGCTTGTGCTCTAGCGATACTATCACACAGCTCATTCTCGGTATGTCCGCTATGTCCTCTTATCCAATTAATGTGTATAACATGGTGTTTGGCTGCATCAAGATAACGCTTCCACAAATCAACATTTTTAACCTTTTTAAAATTTTTCCGCTTCCAGTTATCTAACCACTCATTAATCCCGCGTAATACATACGTGCTATCACTATATAGCTCAATCTCACACGGCTCTTTTAACGCTTCTAATGCTTTAATAACCGCCAACAATTCCATACGATTATTCGTGGTATTTATTTGGCAACCTTTGAGGATCTTTTGATGTTGATTATAACGTAAAATAGCACACCACCCTCCTCTGCCCGGATTACCAAGGCAACTTCCATCGGTAAAAATTTCTATATGTTTCATATACTAGCCTAGTGTTTTGTATTTATTATATCAAGTTATGTTCGAGTGTGTCAAGTGTCAGATATTCCATTTGAAACTCAAACATACAAAATAGCTATAAATACAAATGGAGAGATTATAATTGTCATATCATTTGTTTCTTTATAACCTAATATATCAGCTACATCTTTTGCTACAAACCACGGCTCACCTTTTTCATCTTTAATAACTCTCACTGCTCCAAAGTTATTTTTAAATATTTCTAATTTCCTTTTGTTCTCCTTTTAAGTTTAATTCATCTATTAAGTCCCAATTTTGTAAAGTAATATCCTCTATGACATCGCAAATGTTTTCTATATCACACCCATATAACTCTTCTTGGGTAATACTTGTAGCACTTGCTAATCTTAAAGTCTTTACTAATGATTGGATTTTTGAAGTGTTTAGCTCTAATTTTTGTAGTTTTGTAGTCATTTAACTCCCTTGACTTGATTTAATCAAGAGAGTTGAAAGAGTTAGTTAGTGTGGTAAAACCTTTTTGTCGTCTGATTTATTTATATAGATAACAGCAATTAATAATAAAGTAACTGCCACCATCTGGAATAGTTCCCAATTTGTCATCTAATCTCCTTTATTTGTAAAATATATTAGGATTATTGAAACTGCTAAAACATATCCATTAGCGAAGACATCTCCACCTTGTGTGATACCATAACCAGCATTTACAAAAAATCCTAATGATATATCGTGTATCGTTTTGATTAGTTTTTGTTTATTCATAATCGAATTATACCACATTAAATAAACTCTTAACAACTCTCTTTAAATGAACTTAATACGATTTTTCGTATTATTAGTGGAATTATATTCTAAATTTAGAATAATGTCAAGAGATAATTACTAAAAATAGTAATAAAATATAATAAAGATTCTAATTTTAGTATTTTAAAGAGTGTGAAATTTATTCATACCCTAATGGTGTTGATATTTTACACACCCTTATAATTCACTTGCTACTTTAAAGGCTTGTTTAAATATATTTAATTTTTCTTTTAACTCTTTATTTTCAATTAAAAGTTCTAATGCTAATTGTGTCATTTTTGGAATATCGCCTTTTGCCCAACCTGATATTGTGCTCTGTGGCACTCCCAACCTCTCCGCCAACTCCTTTTGAGTTATCCCAAGTTCTTTGCATACTTTTTTGACGATATTTTCGTTATTCATTGTAGTCCTTTGTAGTTATAATTATGATGTTATGATTATACCAAAATGTAGCCTTGAAGTAGAGTACCAAGGTAAATCCCTTGACTTAATTTAACCAAGAGAGAAAGCAAAATTTAATGTGGTTTAGCCTTTGTATCTGGTTTTACTATTACTGAAAAAATCAAAGCAATAGTTGATAAAATAGCAAGTGCATAATAGATATTCATTCGTCTGCTCCTTTTTCTATAAAGTTGATACCTGCTATATAAAACGACATTGTAATATATATATTACAAGGTATGCA
>JAADDX010000033.1 GCA_013153685.1 Campylobacterota bacterium | reverse complement strand
GTAGTTGGATTTGATATAGCAAAAAGCAGAATTGAAGAATTACAAAATGGGTATGATAGAACATTAGAACTTAGTGAGAAGCAAGTAAAAGAATGCTTGGATAACGGAATGAAGTTTAGTGATGATTTAAATGATATAGCCGATTGTAATATCTATATCGTAACAGTGCCCACACCAATAGATAAGCATAATAATCCAGATTTAACTCCACTTATTAAAGCAAGCCAAAGTATAGGAAAAATACTTAAAAAAGGTGATATTGTAATATATGAAAGCACCGTTTATCCAGGGGCAACAGAAGAAGATTGTGTGCCGGTATTAGAAAAGGTGAGTGGATTAACATTTAATAAAGACTTTTTTGCTGGATATTCACCTGAGAGAATTAACCCAGGGGATAAAGAACATACCGTTACAAAAATATTAAAAGTTACAAGTGGAAGCACACCAGAGATTGCAGATAAAGTAGATAATCTATACAAAAGTATTATTACAGCCGGAACACATAAAGCAAGTAGCATTAAAGTAGCAGAAGCCGCAAAAGTAATAGAAAATTCTCAAAGAGATATAAATATCGCTTTTGTAAATGAACTTGCACTTATTTTTGATAAACTTGGGATTGATACACAAGATGTATTAGCAGCAGCTGGGACAAAATGGAACTTTTTACCATTTAAACCGGGACTTGTAGGGGGGCATTGTATAGGGATTGACCCGTATTATTTAGCTCACAAAGCAAAAGAGATAGGTTATCATCCAGAAATAATACTAGCTGGAAGAAGAACAAATGATAATATGGGGATTTTTGTAGCAAATAAAGTAGTAAAACTTATGATTAAAAAAGGGCACACTATCAAAGATAGTAATGTTTTAGTCCTTGGAATTACATTCAAAGAAAATTGCCCAGATATTAGAAATAGTAGAGTTATTGATGTGATAGATGAACTTCAAGATTTTGGGATAAATGTAGATGTGTATGACCCATGGGCAGATAAAGAAGAAGTAAAAAGAGAATACAATTTAGAGCTTAAAGAAAACTATAATATAGAGGATTATGATGCAATAATTTTAGCAGTTGCTCATAATGAATTTAAAGATTTAAAAATAGATAAAAAAGATAATCAAGTAGTTTATGATATTAAAGGCTTTTTAGATAAAAATATGGTGGATGGGAGGCTTTGATTAGATCCACTTTTTCTTTTTGAGCCATACAAAAATCGCTCCGGCAATAAACGCATTTGCCAAAGTCACCCCCAAGTATCCATACTTCATATCCAACTCCGGCATGTATTTAAAATTCATCCCATAATTTCCTACAATAAACGTCAACGGCATAAAAATTATCGAAATTGCCGCTAGTCTTTGCATCGCTTGGTTCATTCTATTGGATAATATCCCCATATGCACATTCAGTAAATATCCCGTTCGATCCAACATGGTTTTTGATTCATTGATCAAAAATTTCGCGTGTTCCTTGAGATCGATAAACTCGTATTTTAATTCTTTCTTAGTCTTAGGGGTAAAATCATGATAGATTTTATTGATAATGTCGGTTTCTTGAATAAACAATTTGGAGATTCTATTAAGCGTTCTTCTTGTGTTATAGATAGATTTTTGCACCTCTTCTTCTTCAACCTCTCCTGCTAAAATATCATCCTCCAAACTCTCCAAAGTCTCATCAATCACATCTATCATCAACATTGCGTTATCTACCAAAATATCCAAAATTCTATAAATTGCAAGCTCGATAGAATCAGTCTTTTTGACACGCTTTTGGAATTTTTTGGAAATTTCCACAATTACATCTTTATTGTCACTTAAAAAAATTAACTTATTTTTCATAATCAACAGCGAAATATTCTCTTCATCATATAGCAGAAATTCGTCTTCTTGAAAATATATATACTTTACGGTAATTAATTGCAAATCACCCCAGTCATCATAAGAGACACTCTGATCTTCATTGGTAATATCTTCAAAGAAATATTCCGGTAACTGCAACGATTTTAGCCATGTTAGTAATGTTTTGTTATTAGGGGAAGTGAATATAATCTGCTTTTTATCGTTGTTAATTACAATCTCATCTTGGCGAATCATCTCTCCATTTTCAAATACAAACATCACTTCCTCCTTGAGTTTAATGTCTCAAAAAGTGCTCTAATATAGCCATTCTCACAGCTACACCATTTTTTACTTGTTCTAACACTTTTGATTGTGGGCTATTCATCACCTCATCACTCAAATCAATATTTCTATGCACCGGACCAGGATGCATCACAATCACATCTCTGCCTTCAATCAGCTCTTTTGTGATTTTAAAATTATGACCATAATCATCCAAACTCGCATATGTTGCGTTGGTATGTCTCTCAGTCTGTGTTCTAAGAGAAATAATAACATCAATATCATCAATAACCTCTTTGATATCATAAGTATATGGCAAATCTTTGTTTGGTAAAAAATGGGGAGGGGTTACCAAAACCACATTAGCCCCAAATCTTTGCAATAATTCAATATCACTATTAGCTACTCTGCTATTTTTGATATCTCCTACAATAGCTATGTGTTTGTTAGATAAATCATATGTATTAAAATGTTTAGTAATAGTAAATAGATCCAATAACCCTTGCGTAGGGTGTTGGTGAGCTCCATCACCGGCATTGATAATTGTGGCTTTTACATATTTAGATAGGATTTTAGGCACTCCAGCATTTTTGTGTCTTACCACAATCGCCGATGGTGCCATAGCATCCAGATTCATAGCTGTATCATACAACGTCTCACCCTTACTTGTAGAACTTTTACTCACATCTAGATTAACCACATCCGCTCCGAGTCTCTTAGCTGCTATTTCAAAACTACTCCTTGTTCTAGTTGAGTTTTCAAAAAATATATTGATTATCAATTTATCACCAAGGATATCTCGTCTTTGCTCATCCAAAAACAACTGAGCTCTTTTAAAAATCTCAATTATTTCATTTTTACTCAAATCCTTAGTGTGTGTGAGATGTTTTTTCATTTTTTTTCCTATTTTTGAAAAATTTATAGTAAAATTACAAAGGAATTATATCAAAAAACTGCGGGTTGTGAAAATTATATAGCAATAACCCAATAAAATAAAGGAGATATGATGGAAAATGGTATCATGGAAATAGCAGCATTTGGAATCTTAGGTTGGTTTTTCTTACAAGTAGTTTATTTCCAAAAAATGGCTACTGAGTAAGACCTTCCTTTGGTCTTCGATCATTTTTGCAGCTTCAAAATCATCATTTCGTAATTTCCCGCTACTTTTTTATACAAATGTTTATCAAAATTTCTTAGCACAAATGCTTGAATAAAAAATGAATTAAATACTTTATCGTTACAAAATAGCAGATACGTATTTTTATAAACGATAATATGCGTCTTATTAAACACTCCCACCAACGCAGTCGGATATTTCTTAAATAATATAGGAATTGTTTTGTTTTTTAGACGCAACGTATGGTTGATTAGGTTGATTTGGATTTGATTGTGCTTGGTTGATAAGATAGAGCCTTTTTTGGTGAGGGTTAGCACACTTAAATATCGATTGTGATCAACTTTTGCGGTTATTGGATCAATAGTAGAAAAGCTCATAATTGTCTTAATAATACGCAACATTCTATCATGAAAGAAAAAATAAACATCCTTTGTAGGCTTGATAGCTCGTGGGGTAAAATCATGGTGTTGTAAGAGCTTGTGCATTAGATGACAATGCCTATCTTCACATTTTTGCATAAAATATCGTGCTGCAAGGGCAGTATAAGCCTGAGGACTTAGAAGTAGTTTTGAGATAATGTAATTATCCTCTAAATGCTTTCCGTTATCAATTAATGTATTTGCTTTGGTATAATACCACAAAGCCCAACCATAATCCCACCACGTAAGAATAAAATCTTTTTTATGTAGATTTTTATCAAGAATACGCAATTTTACCGCCGTATCGTATGACAAAATCGGATGTAAAGTTTTATTGGTTTTGTAAATCACATTAAAATATAATCCCACCAACACAACAGATAAAAAATGTAACGAGTATTTAGGTAATTTAAGCCAATATACTATCATGCACACCATATATACCAATCCAAAAGGCAATACATACGCACCATATTCACTAAATCTAATACCACTTTTAACACTAATAAGACCAAGCAGCAACATTGGTAATAGCAACAAAGTCTCTCTATATCTATACCACATCAACAAAAGTCCAACAAGCGATAAGTAAAAATAAATATTATTAATACTCAAATATTCGCCAAGCTTGCTAATAGCTAACGGTTTTGCTTCACTAACAGTTGCAAGAGTATTTTTAAAGATATAACTCCCCTCATGCACGTATGCAGGCTTAATAAAATAATCATACACCCTATGGAAAAAATCTGTCTGATAATACAACGCCAACCCCATTGCCAACCCGACACCCAAAAGCAGCCACCAATATTTCCGCACATATACCCGATATTTAACCACCAGCACATACACCGCAAAATTCACAAATAAAGCAAAAATAATCACTTTACAAGAGTGATACCACATAAAAAACAAAATCGCAAACACGATACTACCTATTAAATATCTCATATCACGCATTGACCAAATCATAAAAGCTATTATCATCATAGGAAAGAAGATATTTAAACTATCCGTATCATAATAACCCAAAAAACTTCGTATATAATAACTATATGTCAAAGAACCCAAAATAGCGACAATAAAAGCAAAATCCAATCTTTTGTAATAATATCCTATCATCATCACCGGCACAACACTTAATGATGATAAAAAAGCCGAAGAATAAAACAAAGCCGTATCAAGCGATACGTGAAAGAGTTTGACAATTCCCACAAGAAGCCATCCTGGCATATGCTCCGCATCCACTGGATACACACCTCCAGCTAGGATATTTTTGGCATAATACCCATACAATCCACCATCAGCTCCCCACAAAGGCGGATAAAAAGATAAAGGATACTCGAATACTAAACTAAACTTAAAAAAAACAGCAATAACATACGCTACGGTAGTAAGAAGTAGAAAATTTATGAAGTCTTTTGTAAATTTAACTGACATATTCAAAAAGCCACAAAAGAGAGATCTCTTAGTAGCTTCCTGTCATATTATCATCAGTATCGTTATCAGTGTTGTTATCAGTGTTGTTATCAGCTGTGCTTCCACCATTTACGAAAGCGTCAGCAGCTTCTTGTGTAGCAAAAATATATTCATAAGAACCATCTTTATTATCGAAGATTAAGTAATCAGCTGTTTTACCAACATATGGATAAACTCCGTCCTCATCTTGTGCTACTACTACACCATCTACTACAGTTAGTTCATTTAAAATATTATCTACTGAAGCAGAACCGTCACTCTCTCTACCGTTCGCACTCACTTTAACTAAGTATAATGTACCATCACTAAATGATGAAATCACCTCTTTTACTCTATCTAGCAAGTGAGATGCTGCTGCTGCTGGATCGAGAGTTACTCCAAGAGTATTTGCAATTTGTGTAATAGTATCGCTATCGCTAGCATCACCAGTAATATTATCAGCAGTTACGTTTTCTACCACTGCTGGAGTAATGCTAATCCCGTTTGATGGATCTTTATCAGCATCAAGTGCTTGCAATAATGCTGCTACATTTGCATTTGTTTCTAAAATTTCCACACCAGCGTTTGATAGCACATCCGCTTGTACATTTCTTAATGTAACTCCTCCAAGTTTAAACGAACAAGGTTGTCCAATTTCATAACTAAATTGCCCTTTTTCGTCAGTAACACCCGCTTGGTTACCACATACATATTGAACACCACCGATTGCTTCATCAGTATAAGTCCCTACTGAAGTGCTGCTACTACTACTTGATCCCCCACATCCAATAAAAGCCAAACTTCCAGCCACGATTATTGATAAACCGATTTTTTTAACCATTTCTCATTCCTTTTTTTTGTGTAATTATAACATAAATAATTCATTATTTTGCATATTTTTGATGAAAATTGTCAATTTTGGTTATAAAAGTGGATATTCTCAAAAAAGCTATATTAATTTAGAAAAATTTTGCTATAATTTCATGTAAATTTAACACAAGGAGAACTCATGGCAATATTTGATGATGTAAAAGAAGTGATCGTAGAACAATTAAACGTAAATCCAGATGAAGTAAAATTAGAATCTAATTTCGTAGAAGATTTAGGTGCGGATAGCTTGGATGTAGTTGAGCTTGTAATGGCACTTGAAGAAAAATTCGAAATCGAGATCCCAGATAGTGAAGCAGAAAAAATTCAAACAGTAAAAGATGTAGTAGAATACATCGAAAAAGCAAAAGCGTAATTGCTTTGCTTTTTAAGCTTTAAACTTTGAACTTTTGGTGAGTTTTAAATTTAAAGCTTTTTTAAAAATAAAAAAAGGATAATAATGAGTAGAATAGTTGTAACTGGTATTGGTATGATAAACTCAGTGGGACTTGATAAAGAAACTTCATTTACTAACATAATCGATGCAAAAACAGGGATAAAAAAAATCTCATCATTTGACGCAAGCAATTATTCGGTGCAAATCGCTGGGGAGATAGTTGATTTTGACCCAGCTACTGTCATGGATAAAAAAGAGATTAAAAAAGCAGATAGATTTATCCAACTTGGCTTAAAAGCCGCAAAAGAAGCTATGGAAGATGCAAATCTTATCGGGACTGATTATGATAAAACAAGATTTGGTGTAAGTGCAGCAAGTGGTATTGGGGGACTGCCTGCAATTGAAAAAAATAGCGTAATCTTAGAAACAAAAGGACCAAGGAGAGTATCTCCGTTTTTTATTCCAAGTGCACTTGTAAATATGCTTGGGGGATTTGTATCTATCGAATATGGACTTCAAGGTCCAAATACAAGTAGTGTAACAGCTTGTGCAGCCGGAACGCACGCCATTACAGAAGCTTATAAAACATTAAAAGCAGGAATGGCTGATAAAATTTTAGTAGTTGGTGCAGAAGCCGCTATTTGTCCTATTGGAATTGTTGGATTTGCAAATATGAAAGCATTATCTA
>JAADDX010000025.1 GCA_013153685.1 Campylobacterota bacterium | reverse complement strand
TCCAGTACAATCAATCACAAAAAGCAAACATTCATCTTGGTGTCTAAGCTCACTAAAGAGCCATATATCTCCACCCACGATATCTTTTGGTTTCCAAATCACAAATTTATCATCAAAAAACTTATCTAACGTCTCCTCTTTTGGAATCAATGCACTTTGGATAAAAGATGCATAACGGATAGAATCTTTGGTGTGTTGATGGATTAATTCGATATGTTGTTTTTGTTGCATGAGGATGTTTGTTTGTTGTTTTAATTTCTCCTCTAATTTTTTGTTGAGTTTTTGGATTTCTTTGGATTTGAGAGCATTAAGTACTCTTTCATTAAAAAACAATCTAAAATTAGCATAGTTATTGATGAAATTATCCACATATTCATCACTAAAAGATTCCCCTTGTGCTACTTCAAAGAAAAATATAGCGGTTAAAGTTTGGTTGATATTGACACCTAATAACTCTCCAAATGTCGAAAATCCCGCCAATTCAATCCCATCAAAACAGTGAAGTTTGTCTAGTTTTTGGGCATTAAATATTCTTCTTAGGATACAATCATTCAAAATTCCGCCAAAAGGTTTAGAAGGTTTGTTTTGTAAGAATTTCTCAAAATCTTTTTGTGTTTGTTCCACAAAATCGGTCGTCTTAAATAGATACATTATATCACCAAATTTCACATCGCAATAAAAGTATACTTTGTTATTTTCAAAATCTATCTTGGCAATAGAACGGATAAATGGTTCGTCGTTGATAACGATACCAAAAGCAAAATTAGCCAATTTCTCCTCTAAGCTTTCCTTATCACAATTAAAAATTTGCAAAAGATAATCGATGAAATTCATAGTTTTGTTGGTTTTACGATCTATTATGCTTTGAATGTATCGCTCTTCATCATCACACTCAAATACTTCAAATGAAGTATCAAGTTTGACAAAATTTTGAGATTTTAGTATCCCAAACTTGATATTTTCTCTCATTTTGATTAGTGTCACTAATGCGACATCGGTTACCACTTCTTGATTGTTAAATAAATAAGTCTGACTAAAGTCCAATTTCCCGCCACTACTTCCACCTATTAGTTGGCATGGAAATTTACCGCTTTGGTATACAGCTTCTATAAAGAAATGTTCTTTTTTGGATAATCCATCTACCAATGTATACGCGATAGTATCTTGATAGTGGATTTTAGTCGTAATGTGGAGCTTGTCTATATGTTCTTTAATAGCTTGGACTTTGTCTTTGGCGTTGGGTAGAGGGATTGTGAGGACTTGGGCTGATTGAATCATCTCGTCACTAAAGCTTTGCAAGACTATATCAGGATAGTCTTCAGATACCGGCTTATATAAGCTCTTTTCTGGTTGGTCTAGATTGACACTGCATAATTCTCCTGCAGTCAATGTCCCGATAACTACGGTATCACCAAAAAACTCCTTAATTTTTTTCATGATTTTTTCAAAATCCAAATACGCAGATACAAAGCATATCACCAATCCCGTTTTGCTGTTTTCAAATCGTAATTTTTCTAAATCTTCTTGCGTTACGTCATCTTGAGCGAGTCGTAAAATTCGTGTATATTTCATCATTTCCCCTTACAAATCAAAAAACAAAAATAAAGCAGACAGTAAATAATCTGCAATAAATACCACAATAGAAGCACTAACTACCGATAATGTAGTGCTTCGTCCTACACCTTTGGCACCTCCGGACGTATTATATCCGATATATGTACCTATTAAAGCGATCAAGTACCCAAATACAATCCCTTTGATAATCCCTTGTGTAAAATCCTTGAATTCTACTAATTGTTGTAATGTTTGAATATATGCAGTAGCGTTGATATCCAATACATAGATAGAAATGATATAAGCACCTAAGTTTGCGATCATATCAAAAATCAATATAAGTAGCGGTAAAGAGATAATCATCGCAACAATGCGTGGGACGATGAGGTATTGTTTGGAATTAATTGCCATAACATCTAGTGCATCAATCTGCTCGGTCACTTTCATAGTCCCTATCTCTGCAGCCATTGCACTCACGGCTCTACTAATTACCATCAAAGTGGCAAAGACCGGTCCTAATTCTTTGCAGATAGATAAAAAAATAGTATATCCCATAAAATTCTCAATTCCAAATTTGTGAAAACCGTTATATAGCTCAATTGCTTCTACCATTCCGGTAAAAAAAGCAGTCAGAAATATCACAAGCAAAGAATTGCTTCCGATAAATTCGGTTTGAGCTAAAATTTCCCTAATCCTAAACGGTTTTGAAAAGGTGAGTGCTAACATCTCTATACTAAATACACTAAATTTTCCAAGCTTGACAATTAAGAATTCATATAATCGTATAAAAGACTTTCCAAGAAAAAAGAAAAAATTTTCTATCAAAACGACCCTTTTTTTGATAGAATTATAACAAAAAAAAAGGAAAAAGCCATGGCAGACGAAAAAGAAAAAGAAGAAGAACAAAAACCAGCCCCAGCAGATCATGGCAGCAATAAGCTGATTTTGATTATTATTGTGGTGTTGTTACTGTTTTTGTTGATTATCGGGGGAGTAGTTACATACTTCTTACTATCTGGTGGTGAAAATCCAGAAGACAAACCGGACCAACCAAAACAAGAAGAGAAAAAGGTAGAACAAAAAGTTCAAAAAGATGCTGCTGAGATAGGTCCTATTTATCCGTTAGATCCTTTTGTAGTCAATCTCAAAAGTAGCGGTGCAACAAGATATCTAAAATGCACTATCAACTTAGAGATAGATTCACCAGATACTCAACCAGAACTTGATAAAATGAAACCGTTAATGAGGGATATTATCATTAGAATCCTCTCAAGCAAAACTGTCGCAGAGATTTCCACAGCCAAAGGTAAAGAAAAGCTTAAAGCGGAAATCAAGAAAAACCTCAATGCTAAGTTAGCTACGGGTGAGATTAGAAATGTGTATTTTACGGCATTTGTAATTCAATGATCGGTATTGATATTGTAGTAATCTCCCGTATAGAACGGATGATAGAGAGATTTGGCACTAGAGCCAAAGACAAATTTATGACTCCCAATGAGCAAGCTTGGGCGGTTAAAAGCTCGAGTATTGCGGGGATTTGGGCTGCAAAAGAAGCCTTTTCCAAGGCTATGGGAGTGGGAATTTCGAAGGATTTTTCGTTTATGGATATAGAAATCCTCAAAACCTCTAGAGGTGCTCCTACAATCCATATCCTAAATCCAAATTTACATTTTGATGCTGATGTATCTATCACGCATGATGGCGGATTTGCTATTGCGGTGGTTGTGATAAGGAGAGTAGATGATTAATGATATTTTTTTTCATGCTCACATTAACGAGCATATTTTTTATGAGATTAAAAAAGAACGAACGGTTGTGGGGTATTATGATTTGCCGCTAACAGATATTACCTATCTCTCACGGCTTGATAAATTTCATCAAAAACATATTGTTGTTGTAGGAATAGGAGGAAGTAGTCTTGGGGCAAAAGCGGTAAATACGTTTTTATCTTACAAAAAACACACCAAAAGAACGCTACATTTTTTAGAAACCACAGACCCAATTACTCTCAAATCGGCATTAGATCAGATTGACCTTAACGATAGTTTATTTGTGATTATATCCAAAAGTGGACGTACCATAGAGACCATTTCCATATTTAAGTATATTTTGAGTCTCAAACCCTTTAACAAACAAGACTTTGTTTTTGTGACGGATATGGATTCCCCTTTATTTAAGCTTGGTTTACAAGAAGGGATTGAGACATTTTATATTGCCAAAAACGTCGGAGGTAGGTTTTCTGTCTTGAGTAGTGTGGGATTGATCCCTTTGTATTTGATGGGGTATGATATCAGTGAGCTTTTAAGAGGTGCTAGAGATATAAGAAATAGCTTTTTTGATGAAAATACTCAAATCAAAGAATCACTACTTAAAAAAGCTTCATTTTATGCGGAGCATATGTTGCATTACAATATAAACGCTCTTTTTAGTTATTCTGAATTGTTTAGGGATTTTAATGCATGGTATGTGCAATTATGGGCTGAGAGTTTGGGTAAAAAACAGCTCAATTCTCAACTCAACGTAGGTCTTACACCGGTAGGTTTGATTGGTCCTACAGATCAGCATTCGTTTTTGCAATTGATAGTAGAAGGACCAAAAGATAAAACCGTAACATTTTTAAAAATAGACAATTTCAACGATACTACCAAAATACCGGATAAGAATTTAAAATATCTAGAGAGCCTTAATTTGCTTAACAATATAGAATTTGCTCAGCTTATCAACATGCAGGCGGATTCGATTATTGAAAATCTCAAAAATAGGGATGTGCCGTTGGATATTATCCAGATTGACCAAGCAAGTATTTATCATATTGGGGAACTTTTTTATTATTATGAATTGCTAACTTCCCTAACAGGTAAGATGTTGAATGTTGATACCTACGGTCAACCAGGGGTTGAAGAAGGTAAAAAAATCCTCAAAACAAAGCTCTCTACATCAATATCAAGTCTTCGATTTGTTGCCCGATAGCTTGGGCTACTACGTTACATTTGATGATAAAAAGATAAAATACCTCTCTATCGGTAATACCATACAACGATTCAAAATTTCCCATCCCTTTGGAAATCACCACATCAGCATTGTTATAAATTTCCTTACTGTGAGTATTGGCGTATGATAAATCATACCCTGGAGTTGCTACGCCAGTATCGATAATTGTCGCATATAGCGGCATATCGCTTTGTAATGCTTCTTTGGTGGTTACGTCGTTGATGATTGGATAGCCTCTTACAAAATAATAAATTTCCACATCAAAAAGCTGCTTAATAGTGCGTGCTAAAAACACATCCAATACATTCTCCCCCGCATTATCAGCTAAGATAACTACACTTTTGGCACTTTGAAGTTGGTGTGTGAGTTGGTTGTAATGGTTGATTTTAAACTCTTTATCAAAGATTTCTGTGAGTATATCTTTTAGCTCAAATTGTTCTTTTGCCCCAAAATCTATCACATTACCGCCAACAGCGATTTTTAGTGCCGTAAGGAGTTTGTCTGACGAATTTGCAAGTTGTGTATCTAAAAATCCCATAAATTCTTTGGCTTTTTTGATAGATTGGGTTTTGATATCTGCTAGCGGGTCTGCGATACCGGTGATATCGGCGATGAGTTTATAAGTATCTTTGGCTATTTGCGGTGGAGTATTCAAAAGAGAGTAATTAGGCAAAGTTTTAGCCACTTCAAACAATATCTTGGCACTTGTCTCATCATCAAGCCCCAACGATTTAGTGGTTTTTAAGGCTTGATTATAAAGACACACCAAGCAATCTGGTTTTATATTCATTTAAGTCCTAATTCTTTTTTGATAAGCGGTTCGTTAAATCCAGATATCCATCTATTTTCGATGAGAATTACTGGTATTCCACCCCCACAGTGTTTTTTACAATCTGCTGCTGCTTGTTTATCTTTGGTGATATCTATCTCACGAAATTTAATTTTGTTTTTTTTGAAGAAATTTTTGGCTTTTGTGCACCATACACATCCAGGTCCGGTAAATAAAACGACTCTTTTTTGTCTTTTTTGTTTTTGCATACTCTCTCCTTTTTTTGGTGCAATTATATCACAAATTCATCCCAATTTTCGTAAAATGCATACATTATTAAATGATTTTTGGTATAATTCAAAATTATATAATAGGGAGTTTATCAAATACCCTAATTTAAGTGTGTTTTGATAAATTCCTAACGTTAAGGAGAAGTGATGAATTTAACAAGTTTCAAAGATAATTGTGGATTTGGATTGCTAGCAAGTATCGACAATACGCCAAGCCACAAAAACGTAGAAGATGCGATTATCGCACTTGAGAGAATGATGCATAGAGGTGCTATTGCCGCTGATGGTAAGAGTGGTGATGGTAGTGGACTTTTGTTTGGAATGCCGGATAAATTTATGAGGAAAGTTGCACACAAAGAAGGGGTAGATTTACCAGATATATACGCTATAGGGGTGATTTTTACAAAAGATGACTATACGTTAGATATCATCAAAGAAAAGCTTCAACATAATGACCTTAAAGTATTGCTTATTAGAGAGGTGCCTGTAAATACGGCGGCTCTTGGTGAATTGGCTCTAAATACGCTACCGCATATTTATCACATATTTATCGTGCCAAATTCACTAGCGGCTACTAAGAGATTTGAGGAGTTATTGTATCTTACAAGAAAAGATATAGAACATAGCATTTATGATGAGGACTTTTATATCCCGACGATGAGTAGTAAAAAAGTCGCTTACAAAGGGCTTGTGATGCCTACTCACATCAAAGAATTTTATCCGGACTTGAGTGATGAAGATTTTGAAGTATCGTTTGCTTTATTTCATCAAAGATTCTCTACAAATACTCTACCAAAATGGAGATTAGCTCAACCATTTAGATATATAGCTCATAACGGTGAGATAAATTCAATCCAAGCAAATAGAATAAATGCTTTTATTAAGACAGAATCGGTAAAAAGTGAAGTATTTAGCGATGAAGAACTGCAAAGAATTTTACCGATAGTTCAAATGGGTGGAAGTGATAGTGCAAGTTTGGATAATATTTTTGAATTTCTAGTAATGAATGGGATGGATTTCTTTAAAGCCGCAAGAAGCTTAATCCCTATGCCATGGCAGAATTCACCACATATGGATAGTAAACTCAGAGCTTTTTATGAATTTACTTCTACTTGTTTTGAAGCATGTGACGGACCAGCAGCTGTAAGTTTAAGTGATGGTAGATATATTGGAGTGGTGTTAGATAGAAATGGATTAAGACCGGCAAAATATATCATTACAAAAGATAATAGGATCTTAATCTCATCAGAATATGGTGTAAATGATATTGATGATGATATGATAGTTGAAAGAGGAAGACTCCAATCAGGACAAATGATTGGAATAGACCTTAAATATGGAATTGTGTTAAAAGATGAGGAAATAAACAACTATCTAAAAAGCAGAAATCCATATACAAAATGGCTAAATGAAAACTTAATCTACTTACAAGAGTATACGGAAAATACATACAAAATGCCAAAATGCAATCTCACTGATTTAGTAGAGAAACAAAGATACTTTGGGATAAGCAAAGAGGTGATAAAAGATCAAATTATCCCTATGATGACAGAAGCAAAAGAAGCAACAGGAAGTATGGGTGATGATACTCCAATGGCTTGTTTTAGCGATTATCCATTTAGAAGTTTTAATGACTTTTTT
>JAADDX010000043.1 GCA_013153685.1 Campylobacterota bacterium | reverse complement strand
CCCATTAAATATCTTGGTTTATCTTTTGGCATAAAAGGTGTTGTAGCTTCGATTGTATCATACATTGCTTGATTTTCTTCACCTACACTCAATCCCCCAATAGCAAATCCATCAAAACTTTTACCTTGATATTCTAATCCTACCAATTCAGTAGCAGATTGTTCTCTATATTTGAAATTCGTTCCACCTTGAATAATAGCAAAAAGATTGTTTTTAGCACCTTTGTTTATATGATGAACTAAACTTCTATAAGCCCAAGAAGTCGTCCTTTTGATAGACAATTCAATCCTATCAGTTGTATTTGGTAAGGCAATCAAATCATCCAATACCATCATAATATCGCTATTTAGATTGTATTGAATATCTATCACTTTTTCTGGCGTAAAGAAATGTTTACTTCCATCAATATGACTTTTAAATCCAATCCCATCTTCACTTTGAGCCATATTTTTACTCAAAGAAAATGCTTGAAATCCACCACTATCAGTTAAAAATGAATTTGGATAATTGCTAAATTTATGAAGTCCTCCAAACTCTTTTATGATTTCATCACCTGGACGCAAATACAAATGATACGTATTTGCTAAAATTATTTTCGTATCTAAAATATCTACCATATCTATCATATCCAAGCCCTTAATACTCGCATTTGTGCCAACAGGCATAAAAATCGGGGTTTGGATAGTAGAATGGTTAGTTCTTATCTCGCAAGCCCTTGCGTTATTGTCCGTATTGTTGATTGTAAAGACCATCTATGACAAACTCTCCAATAATCTTAACATCATTCCCACACCAGCACCGCTTGCTCCGTGCGAATTATATCCCCATTCTTTCTCTACAAATGCCGGTCCAGCGATATCTAAATGTACCCATTTATCTTTGTTAGCTGGTTGCAAAAATTCACTCAAAAACAACCCAGCAGTGATTGCTCCACCATATCTGCTTGATGCGATATTACAAATATCAGCAATACTACTTTTGAGTAATTTTGGTAAATATCTATTAAACGGTAATGGAGCATACAACTCTGCTGATTTGTGAGATGTTTTGACAACTAGATCTTTTAACTCCTCATTAAATCCCATAACCCCACTTGTATATTCCCCAAGGGCTACAACACAAGCACCAGTTAACGTAGCAAAATCGAAAATATAATCAAAATCTTTGATATTTTCTTGAGCATAACACAAACAATCCGCCAATACCAATCTACCCTCAGCATCAGTATTTCTTACTTCAATTGTTTTACCGTTTTTCGCTACTAAAATATCATCAGGCTTATAAGCATCCGCTCCTATCATATTTTCCGCAGCTCCAATAATCCCATGTACTTCCACATCAATATTAAGCTTTTTAAGTGCATTCATAATCCCAAGCACAGCACTTGCACCAGCTTTATCGCTTTTCATCGTTACCATAAAATCAGCTGGTTTTAGACTAAGTCCACCACTATCATAAGTCAAACCTTTCCCGATAATGACTACTCTTTTTTTGGCCTTTTTTGGTTTGTGAATGAGGTGGATTAATCTAGGTGTATGCACACTTGCTTTGGCTACTGAATAAAATGCATTATAACCTTCTTTTTTGAGGTATTTTTCGTCATAAATTTTACATTCATATCCATTTTCTTTTGCTATTTTCTTGGCATACTGAGCCATCACTGCCGGATATATTTCATCAGGCATTGAGTTTACTATATCTCTTGTAAAACAGATGCTTTGGGCTGTAATTTGTGCTTTGTGAATGATATCAGATATCTTTATAGAAGAGGCAATTTCCACTTTCTTGATATGATTTGCTTTTGTTGATTTATATTTATCAAATTCATAATCACCGAGTATAAGCCCTTCTATGAAATTTTGAATAATGTCTTTGTTTTTGGTTTTAGGTAATTTAACACCAAAAGAATCTGCGTATTTTTTAATAGCTTTAGTGATTTTATACGCCGCTATTTTGGCGTTATCACAATCAAGCTTATCTATAGCTACAACTACTTTGCGAGATTCAATCAGTACTAACAACTCTTCATTTTCACACTTAAAGTTGTATTTGTCGTATTTGTTGGTCTTACCAACAACCACTTCCCCTATCCAGTTTTTTGGGTTTAGTTTATCTATTACTTTGATTTCCATCTTCTCTCCTTTAATTTGGTAAACGGTATTTGATATAAATATCTTTAGCCGTGCTTATCTCTGGCGTATATGTCATCGTATCTCCAGATGCATAAATTTTCTTGCTGAAAAATTGAAAATTATGTGCATGCAATATATGGGTTTTATCATCATAAGAGCCATTTGTAGCGGTATAGGTATATTGATTTGTGGTATATACCGCATGATTGAAATGATACACTTTATGAAATGTTAGTGTTTTGGCGTTGAGTGTGGTGTTTTTGTCTAGGAAATTGATATTTACGTTTTTGATATTGTAATGTTGGTTATCTAGAAATAGCAATTCGCTAAATTCCCCCTTCCTTGCTAAATGGGGGTTAAATGACATAAACGTTGCATATTGAATATCTACATTGGGCAAATTAACCTTATGTGGAATATAGTGTGATTGTTTTTTTGAAAATACAAAAGGCATACAAACCGCAATTACGATAAAAGATACAAAAAACAACTGTTTTAAATCCATAATTGTAAAAACTGCCCTTCTAATTTGTCTCTTTTAATAATCATCTCTATCATTTCCGCCACACAACCTTCCCCACCTTTTTTGTGAAGACGATATTTGACGATATCTTGGATTCTCTCATTAGCATCAAAAGGGCAAAAACTTAACGAGACTCTTTGCAAAAGAGTATAATCGTTCATATCATCCCCAATAAACGCTACTTGATTATAACCAAAACCCAACTCTTCCAAAATCCCATCGAGCTCTTGTTTTTTGTCTTTTATACCTTGTCTAACAATCTGGATATCGAGCTCTTGAGCTCTTTTTTGGACGATCTTACTGCTCTTTCCAGTGATAATCGCCGTTTTTTTACCCATCATATTCCAGCTCTTAATCATCAAGCCATCTTTTACATTAAAAGCCTTAAATTCCTCTAGCTCGTTTGAGTAATAAATCTTTCCATCAGTCATAGTACCATCTACATCCAACACAATTAGCTCTATCATACATTATCCTAACATATCGGCAAATTCTTTAAAGATATATTTGCTCTCTCTTGGTCCTGGGCTTGCTTCTGGGTGGTGTTGAACGCTAAAAATCGGTTCGTTCTTGTATCTCACACCTTCTATTGTATTGTCAAACAAATTCATATGTGTAATTTCCGCTATTTCCTTGATAGCTTCTGGGACATTGTAGTTGTGATTTTGTGCGGTGATTTCTACACTTGTCTTTTTTACCGGATGATTTCCGCCATGATGTCCAAATTTGAGTTTGAATGTATCGTATCCGTGGGCGATACTTAAGAGTTGATGTCCTAGACATATACCAAACATAGGGATTTTTGCTTGGATTAGCTGTTGTATGTTTGCTTTGACATCATGTAATACTAGCGGATCTCCTGGGCCGTTACTTAAAAATACCCCCATAATTTCGTTGTTTTGGTATTTGCGAATCAGCTCGCTTGCAGGTGTATGTGCAGGATAAACCTCACATTTGAGTCCTACGTTTGTAAGTTCGTTTAAAATATTTCTTTTTACTCCAAAATCATAAACAGCGATTGTCTTTGAGGTATTAGGCTCATTATAGCTTAACGTCTCATCATTCCAAGCACCTTGATTGTGGATATACATTGTAGGAGTTGTTACTTCTTTGATGTAATTAATTTGTGAAATATGATCAGCTTCATCAAGCAATTTTTTAAGCTCCTCTTTTGAGTGAATCTTGCTTGATGCAATCATCATCTGAGAACCTTCATTTCTTATCAGCTTTGTTAAAAATCGTGTATCGATATCGCTAATACCTAAAATATTGTGTTTTTGCAAAAACGAATGGAGAGATTGTTGGGCTCTGAAATTGGAATAATTTGGATTATAATTTCTTACAATCACCCCTTTTAGCCAAGCTCCTCTACTTTCCATATCATCATCATTCACACCCACAGTTCCTATCTCACTTGCAGTAAACACCACAAATTGTCCCGCATAACTCGGGTCAGTGATAATTTCTTGATAACCGGTCATAGAAGTATTAAATACTATCTCCCCTACACTAGTCCCATCTGCACCAAAACCTTTGGCTTGTAAAAAAAGCCCGTTTTCTAAAAGGATAGAAATTTTCATAACATACCCCTTTTTTTGAGTTCTTGTTCGTAAAGTTTGGTAAATACCAGCTCCCATTCCTCACTTCCTGGGATGAGAGGTTTTTTGTAGTTTTTGAGTTTATCATATACGACATCTTCTATTTCGTATTTTTCTTTGATGAAGCTATTCATGCTATTAAAGACGATATTTTTCATTTTACCATCACTCACTTCATAATCAATAAGTTCATTATCCCATAAATCTTCAATAATTTTATGAGCTAGATGGTTGAGTCTGTCTTCTTTTTTGGTTAGGAATCCATCCTCTTTTGCCAGTTTTCGTTTTAACATTTTAAATAGTTCTTTTTTATCGACATCATAAAACATATATTCATTTTCCTCTTCTTGCTGAGCAATAATTTCCTTTACCTCATCCTCCAATTCTCTCTCAATTGCCACATCATCGGCTAAAATTTCCTCGATTCTTTTTCTTGCCTTATCCAATCCGCCATCAAACTTCACAAAGTTGGAATTTAACAAATCGATTACTATTTTATTTGCGATATAAGGGATTTGGTTTTCTTTGATTAACATAAAAAAATCCTTAAGTTTTGTTTAGAAAATTATACCAAAATTTAGAAGTGAATTATCAGATTTGAGAGAAATAAGAAGTAAGAATAAAAACAAAAGAGATTAAATCTCTTCTGCTTTTTGAACATCATAAAGAATATCATCCCATGGATGTCTATACATAGGCATAGCAAGTCTTTTTTCATCAAGGATATGACCGATAAATCCAAGAGTTCTACCTGCGATAAAGAACGCATTTAGAGTTCCACTTTCGATAAATTCATCGATTTCTTTTTCAGAATATCCTAATGCTCTCCACATATCTACCATTAAAATACCGATAGTTCCATCCACATTTAAGATTAGGTTATCTTTTTTAGATGTAGTTAATTTCTCTACTTCTAATGCATAATCTAAAAGTGGAGTTGCTGGGAAATATTCCGCTGCGTATTTTTTAAGCCCTTCAACTCTTTTATCAGGATTTCTTACAGATTTGATTCTGTGTCCGATACCTGGGATTGGAATACCTTGTTTTTTCATATAACTTAAAAATTCAGCCGGAGTCATTTCGTTGTCATTTGCATATTTGAAATATTTAGCCGCACCATCAATAGCACCACCAAATCTTGGACCGATTGTAAGAAGTCCAGTAACTAAACTCTCAACCACACTTTTACCTGCTCTTGCAGTAACTTTTGCATTGTGAGCACCACTAACTGCTGGTCCATGATCCGCAACTGTTTTGATCACAGTTTCAATAAAGTCAGTAGCCCATTTTGGATAAACTTTTTTAAACCATAATAAACTAATAACATCACCGATACTTTTTCCAGTATCCGGAGTTGCTACGCTACTAATTGGGTATCCAGCATAAGTAGCTTCTTCTCCTCTATCATCAGAGATAGTACAAATAAAGTTTTTAGGTCTTCTATTTTTAGGGATTGAAGGAACTACTGGTTCTTCAATTTCACTGATTATACCTTTGTTTCTTAAATCATTATAAACTTGATTAATTGTTGCTGGTAAATCATTGAAGCTATCTGGCACGTGAATTCCTGCTTCTCTCATTGCAGCATTTTTAGCTTCTGCAGTTTCTCTAGCCGCATTTGCAGATGCACCTGCGTGTCCGAATTGCACTCCACTACTAAAATGTTTAGCAATAGTTCCAATACACCAAGCGATGATTGGTTTAGTGATTTTACCTTCTTTTACGGCATCGATTACTTTGTATTCTTCAACACCACCAACTTCTCCAAGTAAAATCATATATTTAACATCTGGGTTTTTCTCCATTCTTAAAAGATGGTCTATAAATACCGAACCAACATATCTATCACCACCGATAGCTACACCTTCACTAATACCATCAGCATTTAAAGCGATAATATTTGAAAGCTCGTTGAACAATCCACCACTTCTTGTTACAAGCCCGCAACTACCAGGTCTGTGAAGTTTGCTATTTACGATATTTTCGATAGTCCCACCAATATTTGCTACTTTAAAAGCACCTGGGGCAATAGCACCAACTGTTGCTGGTCCAATAATTGTAACACCCTCTTTTCTTGCTCTATGATTCATAATTCTTGCCATTCTCTCAGGAATACCCTCAGCAGTAATCATAATTACTCTAAATTGTTTTAAATCAAGAGCATCCATAGTCACGTCATAAGCAGTCCTAAATGATGCAAAGTTTAATAATACATCAGCACTTGGATGAGCTTTTACAGCATCTGCTGTGCTTTTATATACCGGCACCATAATCTCATCTGGACCATAAAAGAATTTTTCAAATTTATTACTACTTGTTGGAGCTACGATTGCCGCAACAGATGGAGTTTTTCTTTGGATTACATAATCGTAATCTAACATTCTTTGAATTGCACTTTTGTTATTGTTCCAAAAAATCGCTTGTGTGTCTTTTGTAAATAAACTATTCATTATTTATCTCCTTTATCTTCTTCTATTGCCATTCTTACAATATCAGTAATATGAGTCTCTGGTCCATAAACTTCAATGTAAAGCCCAAGTCTCTCAGCCGCTTCTTTGATATCTTTTAGACCTTTTTCATAGTTTGGTCCACCACGTCTTACATAAATTCTTGTTTTATGCTCTTTTAGTTTATCCGCATATTTCTCAAGTGCATTAATAATACCAGTAAATGTCTTAGCAACATCGGTAAAGTTAGCAATAGCACCACCGATAATTAGGATTTTTCCTCTTGGGTCTTTATGTCTTGTCATCAAATCAAAGATAGTTTCCGCATAAAATTGTGTCTCAGCAGTAGTAGGACCACCTGAATATTCACCATAGTTTGCCAAATCTTTAACACCTGCTAAATCAGCGATAGTATCTGCATATACCACAGACGCACCACCACCTGCTACCATAGTCCAAATTCTTCCCATTGGATTAAGAATAGTAAGTTTTAGTGAAGCACCACTTTTTGCATCAGCTTCTGCGATAGCTTTTTCTTCTGGTGATTTTTCTTCCATACCAAATG
>JAADDX010000062.1 GCA_013153685.1 Campylobacterota bacterium | reverse complement strand
CAGTATACAAAGACAACAAACTAACAAACAATTTCGTAGTAGTAAGTAACGCACTTACAGATGATTATAGTGCAGTTATAAATGGAAATGAGAGGGTATTAAGAGCCAGACTTAGTGATGCATTATTCTTTTGGGAGAATGATTTAAAAAATGGACTTGATATAGAAGGACTTAAAAATATCACTTACATGGATAAACTTGGAAGTGTGTATGATAAAGTTAAAAGAGAAGAAAAAATTGCAAATATTTTAGCAGATATTTTAAAAGAAGATAAAACACTTGTAAATAAGGCTATCAATCTAGCAAAAGCAGATTTACTTACTGAGATGGTATTTGAATTTACGGAACTTCAAGGGATTATGGGATATTATTACGCCCTAAAAGCAGGAGAAGATGAAAAAGTAGCATTGGCTATAAAAGAACAATACCAAAATAGTGTGAGTAATAAATTAAGTGCCATTATCAATATCGCAAATAAGCTTGATACTATTATGAGTTTATTTAGCATAGGTAAACTACCAAAAGGAAATAAAGATCCATTTGCCCTAAGAAGAGCGGCTATTGGGATTATTAATATTACATTAGAGCATAATTTGGATTATGATCTAAAAGAATTAATCCAAGCCATTAAGGATAATTATAGCGAGTTTAATACAAATAGCGTAATTGAATTTATATTTGAGAGATTATACCAAATCTACAAAGATATCAATCCATCGGTGATAAAAGCAGTCCTTGCAAGTGGAGATACAAATTTACTCTCAATAGATAAAAAAATAAAAGCCCTAAATGAGATTGTAAATAGCGATGATTTCAAAGAAGTTTATACAACCTTTAAAAGGGTAGCAAATATTATAAAAGATATGGATTTAGAAAAAGATATAAAAGTAGATGAGAATCTACTTATCACCCCAGCAGAAAAAGAACTATATCAAGCATTCAAACAAAAAAATAAAGGCGATACGTATCTTGAAAAAATAGATAATTTATTTAGCCTAAAACCACAAATTGATAATTTCTTTGATAATGTAATGGTAAATGCAAACGATGAAAAACTAAAAACAAATAGAAAAAATCTAATCGCTACTATTTACAAAGCATTTAGTGATATAGCTGATATTAAAGAAATTACGATATAAAGGATGTAAAATGATAATAGCAAGCAATTTTAAAATGAATCACACCAGAAAAAGCACCCAAGAGTTTTTAGATAAGCTATCTACTGTATCTACAGAACACACAATTAGAGTATATCCGCCATGTACCGCTTTGTGTGCTAATCCAATAGTTGGTGCACAAAATGGTTATCCGGCGGTGGAAGGTTCGTATACGGCGGAGATAGGTCTTAGACAAATTAGCGAGTTTGGTATAGACAAAATCCTCTTAGGTCATAGTGAGAGAAGACAATTTGGTGAATCACAAGAATTTATTGCACGGAAATTTGATTTTTATAAAAACGAAAATTTTGAGATTATGTATTGTATCGGTGAACCTTTAGAGGTTAGAAAACAATCAAAAGAAGCAGTAATTGCGTATCTTAAGCAACAATTACAAGGGATTGATCTGGAATATGAGAGATTGATTATAGCTTATGAGCCTGTGTGGGCTATCGGGACTGGCGTGAGTGCTACTATAGAAGAGATTCGCTCTACTCATGATGCATTGCGTGAATTGACTAACAAGGCTTTATTGTATGGTGGAAGTGTGAAGCTAGAGAATATTGCTCAAATTTGTGCTATTGATAACGTAGATGGATGTTTGATTGGCACTGCAAGCTGGGATGTGGATAATTTTATTGAAATGATTAAGAGAGTTTAATGATAGAGCTTTTTTCTTTAGTACCCAATTCCTTTTATGCCTCTTTTCTTATTTCCATAGCGGTGGGAATTATCGGAAGCTTGATAGTAATTAATAAAAATAGCTTTATTGCCGGTAGTATCGCTCATGGAAGCTTTGGAGGGATTGGACTAGCTTTTTATCTCTCTAGCCCTATTTTACTCACTACCTCGATATTTGCGATATTTCTTGCTTTATTGCTATCTTATATTACCCTTAAATACCCCAATAGAAGTGATGCCGTAATTGGTGCGATTTGGGCTATTGGGATGAGTATAGGGATCATTTTTGCTCATTTGACACCTGAGTATAACGGTGGTTTGATTAGTTATTTATTCGGTTCTATTTTAACTATATCAAATGAAGATATCAGTATGATGTTGGGTGTGGATGTGATGTTGGTGTGTTTTATTTTAGTGTTTTATCATCAGATTTTATTAGTTAGTTACGATAGAGAATTCGCACAAGTAAGAGGACTAAATGTAGCATTTTTGCATACTTTGTTTTTGGTTTTGGTATCTTTGAGTATTGTTATGAGTGTAAGGGCGATTGGGATTATATTGGTTATCGCACTTTTTACTATCCCCCCATTTATTGCCGAGAGATTTACTAATTCGCTAAAATCAATGATGATTGTATCGTCTGTGTTGAGTTTGGTGCTGGTTGTGGGTGGAATAATGGTGAGTTTTTATTATGATTTACCACCTAGTGCTAGTATTATTTTATTATCTGCTGCGGCATTTTTTCTATCATTTTTAAGGAAAGATTCATGAAAAAGGCATTGATTAGTAAATGCATGATGGGAGTGCCTTGTAGGTATGATGGTAAAAGCAAGCCTTTATCTGCCCAACTCCTACAAACCCTACAACAACAATACCATCTTTTCCCTTTTTGTCCGGAAGAGGTGAGCCTGCCAACTCCAAGACCACCGGCAAGATTTGTAGGGGATGAGATTATTGATATTCATGGGATAAATAAAACTCAAGCATTTATGGATGGAGCTTTGGAAGCGTTGAAATTGTGCAAACAACACGATATCGATATCTTTATTGGCAAAGAAAAGTCTCCATCATGTGGTGTTACTCAAACATCGGCTTATGTTAATGGTTGTGAGTGTAAGTGTTTTGCTATGGGTTTGACGAGTAAAATACTACATCAACACGGTATTAAACTAATTTCTGAGTGGGAGTTAGAAGGGTAGTTACCCTCCTTGATGTTAAAATTTATTTTTCTCAACATCAGAGAGGATTTTTTCACTCATTTCATCTATTTCATGAGCTACCTCGTTGATTTCTCTGACAATTACTGTAGTTTCGTTTGATTTAGAGTTTACTTCTACTATTTTTTCGGCACTTTGGTTAACAAACTGCGTTTGATCATTAATTACTTCTCCGATTGTCTCCATTGATTGATTTAGTACGTTGATAGTAGAATTAATTTCGCTCAAGCTTTTTTGTGTTCTCTCAGCAAGTTGTCTTACTTCATCTGCAACCACCGCAAATCCTCTACCGTGTTCTCCTGCTCTTGCTGCTTCAATTGCCGCATTTAGAGCAAGTAAATTAGTCTGATCTGCAATATCATTAATTACACTAACCACATTTTTAATGTCGTTTGCTTGGTTGATAAGCTCTTGAGTTTGTGATGATGTAGAGAGCATTCTCTCATTAAGCTCTTCCATAGAGTTTACAATATTTTCAAGTTCACTTGATTGTTCCTCCGCATTTTTTGCCAACGTATTGGATTCGGTTTTAAGAGTATTTGATTTTTGTTTAAGAGTATCAGCGTTTTCTTTGTTTTCCTTAAGAAGAGTTACGATAGTATCACCCATTTTATTGATAGTAATAGCCAATTTCCCCTGTGCATCATCAATTCTGGCAGTGAAATCTTTGTTGAGGAATCTATTAATCACGTTGTCGATTTCGTTGAGATTTTTACCTACGTTCTTTTGGATAATTTCCGCCATTTTATTGAATGCGTCTTTTAGTTGTTTTAGATTGTGATTGATGGGTTCTATAGTGATTCTTTGTCTAAAATCACCTTGTGAAAATTTCTCTAACGTATCGATAGTGTGGATGATGGCTTCTTTATCGTTTTGGATGAGATTTGCGGTTTTGATGATGTGTTGATTGATAATAGTAGCCATTTGTCCAAACTCATCTTGCGTATATAGTTTAATCTCTTCAACCTTATCTGTTTTTCTATCAAGGAAATCAAAAAATCCTAATAACCCACTTCTAAATGTTTCTAAAGATGAGATAAATTCTTTTGAGATTAATGACATCAATATTACAATAATTACCATAAATATCCCAGCTACTATCAAGCTTCGCACCAAAATTTGACCTCTTTGTGAATCATCAAATTTGCTAATATCACTCAACAATTCATCTAGTATTTTTTCCGTTTTATGAACCGTATGTCTCATTACTCCTTGAATTCCAAGCTTTTCATTGAGTCCTATTTCGGTTTGGGCTTTTGCTAGATTGGATAAGTCTTGTTTGTATTCTTTGAGATAATCTAATAATACTTGGTCATGGTCTTGTTGGGCATATGCAACAAGTGCGTTGTAATTTTTAGTATGTTTTTTGATATACTTAAGATTATTTCTTAGCATAAAGTCTTTTTCGTTTTTTCTTAGTTCATATACTCTTGCTAACAATTGCCAATTATGCAAACTTTTTGCATAATTTTGTGCTTTGTGAACACTATCTCTGAGGGCACCGTATAAACCTGATTTCTCATTTAGTCCGATATATATTTGTTTTTGGACTAATTCAAGGAAATTTTGTTTGTAAGTATTGATATACCTAATAAACGCTTCTATTTTATGCGTATCAAATCCTGCTTGTTGCAATCTGCTTTTGAGTTTGTTTGCGTCTTTGAGTAGAATTGCATAGTTTTTCAAAAACTTCTGCTTATATTTGAGATTTTTTCTCATAAGAAAATCTTTTTCATTTCTTCTTAACATAAGCATATCACCACGCAATCGTTCAATATTTGCCTCTATTTTCCCTAAAAATTCAGCTTTTTTTTCTGATGAGTAGATAAGATAGCTTAGTACAATAAAACCAACTAAAGCCGCTAGCACCATAATTAGCATTTTTTGCTTGATTGTAAGTGATTTGAACATCAATTCTCCTTTGGATAAAATTTCGCAATTATATCAAAAATAATTATTTCTGCATACAAAATTATCAGAAAATATCTTACATGAAATATATCACTAAACTTGACAATACTATACTAAATTTGCTATAATCCCGTCAAAAATATGGAGGTGCTGTATGGCAAAAAGAGAATTTCAAACAGAAATAAAGCAATTACTTGATTTAATGATACATTCATTATACTCAAATAAAGAGATTTTTTTAAGAGAACTTATCTCAAATGCAAGTGATGCACTTGATAAACTAAAATATCTCACTTTAACAGATGATAAATTTAAAGAACTTAAATTTGAACCAAGAATAGATATCAAAATAGATAACGAAAATAAAACTATCACTATTAGTGATACCGGTATTGGGATGGATGAAGAGGATTTGGTAGAAAATCTTGGGACTATTGCAAAAAGTGGAACAAAAGCATTTTTGCAAAAAGCACAAGAAAATGAAAAAATCGATAACAATCTTATAGGACAATTTGGAGTAGGATTTTATAGTGCTTTTATGGTAGCAAAAAAAGTAGAAGTACTTACTAAAAAAGCTGGAAGTGATAAAGCATATTTATGGGAAAGTGATGGAAGTGGTGAATATGAAATAAAAGAAGCAACAAAAGATGATTATGGAACTACAATCACCCTATACATTAGAGAAGATAGTGAAGAATTTTTAGATGAAATGAGAATTGAAAATATTATCAAAAAATATTCAAATCATATACCATATCCAATCTATATGGAAAAAACAAAATACACAGAAGATGGTAAAACCCAAAAGGAAATTGTAAAAGTAAATGAAGCAACAGCCCTATGGACTAAAAATAAAAAAGATTTAACAGATGAGGATTATATCGCTTTTTATGAAACAATCGCTCATTCAAATGAAAAACCACTTGCATGGATTCATACAAAAGCAGAAGGTGCTATCGAATATACAACATTATTTTATATCCCAAGTAAAGCACCATTTGATCTGTATAGAGTAGATTATCAAAGTGGTGTAAAACTATATATCAAAAGAGTGTTTATTACAGATGATGATAAAGAACTTTTACCAACGTATCTCAGATTTATTAGAGGTATTATCGATAGCGAAGATCTACCACTTAATGTAAGTAGAGAAATCCTACAACATAACCCAATTTTAGCCAAAATTAAAAAAGCAAGCATCAAAAATATATTTAAAATGATTTCTAAACTTGATGATGAAAAATATAAAACTTTTTGGAATGAATTTGGTAAAGTATTAAAAGAGGGACTTGCTGATTTTGAATATCAAGAAAAAGTATTAGAACTTTGTAGATTTGATACTAACAAAAGGGATTTTATCAGCTTAGAAGATTATATCAAAGATAACGAAGGCAAAGAGATATACTATCTAATAGGAAAGGACAAAGAATTACTCAAAAATTCACCTCTTTTAGAAAATGAAGATAAAGAAGTACTTTTATTGAGTGACGATATTGATGAATTGGCATTTCCAATGGTTACTAAATATAAAGATTATGAATTTAAATCACTTAACAAAGAAGAAGTAAAAGATTTAAGTGATGAATACAAAGATTTAATTGCCAAAATCAAAGTAACTCTTGGCGATGAAGTAAAAGAAGTAAAAGTGACTGATAGATTAAAGGAAAGTCCGGTAGTATTGGTGTTTGATGAAGAATTCAATCCACAAATGGAGATGATGTTTAAGCAAATGGGTATGGAAGCACCAAAAGTAAAACCGATCTTGGAGCTTAATCCAAACAATGAAATTATTAAAAAATTAAAAGAAAAATACGATGATACTATAGTAAAAGTGCTTTTTGATGAAGCTAAGCTGGCACTCGGTATGGAAATATCAAATCCAAAAGAGTTGGTAAGTAGATTAAATGAGCTTATCTTAAAAGCATTTTAATACCAAAATTACCATATTGTGTGATTTTTTGGTATAATACGTGGTTGGAATAAGAATTGCTTGATGTGTAGTATTCCGACTGTATAAGGAGTTAGTATGAGAAATACAAACAAATCAGCATTTACAATGATTGAGCTTATATTCGTGATTGTTGTGATTGGTATCTTGGCTGCTGTTGCTTTACCGAAATTTAGCAAAACAAGCCAAGCGGCACACGAAGCACAGATGAAGGGTATGGTGTCGAATCTGGATAATACCGTATTTCCGGTAATCTGGAAAGATAACCAAGCAAGTCTTACAAAGTTGAGTGCTGAGGATGCAAACTTGTCAAAATGGATAACACCAGTAGATGAATTTGCAAACGATAAATTTGT
>JAADDX010000092.1 GCA_013153685.1 Campylobacterota bacterium | reverse complement strand
TAATATTACCTTATAATGAGGCTTCAACTCTCTAGAGACAATCTTAAAACGTTTAGTAAAATATTTATCCATATTATCTTGCGTATCAATCTCTACGTAATATTTCCCGTCAAATGACAAGCTAATAAACGTCTTTGGAACATTTGTAATAAACTCTAGATTTTTTCTTAGTCGCACCTCAGCATTATCAAATTTTTTAAGAGACGATAAAATAGAATCAAGCTCAAATGAAGTTGAGGGTAGGTGATTGGTGGTAGTTAAATGAACCAATTTCTCTTCAAGTCTATTTGCTTGTAAATGTATGGAAATATTGGTGATAACAAAAGCGATATTGATTAACAACAGTGCTACAATAGGCAATACAAATCTATCGTCCTTAAGGCGTATTGCATATTTAGAGAGTTTAATATTGGGCAGTATATCTTCAATATTTTGACATTTTTCATCAGATGGAAAGCAAAACAAAATACCGTCTATTTTTTTGATAGAGTGGTTTTTGCTAACATTTAAGCAATCATAAGCATGTAATTCGCTTTGAGCGATATAAATAGCGTTAATATATTTCGCATCAATTTTGAGACTTAGATCCTTTTTGATAGCTATTGCAAAAAAGGTATTATCCACATTGATAGCCTCGTAAATATATTCCTCCTCCAAATCAAACATATTTTGGGCAATTTTCTTAGCTTGGAATATGTTTTTAACAGGAGCGTCTATTTTTTTGATCCAATAAAATTGTGGCGATAAGATAACATTAACGGGATGTGTAATTTCCTCATCGAAATCTTTAGTATAAAATATTGTCTGCAATATCAACAATCCTTTTTGTATAAATATCGTATATTATCTCTATGTATCCATTTACGCTTATCTTAATAAGATACGAAGTTTTTTTGTCAAATGGAATTATATCCAAAATTTGCTGAAATTTCTCATCATAATCCATAAACTTACTAATATGCTCCCGATTTGCATCTATCATGTATTTCCGTTTATCTCCAAAATAGATCAAATCTCGCCATTTAACGAGATATATCCTTTTATCTTCGCGATTTTTAGCATAAAAATCCAGAATTTTCGCAAAATGTTTATAGTTATAAATTTTGCCATTTAAAAATGTCTTATCATACAAAGCTATCTCGCTAGGAGGATTCCTCTCTTGCGTGTCTTTATCTATTGTATCTAACAATAGATCGATAAAATATTGCGGGTCATAGACGTGATAGAAATTTAAAACATTCGTAAGATATTGAATAATCGCCTTTTTTTGGGGTATAAGAGCTAGCTCATTGATGTTTAATTTATCGCTAAGCGGAGTGATACAAACGCGTAATTTAAAATTATCATTTTTGGATGAGATGGGGTATGTCTGAAATAGATAATCCAAAGTATTAGCATCAATATCAATACTTGATAAAATTTGTTTAATGTCTTTGATAATCAATCTATCTTGCAATACGTAGTGATAAGTATCTTGCGTGTATTGGCGATAATCTTGTAAAAATTGGGCGATTTTATGAATAAAAAAAGTAACAAATACAAGAGTGATAATTAATGCTACCGCTTTTTTCATAAAAGCTCTTTTAAAGAATCGATCACCATATCTACAGAAGCGTTAATTTCGTCTTTGTTTTTAATTTTGCCAGTTAGAGTGAGTATTGTCTTCATCCCAAGCTTTTGAGCTCCCAACAAATCTCCTACCAAATCATCGCTAATCATAGTGATTTGATCAAAAGGCACATCAAGGAAATGGCGAGCTTTATCAAAGAATCGTTTGCTTGGTTTGCCCACTACCTCATAATCTTTGTTTGTAGCATACTGCAACATTTTAGCAATAGCACCGACTGCTGGATATCGTTTGGCATTTGAGACGTATATTGAAGTCTCATGCATCGCTATTAGCTTAGCACCTCGCAATAATAACTCTATCATCAAACTAAAATCTTCACTATCATATCTTCCAACACTTAAAATTACATATTTTGGATTAGTATAATCAATCTCAAATCTACGTTGAATAATTTGTTTAAATTCATCTGTACCAAATACCGCTACTTTTTGTGTAACAATCTCATCCAACACCATCAACGGATCTAGATAATGCTCAAATTCAAATCCCAGATCATGCAAATATTCGCGGAAATTTTCTTGTTTTGTGTTATTGGTAACTATCACAAAGGGGGTTTTGGTACGATTTAGATAATGTAGAAATTCCACAGAGTAGGGCAAAGGAGTTTTATCTACGTCACTAATCAACGTCCCTTGCACATCTATGAAATACATCTACATATACTCCTTCTCAAGTGCTATTAGATCCTCAAACGTCTCTCTTTTTCTAATCAGTTTATCTTGATTATTGATAATACCCACTTCCGCTGGACGTGGACGCGTATTGTAATTGCTACTCATCACAAATCCATACGCTCCTGCACTATGTATCACTACCAAATCGCCATGCTTTGTCAAAGGCACTTCAACATCTTTAGCGAAAAAATCTCCACTCTCACAAACTGGCCCAACAATGTTAGCCTTGCTTACTTGCGTATTATCAGATAATACTTCGATTTTATGATAAGCATTATACAAGCTTGGTCTAATCAAATCATTCATCGCACCATCTACAATAACAAATCTTCTATCTCCATTTTGTTTCTCATACAATACGGATGTGATAAAATACCCTCCATTCGCACTCAAATATCTTCCAGGCTCCATCACAATCGTTACATCAAGTCCACTTAATGTGCTTAAAATTGCTTGTGCGTAATCGTATGGTTGAATGAGCACTTCATCATCATACTGCACTCCCAATCCACCACCAACATCAAAAAACTTAATATCAATATCCACCTTTTGCAATTTCCTTACCAAATCGGCTACTATTTGGCTAGCTTCCTTAATTGGTTCTAATTCAGTTAGCTGGCTACCGATATGAAAATGGATACCTATTGGATTAAGATAGTCGCTTTGCTTTGATTGTAGATACATTCTAGTCGCGGTATCTATATCTACTCCAAATTTGTTTTCATGTAATCCTGTCGAGATGTAAGGGTGTGTTTTAGGATCAATGTTTGGATTGACTCTGATAGATATTCTAGCTTCTTTATTCATTGATTTAGCGATTTCTTCGATTCTTTGCATTTCCGCTTGACTCTCTACATTTATCATCAAGATATCAAGCTCTAACGCTTCTTTAATCTCATCGTCTCTTTTTCCCACACCACTAAAAATAATCTTATATTTGGGTACACCAGCCAACAAGGCTCTCTTTACTTCTCCAATACTCACACAATCCGCACCACTTTGTAAATTTGCAAAGTGTTTAATAACCGATAGATTAGAATTGGCTTTAATAGCATAGCAAATCAAACTTTTTCTAGCTTTAAAAGCCTCTTTTAGTTTGTTAAACTGCTCGCTAAAGTGAGCAAAATCATACACATAAAGTGGGGTTTGATATTTTTGGGCTAATTGTTTGAAGTCCATATTTATCCTTTTACGATATTTTGAATTTTTTCTACTATACTCGGATCTTCTAATGTAGAAATATCTTGTGTGATTTCCTCACCTTTTGCGATACTTCTTAAGATTCTTCTCATAATCTTACCACTTCTTGTTTTTGGTAATGCTGGGACGATAGCTATACTATCTACTTTTGCTATATTTCCAATCTCTTTGCTAATAGCTTCGTTTATTTTTTGTAATACCTCTACTTCTGTGGCTAAATTATCTTCCCCTTTTAGCACAATATAAGCAAAAATACTCTCACCTTTTATCTCATCTGGCTTTCCTACTACGGCATTTTCGGCTACTAAATCAACTTTTTTAATAACTGCTTCGATTTCCGCAGTCCCAAGTCTATGTCCGCTTACATTAATAACATCATCCACTCTACCTGTAATAAAAATATATCCATCTTCATCATAAATAGCTCCATCACCACTAAAATATACTGCTTTTCCATCTTTTTTGGCAGTGCTAAAATAACTATTTACAAATCTTTGTGGGTCATTCCAAATAGTTCTTATCATACTAGGCCAAGGTTTGGTGATACACAAAAGTCCTTTTTCATTTGGTTTTACTTTATTTCCTTCTTCATCTATAATTTCCGCAAAAATTCCTGGCAAAGGGAATGTCGCACTTGCTGGTTTGATAGGTGTAGCACTTGCTATTGGAGTAATCATATGTCCTCCTGTCTCAGTTTGCCACCAAGTATCTACTATCGGGCATTTACCTTGTCCTACTTCTTCATAATACCACATCCAAGCTTCTGGATCTATTGGCTCTCCTACAGTTCCAAGTACTCTTAGTGAAGCTAAATCATATTTCTTTGGCTCATCAGCCCCTAATTTGTGTAAAAGTCTAATAGCAGTTGGAGCCGTGTAGAACTGATTTACTTGATACTCTTCTACCATTCTCCAAGCCCTTCCTGCATCCGGATATGTAAATACACCCTCAAACATCAAAGTAGTAGCCCCAGCTGCTAGTGGCCCATAGATAATATACGTATGCCCTGTAATCCATCCAATATCAGCCGTACACCAAAATGTATCATTATCTCTTAAATCAAATACATTCTCCATCGTCATTTGAGCCCAAAGCATATACCCAGCAGTGCTGTGTTGCACTCCTTTTGGTTTTCCAGTGCTTCCTGATGTATAAAGTAGAAATAGTGGATCTTCGCTATCCATTATTTCTGGATCACATTTGCTTGATTGAAGTTTGATAAGCTCTTCATAACTAACATCTCTATTAGTCCAATTAATATCCTCACCATTTCTCTCAACTACCACCACTTTCTCTACACACTCCACATCTTTTATAGCTTCATCAACTACCGGTTTTAGCATATATGCTTTACCTTTTCTAAAAGCACCATCAGCAGTAATTACTACTTTTGCTTGTGCATCAAGTATTCTATCTTTTAAGGCATCTGCACTAAATCCACCAAATACTACACTATGAATCGCCCCAATTCTCGCACAAGCAAGCATAGCATAAGCAGCTTCAAGTATCATTGGCATATAAATAACTACTCTATCACCTTTTTTTACACCAAGTGATTTTAATAAGTTTGCAAATCTATTTACTTCTTTATGTAATTCCAAATAAGTTACAAATTTCCTACTCCCATCATCCGCTTCCCAAATAATAGCAGTTTTATTTTTTTTGTCTTTTAAATGTCTATCGATACATTGCACACTAGCGTTTAATTTACCGCCTATAAACCATTTATAAAACGGAGCGTTACTTTCATCTAAGGTTTTTGTAAATGGTCTTATCCAATCTAGTTTGATTCTAGCATATTTAGCCCACGTCCCCTCATAATCTTCTTTAAAATCTTCTACAAGATTGCGATATTCGCACATATTTTTGATTCTACTATTTTTAAATATTTTTCTATCTGGATAAAATATCATTTTCTCTCCTTCTTACTCCAAAAGTCTAAAAACTACCGTGATTATATCAAAAAAACTAAAATAATATTATGAATTGCCAAAAAAATTTGTTATAATTCCCCAAATAAAAAACTAAAAAAAGGCGTCGAAAAATGAATAAATATCTAAAAGAATTGATTGAATTGAGCAAATATGACAAAAAAATGGCTGATTTAGTTCCATTAGAAGAAAATATCAAGAAACCTTTAACTCAACTACAAGTAAAAATCAAAAATTTGACCAACAAACTTGAAAAATTAGAAGAGGAGATTAAAAATCTGCTACTTAAAAAAAGCAAAAACGAGTTATTAATCTCTGAATTAAAAGAAAAATTAAATAAAATTGCCGAAAAAATTTCAAAAGTAAAAACTATTCGAGAGTCAAAGGCATTGGCACTAGAAGAGGATCTAGCTAAAGAACAAATCGAAGCTGCAAATGAGGAAATAGCGAAGTTTGAAAAAGCGATTGAAGCCAAAAAAGAGCAAAAAGACGAAATTAAAAAAGAGATTGAACAATTAGAAGCGGAGTGTGTAATCGTTCAATCTGATATCCAATCAAAACTTGATGTATTAGAAGAACAAAAACAAGCAATTTTCAAAAACAAAGAAAAACTTGTCCAATCAATGGATTCAAAAATATACAAATTTTACGAAAAAATTAAAAAATGGGCTGGAAATAGTGCGGTAAGCCCTGTTAAAAAACAAGCATGCATGGGGTGTTTCATGAAAATCAACGAAAAAACGTATATAGACGTTATTAAATCTGACGAAATCACAACTTGCCCTCATTGCGGTAGGGTATTGTATATAGAAGAAGAATAGTGGTCATTATCTACTATCTACTCTCGCTTCTTTTATACCTGTTATCTATCCCTTTTTTGATAATTTTATCATTCAAAGACAAATACAAACAATCAATTCCGGCTAGATTTTTTCTCATCAAAAATCCACCGTTTTCGAAGAAATTAATGCATTTTCATAGCTGTAGTCTAGGGGAGACAAAAGCACTTAAGCCGATTATTGACAAATTTGATGAAGTCAATCTGAGTGTCATTACCAATACCGGATATACACAAGCCAAACAATACACCAACGCTAATGTAAGATTTTTACCATTTGAGGTATTTTTGCCTTTTTGGCTAAAACCTTGTAAAAATTTAGTCGTAGTAGAGGCGGAATTGTGGTTGATGCTATTTTATATAGCACACAAAAGGTGCGATAAAACTATATTAATCAATGCACGTATTAGCCAAAAAAGCTATCCAAAATATCTCAGATTTCGCTTTTTTTATAAGTATCTCTTTAGATATATAGACCTAGTTTTAGCCCAAAGCCACGAGGATAAGCAACGACTCGCATCTCTTGGTGCGACTAATATCAAGGTAATTGGCAACATTAAAAGTATCGCCAATTACCAAGTCACTCGCCAGTATCCAAAACCAAATAAAAAAGTGATCGTAGCAGCAAGCACACATCCACTAGAAGAGGAGATGATTCTTAAGGCTTTTGAGGGTATCGAAGATGCCGTACTTATCATCGTCCCACGTCATCCGGAACGATTTGATGAGGTGTATTCGCTCATACAAAAATATGCTCAAGATAAGTATAAGTTTGCTAAAATAGATCAATGGGTGGATGAAGATGTAGTGTTGGTAGATAAGATGGGTGAGTTGATTAATATATACAATATCGCCGATGTAGTTATTCTAGGTGGTAGCTTTGTAGATAATGTAGGGGGGCATAATCCTTTGGAGGTAGCATATTTTAATAAACCGCTAATTAGCGGGAAATATATCTTCAATCAACACACGTTATTTGATATGATTGAGCATTATTATCTAATAGAACCATCTCAACTCCACCAATATCTTACACAGCAACTACAACCATCGCGTATCAAATACAAAATAGACACCGATGAGCTAATCCAGCTAATCTCTTAGGATGTAGGATGAAGTTATTATTTGTATCGGATAAGTTTGATTATGCCGCTCATAGTGCTATTGACGGTATTTTTGATAAGTATTTATTGGAATATATGG
>JAADDX010000073.1 GCA_013153685.1 Campylobacterota bacterium | reverse complement strand
GGGGGGGGGGGGGGGTATGCTATAATACACTTTATTTCTATCAAAGGGGTTTGAAATGAGACATTATTATAGATTTTTTAATATTTTTGCTATCTTGGTGTTTGGGCTATTAGTGATTAAAGAATATATCCATTACCAACATATCCAAACATTAAGCAAGAAGATTTTGATAGTAGAAGAGGAGAATTTCAAAAATTTCATCAATGCTTTTAATGAAGTATACAAAACTAAGCTTAAACAACATTATATCTCATTAGGTAAAGATATGGCCGATTCTATGTCTTTGATTGCTTTATATAATGTAGCGGAAGAATACTCAAAGACAAATTCCAGTATTAAATTTCGATTAATTTCTGATAGACCAAGAAATCCCAAAAACAAAGCAAACGACGAAGAATTAAAAATATTAAAATATTTCAAACAAACCAAGAAACCAGAATACATAGTTCACAAACGTGATCAATTTATCTATTATAAAGCCCTTTATATCCAAAAATCATGCCTCACATGCCACAGCTCTATCGATAAAGCTCCCGATTTTATCAAAAATCGCTATAACACTGCATATGGTTATAAGCTTGGAGATTTAAGAGGTGCAATTAAAGTAAGTATCAAAAATCCTAAGTTGATTATATTACTTAAAAAAGGATTTTGGCAAGATTGTATGATGGATTTTGTGTTGTATCTCATCACTATTGTGATCTTTTGGGTATTGGTAAGACAGATAGAAAAAAGAGAGCTTATTCATGCACATGAATTGCTAGAATTAAACCGCCAATTAAGACAAGAAGTGAAAAAAACAAAAGAACTAGCGGATGTAAAATCTAGATTTTTGGCTAATATGTCACACGAGATTCGAACTCCTCTAAATTCTATTATTGGATTTGTATCGTTACTCAAACTAGAAAATCTCTCAAAAACAGCCAAAGAATACGTAGAGGTGATAGAGAAATCAAGCTTGGAGCTTTTGGATATTATCAACGATATTTTAAACTTCTCAAAAATCGAAGAAGGTAAGATGAGTGTAGAAAAGATGCCTTTTAATCTCACAGAAGAGGTGCGTGCACTTGCGAAGATGTTTGAAATCAAAGCCAAGGAGAAAAATATCGATTTTAAAGTAGATGTGGATGAGGATTTGTGTATCGAGGGTGATGCTACCAAGATCAAACAAATCATCATCAATCTCCTAAGCAATGCATTTAAGTTTAGTCACAACAATTCCACAGTAGAGTTGTCGGTACATTTTGATGGTAGTTATGTGAGTATCAAAGTCAAAGACGAGGGGATAGGTATCCCCGCATCCAAAATCAAAGATATTTTTAAAGAATTTACGCAACTTGATGATTCTACTACAAGAAAATACGGTGGGACTGGTCTTGGGCTGAGTATTGTCTCATCTTTGGTAAAATTACTTGGTGGGGAAATTACGGTAAATAGCCAAGAAAACAAAGGAAGTGAATTTGTGGTGATTATCCCTGCACAAAAATCGCAAGCAGTATGCAACGTAGAACCAGCAGATAACCTACATCAACGTTTTGATTATTATGTGCTTTTGGTAGAGGATAATAAAGCCAATCAGAAATTTATGGAAGTGTTATTTAATAAGCTTGGTATCAAGTATGATATCGCAAATGACGGTATCGAGGCGTTTAATTTGTATAAGCAAAATCACGACAAATACGATATGATTTTTATGGATGAGAATATGCCTAATATGACTGGTATTATCGCTACTAAGAATATTAGACAATACGAACAAGACAACAACCTCAAACATACCTTCATCATAGCCCTCACAGCAAATGCTCTCAAAGGCGATAAAGAGAGATTTTTGGCTGCGGGGATGGATGAGTATCTCTCAAAACCTCTAAAATTAGAGAAATTAATAGAGATATTAAATAAATTCCAATCGCACTCTTAATTAGGCTTTTTGCCTTTGACCTTGTATACATACGCCAACACTTCAATTACGGCTTTATAGAGTTTTTGTGGTATTTCCTCTCCGATTTCCACATCCGCATATAGTTGTCTTGCTAGGGGTTTGTTTTCTATTACCATGATATCGTTTTCTCTGGCTATTTCTTTGATTTTTTGTGCGAGGTGATCTACCCCTTTGGCAATTACCTTTGGTGCGTTATCCTCCCCCTGGACATATCGCAATGCTACTGCATAATGTGTCGGGTTGGTGACTACTACATCCGCTTTTGGCACATCTTGTAGCATTCTTTGTGATGCCATCTTCATCTGAATTTGTCTGATTTTGGCTTTGATTTCTGGATTACCCTCGCTGTTTTTCATCTCGTCTTTGATTTCTTGTTTGCTCATTCTCAATGACTTTTTGTAACTGTATCTTTGGTAAGCAAAGTCAATAGCCGCAAACACAACAAACACCCCTATCATCGTCCATGCCAAAATAAACGCCTTATCCATCAACCACTTAATTTGATCCATTAGTGGAAATAATTCTAGCTTTGGTATCTCAATAAGCCAACTTAGAAATAGATTAAATCCCACCAAAAAAGCTATACCGACTTTTAGGATAATTTTCGTCCCTTCAAATAGTTTTTTGGTAGAGAAGAGATTTTTGAGTCCGGATATTGGATTGAGTTTGGAGAATTTGGGGATGAGGACTTTGGTAGTAAACAAAAAGCCAAATTGTGCTACATTCCCCAATACTCCCGCGAGCATAATCGCTAGAGCGATAGGGGCTAGGAGTAAAAATACCTCAAAAATAGTCTTGATAAATAAAGAGATTATATCATTAATGCTAAATTGATGCGAGATAAACGAGAGGAAATATACATAAAATGCCATCATTTTATGCAAAGCGAATTTCAAATAAAACGTCAGAACTACCACTCCCACAATCAATGTCACAATATTACTAAGGTCTTGACTTTTGGGGACATTCCCCTCTTTGCGTGCTTCTTCTAATTTCTTGGGGGTGGCTTCTTCGGTCTTTTCTTGTTCGTCAGCCATGATTATACTTTAAGTAACATCTCTTCTATTGGTTTTGGAGTAGAGAGATAAAAACCTTGAAATAAGTCTATATGCAAATTGGTAAGTAGCTCAAAGGTCTCTTGATCCTCTACATATTCAGCCACTATCTTAACATGCAATTCCTCGCCTAAGGCGGAAATGATTTTGATGATTTTTTGCATGTAAGTATCGTTTTTCATGTTTTGTACTAACACACCATCTATTTTGATAATTTGGAGGATATTTTTCTTAGCAAGATCCACAACTGTTTGGAGTGATGAGTATCCACTACCAAAATCATCTACTGCAAATTTGACTTGATATTTCTGGTGAATATCATATATTAAGTCAAGATTTTCGATAAATTTCTGCTCTGTCAGCTCCAATACTATCTCCATCTCAAAAGCAACAAAGAGCTGTGTGAGTTTGTCAAGGTATGTATCATTTGACAAATCAGCAAAGCTAATATTGATAAACAACCGATTCGTAACTTGCTCGATTAATGGTTTTTTTTGGATTAATTTCTCCAATACCAACGTATCAAAGATATCTATTTTATCAAGCTCGTATATCTTATCAATAAACATGCTTGCCGGTATTAATCCATCAGTATCCTTGATTCTACCTAGCACTTCTAGCGTATAGAGCTTTTGGTCTTGGTCATAGATTGGCTGGAATACTATATCTATTTCACGATTTGTTAGTTTGTTGATAATAAACTCTTCTGTATACTTATCTTGAAGGATATTTTTTAGCAACTCTTGAGTGTTATTTGTGTAGATGAGTATATCTTTGTGCTGTTTTTTGGCTTGTGTTTGTAAGAATGAGAGCATTTTAACAAGGTCTAATTGAGTGATTTGTGAATATCTATCTGCCTTGAATCCTACGATACTTGCTTCAAATGAAATTGTTTTATTATCTACAACTATCGGCGTTGTGATGATTTGGTTGATATGTTGCAATTCTTGTTGATACGTCTCTTGTGTGTATGCAATATTTAGCATATAGAAGTTGCTTGTAATACCCCTTATGAGGAGCGTTTTGTGCTGTTGATGTTCAAAATGTCGGTTTAGTTGATCTTCAATGATGGCGATGGCTTTTGATACTAGTGTTTCTCCGTAGATGGTATTGAGCTTTTTGATAGATTTGAGATTGATTGAGGTTAGATGAATGTTGTGTCTGTATTGGAGTGTTTCTATCAATCGAAAAAAGCTTCCCTCCAAATCAGCATACGCTACGAAATAAAATTCTCCTAGCGTATTGGTAAAGCGTAGGATATTTTCTGTAAGGTCTTTAAATATAAAATACGCTTCGTTGAACTTTTCTTGTATATAAAATAGATAAAACGAATTGGCCAATTTATGAATCATACTATGCAATCTCTCCACATAAGCACATAAATTTTTATCCATACAAATCATCAGTGATTGAGGATATAAAAGATAATGATTAAACTGACATTTGTTAGCTGTGGTAATAGGGAAATCATCTAGTTTATCTTGTGTGATACTCTCGATAATCTCATTAGCCCACTGTATGTGTGCTTGGAATAATAGGTGTTCTTTGAAGTTGGATTTGAAGATTTTTTTGATTTTGGGGATGTTTTTTTTGATATATATTTTTGCTATAAGATTGATAAATAGCTCAAAATGCTTTGCAAATTCATATATTTCCACACTATCTACGTGCTCTTTATTGAGTGCTTTTAATAATTCGGATTTGATAAGATTGAGACTTTTATAAACGATGGCAAACGGGATTTTGAGCTCCATATACAAATCTTTGCATGTGTTTTGGTCTATATCCACAAACAACGCTTGTTTTAGGTATTTGGTGATAAGTTTTTCTTGTAAGTGCAATAATCTATCAAGTTCGTCCGGATTCTTGATAAATTCATAGATACTATTATCCTCGCGGATAGTAAGCCCGATCTTTCGTAAAATCTCGGGCAAATAGTGATTTAGAACTTCTAAATATTTTCTCATTATTCCACGATAAATTTATTTAATTCTACTTTGATAGAGTGTGTTACTTTGTTGAGTTCATCAGAAATTTTTGCTAGGTCTTCACCCACTTTTTCAGTCACATGTGCTTCTTGGGTCAATCCTTTGCTTGTAGCGACTAACTGACGAACGTTTAGGTTGATTTTTTGCGTTTCTTTAGTTGCTTTTTTAGCATACTCGATAGTGCTATTGAGTTTTTCCATACTATCGTTGATCTGCTCTACCAATTCAGCCGTTACTTCGCTTACTTCTTGTGAATTATCAGCAGTATTTGTCATTTCCGCTTGGATATCCATCACCCCTTGGATAATGATACCTACTGAGCTATCAATCTCACTCAAACTTTTTTGAGTTCTCTCAGCTAGTTTTCTCACTTCATCCGCAACTACCGCAAATCCTCTACCGTGTTCTCCCGCTCTTGCCGCTTCAATAGCTGCATTTAGTGCTAGTAGGTTGGTTTGGTCTGCAATCTCTTTGATGATATTGATTACTTCTTTGATTTGATTTGTTTGGTCTGCTAGAGATGTGACTCTATTAGCTAGGTCAAGCTCATTTGTTGTGTTTGATTCGATTTTTTTAATTACGTCGTTTAGGGTGTGCACACCTTCATTTAGGATTTGTTGTGTTTTTTCTACGTCATCTGCCGTTGTTACTACACTCTCTTCGGCTATTTCTAGGTCGTTTTTGATATTTGCTGTGTATTTGTTGGTTTTGGTAATCAAGTCGTTTTGCACATCAAGACTTTTATTTACTTCTTGTGCGTCTTTGGTTACGTGTTGAGAGATGGCTACAGATTCATCCATAGACGTTTTGAGGTTAGTTACGATTTTTTGTAAATTTTGAATAAACGTATTGATATTATTAGCTACATCTCCCAATTCATCTTGACTCTCTACAATCACCCTCTTAGTAAGGTCCGCTTCTCCACTTGCTAAGGCTTGAGTTACTTCTTTGAGGTTACTAATCTCTTTTACGATATAATTAATAGTGTATACCAAGAATACAAATCCTAAGATTGCCATAATTACTATGATAGTCTCTAGTGTGTCTAAGAAATGTCTCAAGCTTTCATTTTTCTCTATGATACGTTTTTTGTTTGCTTTGAGCTCTTTGATGTACTCATTTAGGAAATTATTGATATTACGTAAGTATACGAAAGTATTGTGCGTGATTTTGTAATCGATTTTTGCGTTGTGTTCATCGTCGATTTTTGTTAGCTCTGCGATGTATACACGCAATACTCGTTTTAGCTTCTGGTATGTAGGATATACTCTTTTTTTGTAATAATCTATTCTTTGAGCACTTGATTTAAGAGCCAATAAAGCATCCACTTCTACATGAAACGCTTCATGAACTTGCTCGATTTGATCAATAAGTGTATTGATATTAGATAGCCCAAATTTCTCAAAAAACGCTTTGTTATAGCGTTTTACGTATTCACCAATTGGGTCGTTATCATTTAGCGGTTCATTCTCACCTAGAGTAACATTCGATACTTTTAATAGCCAGCTATATTCTTCGGCTGCGGCTTTATATGTCTCTTCGTGTAGGTCTCTTGGGATTTTGATATATTGTTCGTTGTAGAGTTTTACTAATTGATGTAGTTTTCTATGATCATCATCAATTTGTGCCAATTTATCTAGCAAATCTTTTGACATTGTATTTTTGTGTTTGTCTAGTAATTGTGCAAATGAACATTTGGTATGGTCGGTTTGTAAGTTTACTTTTTGTAATTGTAAATAACCCTTTTCAAATGCCGATACAAACGCCATTTGTTGTAATTTCACATTAATGACATCTTGTATAGTTTTATCTATTTGCAATACTTCATCTTCGCTTTGTTGCATTTTGTAGCCTGAATAGAAGTTGATAAATACAAGACCAAATAATGCAATGAAAATTACACCTACTGCAAGTAGACTTCTTTGTTTGATTGATAAGTTCACACCCTCTCCTTTATTTTAATTGGATAATAATAAGATAATTATATCACAAAAATAACTGCTTTTAATAATAGTTAGCTATTTTTTTCGATAATTTCTCTGCAAGTGATACAATATTTCGCAAAAGGCTTGATTTTTAGCCTCTCTGGGTTGATGGGTTCTTCGCACATTTGGCAAATTCCATACACCCCCTTTTCTATATTACTCAATGCTTCTTCTATTTCTAATAACTCATGTTGGAGTTGGTTATAGAGAATATAGCTACTCTCTGCATTAATGCTATTATTTGCAAAATCAATTTCCTCTTTTATCTCACAACTGTCGATTTTGTGCATATCTTCTTTGAGTGAATTGAGGATTTTGATGATTTCCTCTTTTCTATCTAACAATGCTTGTTTGAAATCCATATATATCCTTTGGATAAATTTGGCGGAATTATATCATAATTTCACTCATATTAGACATTTATTATCTGAATTTCATTCAAGGGAATATTAAGCTAATATTCCTCTCATTCAAGATAGGTTTACTTTTTTAACGCTTCAAATATCTTAAAATTACAAATGGCAAAGCCACCCTTCGGGTT
>JAADDX010000075.1 GCA_013153685.1 Campylobacterota bacterium | reverse complement strand
AGAATTTTCACAAGTTATTTTAAATATTCTTAACAATGCTATAGATGTGTTAAATGAGAGAGATATTCCAAACAAAAATATCTGGATAAGATTGTTTGATAACGTAATTGAGATTGAGGATAATGCCGGTGGGATCGATCAGGAAATTATTGATAAAGTTTTTGAGCCGTATTTTACTACCAAATTTCAATCTCAAGGGACCGGAATAGGGTTGTATATGTCAAAGATTATTATCACCAAGCATTTTAATTCTACGTTAGATGTGTATAATTCATCGCGAGGAGCGGTTTTTAGGATTAGGATTTTCTCAAGCGTAACAAAACAAGATAGTTAGCTTTATTGCAAGAGTTTTTTGATATCGAAATTAAGTGATACGATATAACTAATAATTGCTACGCTAAATCCAGTTGGGACTATTACGTTATAATCATAAGTAATCTCTAAAGCCATTACAATCGCTGTAAGAGGTAGTTTCATATTCACGCCCACAAATACGCTTGCCCCAATAGCAGCAAAATAAAACGCTTCTACATCTAGCCCCAAGTATATAGCTATCTCCCCAAATCCATATCCCATCAAAGCCCCAATACTCATAAAAGCCACAAATACTCCGCCTACCGCATTTGCATACATAGAGATAGTAGTAGCTATAATTCTCAATACAACAAGTACAAATATCATCGCCAAAGAAAAATGTGTCGTATTGTTAATTAGCCCTTTTACAAGCTCATGACCGCTAAATACCGCGTATGGAGAGATTATCATCAAGCTACCGATAACTCCTCCTCCAATTATAGCAAATATCAAATTTCTATATCTCCTAAATTGATGAAGAATTGCATTATTGAGGAATTTAAGGACAATATCTTTCATAATAAGATAGAAATATACAAAAAACGTCATAAACGGAATAAACAAAAACGTGGCGATTATGTATGTCATATCCATAAATTTCCCCGCAGAATACTCAAACACCAAACTATCCAAAATATGATAAGATAAATTAAACGCCACAAGACTTCCTAGGATGATGTATCCTATGTAGTTTTTGACAAATTCATAAGCAATATTTTCAATAGCAAACATAATAGCCGTAATTGGCGATACGAAAACCGCCGCAAGAGCACTACTTGCTCCTATGCTAAGCATAAGTCTGATGAGTTTTTTGGGTAATTGTAATGCGTGGTGGATTTGATGAGCTACTAATGCTCCAATAGCAGTAGATGGACCTTCATTTCCTACAGCAAATCCACTTGCTAAGGATAAAGATGAAGCTAGCATTTTTAGTAACAAATCTTTTAGGGAATACATCTTTTGATGTTTTTCGACAATATTTGCAATTTCTAGTACCCCATACGCTTTGACTATTTCGTTTTTTTCAATCATATAATTCACTATCAAAATAGCAACAAAAGGGATTAGATACAGATACCACCACGGTAGTTGATCTACCTCCTCTATAGAGTGTCCCATAAATAGCACAAATTGCAAGCCACGAGTCAATAAATCGTATATAATTACCAAAATTCCACTAACAAGTCCGGTGATAATACTTGCTAATAAAAGCCTCATCCGTTTTACCTAAAACTTCACAACCGTAGCCCCATATCCGCCCATATTTGGTGGGGCTGGGTGAAATTCTTTTACAAGTGGGTGATTTTTGAGTAGTTTTTGAATACCACTTGCAAGCACACCACTTCCCATTCCATGATAGATAATCACTTCGCCCAAATTTGCTAAAAGTGCATTATTGATAAATTTATCCGCTTCCTCCATCGCTTCTTCATATCTCATTCCGTGCAAGTCAAGCTTAATATCTGCTTTTTTGGCATTTGGCTTATTGATTTTGACTGATTTTTTCTTGTGTGTTTGAATATATTTTTTTAGCATATTAAGTGGAGCGGTAACTTTTTTGCCATCAATATCGATGATTGCATTTTTACCGTTTATTGACACTACTACTCCCTTGGAATTAAAATATTTTACATTATCGCCTATTTCTATTTTTTCGTTTGTTTCTTGTTTTTTTACTTTTATTTTTGATTTAGCTTTGTGGGCTTCATTTAATTTTTGGTGAAATTCTTTTTGATTTTTGGCTTTAAATGCTTCTTTGGCTTTATTTATAGCGTCATTATACTCTTTTAGGAGTTTTAGTTTTTCTTTTTCGATATTTTTATTGAATTCCTCTTTTTGATATTTTAATCCTTCTTCAAGCTTTTTGATGTTTTGTAGCCTCTCTTCTTCTTCTTTTAGTTTCATTTTAAGTTCAAGTTCAAGTTTTGATGATTTTTCGATTAATAAATTTAAATTTTCCAAATCATCTCCATAATCTTTTTTTGCCATTTCCACTATTCTTTTAGGTATTCCATATTTCAATGCCGTCTCAAAAGCATAACTTTTCCCAATCGTTCCTTTTATAAACTCATACGTTGGCTTTTGATTTTTTTCATCATAAATAGCAGCCAATAATTCTACCCTCTCATCATTTGCAAGCAAACTCGCAAGTCTTTTGTGGTGAGTTGTTATGACTATTTTTTGGTTGATTAGCTCTTTTATAATCACCTTAAACAAACTTGCCGCTTCATTTGAATCAGTTCCAAGTTCTATCTCATCTACCCCTATTAAGGCATCTTTTGTATTGAAAAGTTTGGCAAATTCTTTCATTCTACCAGCAAAAGTTGAGATGTCGTTTTTTACATTTTGCGGGTCATCAATAATAGCGATTATGTTTTTAAAACTCCCGATATGAGTTTTATCGCTTGCCTTCATAGGAAGTAGATATTTTGCCATATAAGCACTTGTTAGGATAGATTTTAAAAGCATAGTTTTACCACCTGCATTTACACCGGTGATTAAAAGCACATTTTTTTCATATTCCAAATCGATCGACTTACAATTTTTAAGGGCTGGGTGGCAGAAGTTTTTGAGGATTATTTTTTTATCTTTGCTTGGTGTGATGAATGTAAGATTGTTACTTTTTGCTAACGTTATACGAGCATTATAGCTATCAAATCTATCGAATTCTTTGTTGATAAAAGATAGAAATTTATACCATTTATTAAAAATAGATGAAAACTCTTTGGCTAAATTAAATTCAATTTCCTCTTTTTTGCTTAAAAGCTCACTTTCTTTATCTTTGTATCTGGCTATCTCTTTTGGAAATATATAAAAATACCCGTTATTACTTCGCCCTACAATTTCGGCATTTAAAACTCTATTAAACCCACCTCTTACAAGCAGACATTCTTCATCATTTACAAGGTGGATTTGCCTATCTATCAGATATGGTTCTAATTTGGAATAATTTAGGACTTTGTATAAAGTTTGATTGATATTTTGTTTGTTTTGTCTAATAAGCTCATTGATATTATCAAGCTCCTCAATCCCTATCAAATTTCCTTTTTTATCGTATTTTGAAGCAATCTCTATTATGCTTTGTGGAATGTCGATTTTAGAAAACCATTCATTCAAATCCGCCCAATTTCTATCTTTTAGATACTCAAAATATCTAACAATCTTAATAAATTCAAAAATCTCTTTGTGTGATAAGATACCTTGTTTTTTTATCCTATTTAAGGCATCATCAAGATTTTTGATAATAGGAGGTGAAGTGTAGTCATATTTTTCAAGCTTTTTTATGTATCTTAAATGAACGTTTATATCCCCTTCAAGTATAAAATCTTTATCTCTACTAAAAAGCGATTTTAGGGAATTTATATAATCTACTAAATCAAGTTTATTTATCATTATTGGCCTTTTTAGTTTATTGTGAAATTATATCAAAATATTCACTTTTGCAAAACTTTGAATATTTGATATAATTTTTACAAAAAACAAGGTGCAAGTATGGATTATGGTCTTAATATTTGGGGGTTAAACAATTTTTTTATCAACAATGACAAAGTATTTTTGAATTATGCAAATGAACCAAGCTTAATAGAGATTATCAAAGAGATTGAGAGTATGGGGTATGAAGGACCTATTTTATTGAGGTTTGTGCATCTGATTAAAAAACAGATCAATACTTTGTATTCAAGCTTTAATCGTGCTATTAAAGAGTTTGATTATCAAGGGCGATTCCAAGCAGTCTTTCCGCTAAAAGTAAATCAATTTCCGTCATTTATCGAACCTCTTAGTAAAATAGCTCCAAAATACAATTACGGATTAGAAGCTGGTAGTAAAGCTGAATTGATACTAGCTATGGCTTATAATAGTATCTCAGCACCGATTACAGTAAACGGTTTTAAAGATAAAGAGATGATTAGGATGTGTTTTATCGCAAGTAAGATAGGGTATAATATTACAGTGACCATCGAAGGGATTAACGAATTGTATTCTATTATCGAAATAGCCAAGGAGTTTGGAGAGTGTTTGGTGAATATAGGGATTCGTATTAGATTGCATACCGGTGGGACTGGTATTTGGGCAAAAAGCGGAGGAATTGAATCTAAGTTTGGTTTGTCTGCTACGGAAATTATAGAAGCGTTGGATATTATGAAAAAGTCTGATATCATCCACAAACTCACAATGATACATTTTCACATCGGCAGCCAAATCAACAATATAGCACCACTCAAAAAAGCCTTAAGAGAAGCTGGAAATATTTATGCAGATTTGATCAAGCTAGGAGCCAAAAAACTAACAGCTATTAATATCGGTGGTGGATTGGCTATAGAATATTCCCAACAACACACAACAAGAGACAAAAACTATTCTATTACCGAGTTTGCAAACGATGTGGTGTTTTTGCTTAAGGAAATTACTACTAAAAAACACGTAAAAATGCCGGATATTTTTACTGAATCTGGTAGGTTTATCGCTGCACCTAGCACTGTGCTAATTACGCCGATTATCGAACTATTTAGTTCTGAATATACCAAAAACGCCCTCAAACTCAAAGAATCAAACCCTCCATTAATCAACGAATTGCACGATTTGTATATGTCGTTAAACGACACTAATTATATAGAATATTTCCACGACGCACTTGACCATTTGGAGAGTTTGTTGACGTTGTTTGATTTGGGATATATCGATTTGATAGATAGAAGTAATGCGGAAGTGTTGGTGCATTTAATCATTAAAAAAGTGATTATTTTTGCCTCACAAAAAGGTTTTAAGCATAGCGAATTAAAAAGGATAAATGAAAGAATTCAAGAGAAGTATTTGGCAAATTTTTCTATATTTCAAAGCTTGCCAGATTTTTGGGGGTTGGCTCAGAGATTTCCGGTAATGCCAATTACCCACCTAAACAAAGCCCCTACTAGAAGTGCGACTATTTGGGATATTACTTGCGATAGTGATGGTGAGATAGAATTTAACAAAGATAATCCTTTGTATTTGCATGATGTGGATTTAGAGCGTGAGGAGTATTATTTGGGATTTTTTTTAGTTGGGGCTTATCAGGAAATTTTGGGAATGAGACATAATCTATTTACTTATCCTAATGAAGCGACTATTGAATTTGACGATGATGGGAATTATCACATCTCCAACCTCTCTTCCACACAGACATTAAATGATATTTTAATTGATTTGGATTATGATATTGAAGATATTCACAGACGTCTTAAAAATCTTATTGATGAGGCGAATATCAATAATGAAGAAAAAAAAGAGTTATTAGGTCAAATTTTGATACATCTAAATGATACGGTATATCTCAAAAAAGATACAAAATGAGATTTTGGTGCGAATGTATGGTATAATTACAAATAAATATCAAGGAATCGCAGATGAAAAAAATACTACTAATTACGATATTTGCACTGTGGGCTTTAGCCAAACAAACAGTTGTCACGTTAGCTTGTGACCAAGGATATCCACCATATTCTTACAAAGAAGGCTCACAAGCAAAAGGGATTTATGTGGATATTATCAAAAAAGCATTTGATAAAATGCCGCAGTATAAACTCAAAATTATTCCATTAGCATGGAAAAGAGCGATTTGGAGCGTGCAAAAAGGGAGAGTAGTCGGGTTCTTTCCACCATATTTTAACAAAGAGAGATTGGCTTGGACTAAATTTTCCAAACCGATTCTTGCAGAGACTACTATCGTATTTGCTAAAGCCAAAACGCTAAAAAATAGAAAAAAATTTCCGGATGATTTTGTCGGGCTTACAGTGTGTATGAATAGAGGATTTTCACTAGCAAGCCTTGGAGGGGAGAAATTTGCCAAAATGGTAGATAGCGGTTCGATAAATATTAAATGGGGAAATACAAACAAAACATGCTTAAACCAACTCCAAAGAAATAGAGCGGATTTTTATATCAATGATAGATTAATTAGCCTCAAAGGATATCCATCTATCAAACGAGGCTTGGAAGTAAAACACAATAACGGATATATAGGATGGACTTTACAAGAGAAGAAATATCCTTATGAAGAGGATTTAATCAAACAATTCAACAAAGTAATCACTCAGATGAAAAAAGATGGTGAAATTGATGCTATAGTGAAGAAATATCAAAATAGGTAAGCTTATGAGAAATAGCATTATCTTCAAAACCACCGCATCGGTATTAGCAACACTACTGCTGGTAATGTTCACGATTGGTTGGTATGTGTATGATAGTCAAACAAGTATTATTGCCAAATTACAACACAGCCAAAAAGAATTTACACAAAAGCAACTCTTAAGAAACGAAGTGCAAGCCATCCAAGAGAAAATCAAGCAACTTCATGTATTAGTAGATGTGCTAAAAGATTCTATTACCAATTTTGTAGTAAATGCGGATTTGGATAGTGCTAAGATAATGCTAAAAAAGCTTTTAATGTTAGATAACATCAAAGCTATCTCAATTTACGATGCACAAGCCAAAGAGATATTTTTATCGGGCTACAAAGATAAAAAAGAGATTATAATCGATACTGTATTGCTACCGGATAAATTTAAATCTTATCCGCATATTAAAGAGAAGTTATTTCAAGATGGAGAGCTTCAAGGGTATTTTACGATATACTACGACAATTCACAGCTAATAGCCACTCTTAAGAAAATCAAAGAAGAAGACATCCAAGCTTTTAATAAGGAAATTACAAATATCAATGCTCAGATTAAAACCAAACTAAAACAACAAGCATTAATTGCGATTTTTGGTGTTTTCTTGGTTGTGTTGTTAATAGTGTTTTTATTGAATCGATTTGTAAATAAACCACTAAGTCAATTCCAACAAGGGCTTGATTCGTTTTTTGAATATTTGGCTGATGCTACTAAACAAATCAAAGTTATTGATATTGATACTGATGATGAATTTGGGCAAATGGCAAAATCTGTCAATAAAAATATCCGTATCTCACAACAAATCCACAATGAGATTCGAGAACAAAACATCCTATCTCAAAAATTAAATGATGAGCTTACCAAACACAAACAAGAGCTCGAATTGCTCAATCGCTCATTGGAACAAAAAGTAAAAGAAAGAACTCAAGAGATTCAAATCATCCACAAACATGTCAAAGATTCTATCACTTTTGCTTCGTTATTGCAAGAAGCAGTGATTTCCAAAGAATACGAATTAGGGGTGATATTTAATGATTATTTTGCTATTTGGAGACCAAAAGATATCGTGGGTGGAGATATATGGCTCTTTAGTGAGCTTAGACACCAAGATGAATGTTTGCTTTTTGTGATTGATTGTACTGGA
>JAADDX010000012.1 GCA_013153685.1 Campylobacterota bacterium | reverse complement strand
ATACGATATTGAAGTAAAGGATGATAATTCATATACTACTACAAACTATATCGTTCATAATTCGGCTGCTGGTAGTTTGGTTGCTTATTCGCTTGGGATTACAAACATTGACCCACTCAAATATGGACTTCTTTTTGAGAGATTTCTAAATCCAGAGAGGGTAAGTATGCCCGATATTGATATGGACTTTTGTCAAGATAAAAGAGGGGATATTATTGAGTATGTAAGAGATAAATACGGCAAAGTAAATGTAGCCCAAGTAATTACATTTGGTTCTTTGCTTGCAAAAGGGGTATTAAGAGATGTAGCGAGGATTTTTGGGATAGATTATAGCATAGCAGATCAGTTTGTAAAATTGATCCCTGATAAATTAGGAATTAAACTAAATGAAGCATACGAGCAAGAAGAAAAAATAAAAGAGCTTGTAGATAATGAGCCAGTTTATAAGAGGTTATATGATTTTGGACTTAAACTTGAAGGACTTAAAAGAAATACCGGAATGCACGCTGCGGGAGTGGTTATAAGTGATAATCCATTATGGGAGAAAACTCCACTTTATAGACAAGATGAAAACTACGTAACTCAATATTCACTAAATTTCCTTGAAGATGTGGATTTGATTAAGTTTGACTTTTTGGGGTTAAAAACACTAACAGTAATTGACAATGCCTTAAATTTTATTAAAACAAATCATAATGTGGAAATTGATTTTTCTACAATGGAGATGGATGATAAAAAAATATTTGAGCTTATCTCATCTGGAAATACACTAGGATTATTCCAGATAGAATCAGATGGTATGCAAGAATTAAATAGGAGATTAAAGCCGGATTGTTTTGAAGATGTCATTGCCGTTTTAGCTTTGTATCGCCCAGGACCAATGGATGCGGGAATGACGGAGGATTTTGTCAAAAGAAAAAACGGAATTGAGAAGGTTAGTTACTTTTTTGATGATTTTGCTCCTATTTTAGAACCTATTTTAAAACCAACTTACGGGGTAATTGTATATCAAGAACAAGTAATGCAAATCGTGCAGGAAATTGGTGGATTTAGTCTTGGTGAAGCAGATATTATCCGTAGGGCGATGGGTAAGAAAAATATCGAATATATGAAGCAAAAAGCAGAAGAATTTGCTGAGGGTGCAGTAAAAAAAGGATTAAAAAAAGAAGAAGCAATAGAACTTTTTAATTTGATTGAGAAGTTTGCCGGATATGGATTTAACAAATCCCATTCAGCCGCATATGCTATGATTACATACCAAACTGCATATCTAAAAACATACTATCCAGCAGAATTTTTTTCATCACTACTATCAAGTGAAAAAGATAACACCGATAAAATCGTAAAATATATCAATGAAGTCAAAAGAATGAAAATCGAGGTATTACCTCCAAGTGTTCATCAATCAGGAGATGATTTTACGCCTATTGATGGAGGGATTTTATTTGGACTTGGGGCTATTAAAGGTGTAGGAAGCAAAGCTATCGAATCAATTATCCAAAATCGCCCATTTAACAATTTAGAAGATTTTATCCGTAAAGTAGATACCTCAAAAGTAAATAAAAGAGTAATTGAAGCTTTAATCAAATCCGGAGCAATGGATAATTTAGGCTATACAAGAAAAGCGATGCTTGAACAAGTTGAAGAGATGATAGAATTTAAAAAACGTCTCGATGATGGAGAGAGACGAAAAACAAACTCTTTGTTTGCGGATTTTGATGATTTTGTAAATGAAACTTTACAACTCAAAAATCTAGCAGAATTTGATAAAAAAACTTTGCTTGATTTAGAATATGAAGCACTTGGATTTTATGTAAGCGGACATCCACTTGATGCATACAAAGATGAAATAGCCCAAATTAAACTTAATTATTCAAGTCAAATAGACGATATGGATAAAACCGAAGCACTTTTTGTAGGAAAGGTTGAAGATATCAAAACACGACTTGCTAAAAAAAGCGGAAATAAATTTGGAATTGTTAGCTTTATGGATTATCATGGCACTTTTGAATTTATGGTATTTAAAGATATGCTTGAAAAGTTTGAAAATTTAGACAAAGATGAGCCAATAGCAGTCGTTTGTTATATCGAAAATAGTGGAGATTTCAAAAGAATAAATTGCAAAAAAATTATGAGTTTAGATGAAGCGAAAAATGAAAATATTGAAGTAAAAACTACCCCAAAAATCGAGGATTTTGTGTATCATTATGAGCTAAGCACAAATTATGAAAAAGAGCTTTTAGAAATTTACCAAAAAGCCAAAGCAACAAAAGGAAATAAAAGACTTATTTTGATGCTAAAAACTCCATTTGGATTTAGCTTAGAGATTAAAACCGCTATTTTAACAGATGATTTTAAGGAGAATGAATGAAAAAAATTATAATACTATTGCTTAGTGTTTTGGCATTTGGGAATGAGTTTGATGAATATCTTAAGACGCAAAAACAAGAATTTAAAACATACAAACATAACCTTCATCAAGCATTTTTGGATTATTCTCGCATGATGAAGAGTGAATATACCAAATACCAAAACCAACTATATAAATATTGGCAAAAGCCTATCTTATCTACTAAAACAAGATTTGTAGAATATTCAAAAGATAAAAAATCGCGAGTAGAAGTGGATTATAAAAATAGATATATTAAGATTGATGTGTTATCCAAATCCAAACAAGACGCCTACAACCAGATCAGATATCATTTGCATGCATTACAAAATGAAACAATACAAGATGCTCTTAAAAAAGATACGATTATTACAAATGTTAATAAACGCCTCCAACGCAAATATCCGCAACTCATTACAACATACATGCCGCCTAAGCAAAAAGTTATCTCAGATGTCGCAGTATTGCCCAAAAAGCCGACTAACATCACAGCCAAACCATCTAAGCTTAAAAACTATACCAAATACACACTCCTAATTCCATTGCCAAAAGATATTTATATTAAAAAAGCCAAATTATACAAAGCTGATGTTAATAAAAGAGCAAGAGAATTTCATATTTATCCAGCACTTATTTACGCTATTATCCAGACAGAGAGTAGTTTTAATCCGCTCGCACGAAGTTATATACCGGCTTTTGGGTTGATGCAAATAGTCCCACAAACTGCCGGTGCGGATGCTTATAAGATGTTGACTGGACAAAGAAAGATATTAACACCTTATTATCTGTACAATCCTCATAATAACATCTTAATCGGTTCAGCTTATTTAAGACGTATTTATTACGGATATGCACGTTTTATCAAAAACAAGATTAGTCGACTATATTGCACAATTGCAGCTTATAATACCGGAATTGGAAATGTTGCTTGTGCTTTTAATTCTACCACAAAAGACAAAAATAATAAAACCGTGTGTATCAGAAGTAGAGGAGATTACAATATCTTATCTGCTTCTATACAGATTAACAAATTATCACCGTATCAAGTTTACATGCATCTTTTGCATAATTTGAGATACGATGAACCAAAAGAATACTTAAAAAAAGTCTCAAAGAGGCTTTTAATCTATAAAAAGGCATTAAATGCAAATAAAATATGATTTTGTGGTAGTTGGAGCAGGGATTGCAGGAAGTAGTATTGCGTATTTTTTAAGAGATTATAAAGTTTTAGTGATGGATAAAGCCGGTGTAGCCCAAAAAGCTAGTAAAGCTGCTGGGGCGTTTTTATTTCCCAAAGTCGGATATGCTACGAAATATACACGTTTTATCAATGATGCACTACTATTTGCTTTTGATTTTTATGACAAACTAGGGATAGATACTCACAAAAGTGGTGTGCTTATTTTGCCTCGTGATAAGGATGATATAGCGAAATTTGAAGAATACAAAAAACACATTTCTTTACCGTATACACCGCAAGATGGGGGATTTTTCTTTGAGGATGGAGGATTTGTAGATACTGAGTATGTGTGTTATAGATTGTTAGATAAGGTGCAATTTGTGCGTGATGAAGCCAGTAGTATACATCCAACACAAGAAGGGTATCTTATTAACGGCACTATTCATACTAAGGCGATTATTTTTGCTGTTGGATGGGAAAATGATGTGGAGTATATCAATATTCGAGGTATATGGGGCGAGAGGATAGAGGTACAAACAGACACAAAACCACCATATCACTCTCACAAGAATTGTTCACTATCTAAAAACATCAACGGAATTGTGAGAATTGGTGCTACTCATCAAAGAATAGATTATGATAAATTTCCGGATGATGAAAATGCACAAATTTTATTGCAAAAAGCCAATGAAATTTTGCCAATTGCCAATCCAACTATTATTTCCAAAAAAGCGGGTATGAGAGCTGCTAGTGTGGATTATTTTCCTGTTATTGGAGAGATTATCGATACCAAAGCCACCCTACTAGCAAATCCATCAATCACCCATGGACGTTTACCAACAAAGATATTTCATAAGCATAGGATGTATATTACAAACGGAGCAGGGGCTAGAGGGTTTAGTAATTGTATTTACACGGCAAAAATATTGAGTGAGCATATCTTACATAACAAACCAATTATGCCATTTTTGGATACTCAAAGACTGTTTATCAAATGGGCAAGGAAGCTCAAAACCAATCCCTACCTTACGTCATAGACATCGTTTGATACATTTTGATAAGCTCAATATATAATTTTTCCTCATCAATATTTTCTATAATTCCATTATTTGGGATTAAGTCGTAGTATAACTTTTGTGTATTTTCAAATCTGTTTTTAAATAAGCTTGTTAAATAAAGGGCGGTTAATTCTTTCCTAATAAGAATAGGTGGTGGAATAATCCCTTGTTTAAGCAGTTCAAGTATCGCTTCTGAATGATATTTGATATGATGATGACTACCATGAGGACATGAATTTGTGCTTACGATAGTCCTACAGATATTGCAATATACGTATTCATGAATAGTGATTGTCTCTAAATTAATCCCTTTTAAAACATCAAAAATCGTCTTGGTGTGCTGATTTGCATAATGTATTCCAAGCCCGTCATGCGTTTGTCCCATTACAAACTTATTGCACCCAAAGTTTTTAATAACAATACTATCCATAATTACTTCATTAAGTCCCGAAAATATGTATGTATTATGCAATGGCACGATGATTATCTTATTTTTAGGAAAAAATTTGTGAATAATTACGTCTAGTGCTTTGTAACGCACATCAAATGCAAGTCCGTCAGATTTTAAATTTTTGGCTAAAAATAAAATAACCATGTCGTTTTCTTCTAAAGCAAGTCTAATAATGCGTTCATGCACTCTATGAAATGGATTGGAATTGGTAGTAATACCGACGATTTTTTGGGCTTTGTTGTGTTTGATAGCTTTTTTGACTCTTTTGATATCTTTTTTAATCGGAGACTCATCCAAAAACAAATCCCCGCTAATAGCATAATTTCCCAGCCTTTGGAATGTTTTTTTGACACCATTTAAAGCCAAGTTGTCTGTCCCGTATATGTTCTTTACTCTCTCTTTTTTATCGATTAAAAACACCTCTTTAGCTATAATTTTACCGACTGTTTTGTTTTGGCATACCAATTCTACGATGTCGTTTTTTTTAACACTTTTTAATACTTCTTCATTTCTTTTACCGTTTGGGGCGAGAATAAAGGCAAACGGGAAGCTTTTGTTTTTGTATATACCGGTTTTATTTACCTCTTCAGCCTCTTTTTGGCTCATCAAAGAAGTTACCGGATATAACAACCCCTCAGACAACATAGATAGGGTAATAAATGCTTCTTCATCGATAAATAATTTTTTATTTTTTTCTATTGAGTCCATATTTTTTTCTTTTCTCCCACAATGATTTTCTGCTAATACCGAGTTTCTTAGCAAGCTCAGTATCAGGATAATCTTTTTCGTATGTTTTGATGATATGTTTGATATATTCTTCGATTGATAAGATTGTGTTTTGAGCCACTTCTTCTACTTGTGTTGGTAGATGTAAAATATTTGGATGTTCAAAATTACTATCCTCATCAATAGCGATAATTGCACGTTTTTTGCTAATAATATCAAAAAGCTTTGCAATCGATGAGCTCTTAAGAGTTTTGAAATTGTTTAAAAACAGTATATTGCTGTCTTTTTTGATAACGTTCAATTCTTCTTTTTTGAGATTATAAAACGATATCGGTTTGTTAAAATGTTTAGCTATCTCAAAAGCACACAGCTCTATAAGCTTGGAATTAGATGATTTGATAAATAGTGGGAACTCTATATTTTCAAAGTCGATATCGGGTAATGAATAATTCTCAAACAACATATTTACGTAAGATTTGTAAGTTTGATTTTCTCTTTTTAAGCGTTTGTATTCTAAGTGATAGTTGATTTTTCTTAAGAGTTCTTCTATCATAAAAGGTTTGAGGATATAAGTATCAACACCAGCATTTAGAGGAGCGGTGACTGTATCGTGATTAATATAAGGTACCAGCAAAATAATCGTAGCATCCTTGTATTTATTGATAATTTCGTAAATATCACCTTCTAATACGCTTGATAAAATTACGATGCGGAAATTTTTATCTAAACTAACTGCATCATTTATAGTGGTTACCATCGTAATTTCCGCATTCTTGATGTGTTCGGATAAGGAGTTGGAAATACTTTGTGCTAAATAAATCTCATCTTCCGCTATTAAAATATCCATCACTATCCTTTATTTTTCTTTGCAGCTCTTTTTCTAGCTACCGGATCTAGTTGTTTCTTGCGAATTCTGATATTTTGTGGAGTAATTTCAAGCAATTCATCATCCTCTATCCACTCTAATGCCCTCTCAAGATTCATATCCACAGGAGGCACTAGTTTGATAGCTTCATCACTTCCACTTGCTCTTACGTTTGTGAGTTGTTTTCCTTTAATAGGGTTTACATCCAAATCATTTGGTCGTGAATGTTCACCAATTACCATACCTACATACACTTTATCTTGCGGTTTGATAAAAAGTCTTCCTCTATCTTGTAAATTAAATAGTGCATACCCAGCAGCTTCTCCATTTTCCATAGATACCAATGCTCCATTTACTCTCTTGTGGTGTGTTCCGTGGAATGGACGATATTCTAAAAATGATGAGTTTAATATACCTTCACCTTTTGTATCTGTCAAAAATTCGCTTCTATACCCTATAAGCCCACGAGCAGGGATTTCAAATTCAATTCTTGTATATCCATCAGCCATAGGATTCATCGCTTTCATTTCCGCTTTTCTCTTCCCAAGTTTCTCAATCACAGCCCCACTATACTCATCAGGCACATCTACTACTACATATTCAAACGGCTCTAAATGCACTCCATTTTCTTCTTTTACGATAACTTCCGGTCTTGAGAGAGAAAATTCAAACCCTTCTCTTCTCATATTTTCGGCTAAAATAGTGATTTGAAGTTCACCTCTACCGCTTACTTTAAATTTCCCCTCACCAAGTTCGGCTACTTTCATAGCGATATTTGTCTCAACTTCTTTGAGTAATCTGTCTTTGATTTTATTTGCAGTTACATGCTTCCCTTCAGTCCCAGCAAGTGGCGAATCATTTACACTTAACACTACGCTAAGTGTCGGTTCTTCAATATGAAGCGGGTCAAGAGCTTCTACATGTTCTGGATCACACAAAGTATCTCCAATATCTACCGAACCAAATCCAGCTACCGCTACAATATCCCCAGCTTCAGCTTCATCAATCTCAATTCTATCAAGCCCTTTAAATCCGATAA
>JAADDX010000090.1 GCA_013153685.1 Campylobacterota bacterium | reverse complement strand
GGGGGTGTAAGTGCAGTAATGCATTTAGCTGACCAATACTAATTGTCCGTTTGACTTTCTAATTCTGACAAGACTTTTAACAACTAATTTTCAAAGAGTGATTATATTTGTTTAGTGGGTATAGCGAGAGGGCAACACCTTGTTCCATTTCGAACCAAGAAGTTAAGCCTCTCAGCGCTGATGATACTGCACCTTCCGGGTGTGGAAAAGTAAGCCCCTGCTAAACAATTATAATCACTCTTTTTTTATGCTTCTTTAGTGAATGGTGGTTCAATGCTGCTTTTTTCTCGTAGTTTTATATCTTTTTTTCAAATAGTGTTTTGGTTGTTGTGTTTTTGTGCTTTTTATGCTTATTGTTTGTTTGTAGTTGCAATATTTGATTCGATAGTTTGGAGATTTTTGGTATAATTACAAAAAAAGGATGTGTATGAAAAGATATACTTTTATTTCCATATTACTTATTGTTTTGGTTGGGCTATTTACTTATATTAATACAAACGATTCTACTACATTTGAGATTATGAATATGCAATTTACATTTTTAAATGCCGTGTGGGTTATGATTTTTATGACAGTGTTGTATCTAGTGTCGATTGTATATTTTAGTGTGGAGAAATGGCGAAATTACCGTTTTAGTAACAATATCAAAAAAGATATCAAAAATATTCGTCAAAATATCCAAAATCGCATTTTATACAAAGACAAAATATTTCCTATCAAAGAACTTACCACTATTGAAGCGTTTGTTGAATGTATCGAGGGATTATCAATTAAACCTCGCAAAATCGAAAATCTAGAATTTCTAGAAGATTTGCAAAAGCTCCAAGAAGGGGAGGTGGTGAATCTGAAGAAATACAAACTCCCAAAAGACAATCCATGGTTACTCAAAAACCTAGAAAACAAGATCAACAAAGGCGATATATCAGCAGCCAAAGAAGCCCTCAAGACACCACTACGCCCACAAGCCTTGCAGCTTTTATCACAAAAAGCATCGGTGAGTGAAATTTTGGCTAATGATTACCCTATTACCAAAGAAACCATCCTAAACAACTTAGATAGCAATAGGCTCAAAGAGCTGATAGACAAATCTGATTTGCCAAATATGGATTATATCCAGATTGCCCAACAGCTTTATCAAACTATCACCAATCCCCAAGAATTGCTCGATTTATTTCGTGACAAAATCGTGCCGTATGTGTATTTACTCATCGAATACGAAATGATAGATGAAGCGATGGAAATAGCAAGTAGTAATGAGATCAAGTTTTTTGAATACTATTTGCTTCTTAGAAAACATGGAGAAAAAATAGATATCAAAGAGTATATCAATGCTAAATTGTAAATTAGCCCTTGCTCCGCTTGCTGGGTATACGGATTTGCCGTTTCGGAAAGTTGCCAAAGAATACGGGGCGGATTGGACTATTAGCGAGATGATTAATGCCAATGCTTTATCTCACAAAGACCCCAAAACACTCAAAATGCTCACCAAAAATAGCAATGAAGATGAATATTCCGTGCAAATTGCAGCTAACACTCCTCAAGTAGCCAAGCGAGCAGTTGAGATCCTTAACGAATACGATTTTATCGATGGGATAGATTTGAATGTGGGTTGTCCAGTCAAAAAAGCCCTCAAAAGTGGGTATGGCGGGTACTTGCTATCTGATTTGAAATTGCTTGCGAGCATTATCCAGACTATCGCTACTACTCACAAAAAGAAAATCTTCTCAGTTAAAATGCGTATAGGGTTTGATACTCCCAACGGTGTGGAAATAGCACGAGTGGTTGAGGATAATGGTGCCATGCTTGTAAGTGTACATGCCCGCACGGTCAAACAGCTCTATAAAGGGCATGCCAATTATGACGAAATTGCTCGCATCAAACAAGCCATCCAAATCCCAGTCATAGCCAACGGAGATATCACTACCTATCAAAAAGCCCAAGAAGTGCTTGCATACACCCAAGCAGACGGACTGATGATCGGGCGAGGTGCTATTGGCAAACCATGGATATTCCAAGAGATTAAAACTCAGCGTGATATAGACATTCCACAAAAACAGCAAATTATCCTCTCACATCTGGCGGCAATGTACGAGTGGTATGGCGAATATGGGGTGATTTTGTTTCGCAAGCACCTACATACGTATTCCAAAGGCTACAAAAACGCACATGAATTTAGAGTAAAGGTCAATCATATCACAGATTATCATCTCCTAGCAGAGGAGATAGAGAGGTTTTTTGGTTAGTTTTTGTCGTAGAAGTGTATCAACGTCACGTCGTCGTTGAAGCTACTTTTGGCTACTACTTCTTTGAGCGATTCTATCAACGAAGGATTGGCTACGATTTTTTTCGGATGGTATTTTGATACGTCGATATCCGGCTCTTCTACTATCCCATCCGTATATAAAACGAGGTTTTTTAGTCTATCATCTAATGGATGTTTCCCGATAGTAGGTATATCTGAGAAGCTTAAAAACGGTAAATTGTTGGCTTTGAATTTGATAATTTCATCATTATGCATTCGCACGTAAAAAGGATACATCCCACCACCTACATAGTTGATATTTTTCATATCAGCAGGCACATGAATAAGGAAATACGAGATTTGCTCTGAGTTAGATAGAAACTTTTTCACTTCGCTAAATAGTGATCTTACGATATATTCAAACGATATCGCTTCATCTTTGTTTAAGATTTGCAACATATTCGTAGCGGTAGCAAAGATAGTGAGTGCTGGCGATACACCGTGCCCTTGCCCATCTAGCAAATATATCAAAGCATCACCATTTTTGAGTTTGAATATCGAATAATAATCCCCACTTAACACATCAGAAGCTTTAAATATGATATCTGTCTGATCTTCAAAATCGTTTACTATTAGTGATTCAAGCTTTGATTTGGCGATGAGTTGCTGGTCTATGGTATATTTGTATAGTCTCTCAATCTCTTTTTTTTGTTCTTCGATGGTGTTGTATAGTTTGTACATTTGTAATTGTTGTTTGTCGCTTTGTTTGATAATCCTATCTAATCTATTGAACTTTTTTTCATACTTGCGTAATAATTTCTCCATCTCTTTTGGGTCCATCTCTTTTGGGTCCATCCAAATTCCTTTATATTAATGTAAAATAGAAGGCTTATTATATAAAAATATACACCGCTTGTCAAGGAAAGTATAGTGTAAATTGGATGATTGTTTTATGTCGTGCATTTTGTAACCAAACGTCCAAAAAATACAATGATTTTGCGAAAAATGAAAAAAAAATTCATTTTTTTACCTAAAAAATCAAAAAAATGAGGTATAATTACAGTTAGCCTCTAAGGAGGAAGCCATGATTAACAAAATCGTGTTGTTTTATGTAGATGGGTTTAAGAACCTATCAAGCCGTGGTAAGCAACTATGGCTAATCATTATCATCAAGTTGGTTGTAATTTTTGTGATTCTTAAGGTATTTTTCTTTCCTACCGTAGACAAGGTAGTCCCTAAGGACAAACAACAAGAACTATACCTTAATCAGCTTACACAAATTACAACACAAAAATCACAAAAGGAGGAATAGCATGGCAATTGATTATAACATGCTGGAATGGGCGAGAGCTCAGTTTGCTATGACAGCAATTTTCCACTTCTTTTTTGTGCCGTTTACATTAGGTATGTCGTTTGTAGTGGCATTTTTTGAGACTATCTATGTAAAAACAGGTAAAAAAGAATGGAAAGATATCACACAATTTTGGCAATTATTATTCGGTATTAACTTTGCTATCGGGTTATCTACAGGTATTATTCACGAATTTGAGTTTGGGACAAACTGGTCTACATACTCATGGGTAGTTGGAGACTTATTCGGTGCTCCATTGGCGGTAGAAGGTGTGATTGCGTTCTTCATGGAAGCAACATTCGCAGCAATTGCATTTTTCGGATGGAAAAGAGTTAGTAAAGGTGTGCACTTGATGTCATCTTGGTTGCTTGCAGCAGGTTCAAACTTATCTGCTTTATGGATCCTTATTGCAAACGGATTTATGCAACACCCAACAAGTGCGTTCTATACATTCAATATAGACACTGCAAGACTTGAGCTTACTGATTTCTTATCACTTATCTTACAACCAGTAGCACAAGTAAAATTCTTACACGTTGTAACTGCGGCGTATACAATGGCGTCTGTATTCGTATTGGGTATTTCTTCTTTATACTTACTAAGAGGAAAACATATCGAATTCGCTAAAAAATCAGCGACTGTAGCGGCTGCGTTTGGTTTGATCGCATCAATTGCAGTAGCAGTGATCGGTGATGACCACGCATACGAAGTAGCAAACACGCAACCTACTAAAATCGCGTCTTTAGAAGGGCTTGTAGTAGGACAAGAATCAGCTCCGATTGTAGCGTTTGGTATCCCAAAAGCGTTGAGCGTAGAAGAGATTAAAAACGCAAAAGAAGGTGATGGATTTAGTTTTGAGATCCCACTTCCAGGATTATTATCTATCTTAGGTAAAAGAGATCCTAATGCATTCGTTCCAGGACTTAAAGATTTAATTTACGGAAATGACAAATATGGAATCTGGTCATGGGATAGATTAGTAGCAGAAGGTAAAAGAGCGATCGAAGATCTTCACAAATATCACGCAGCAAAAAAAGCAGGAGATCAAGCAGCTATGGATGCAGCTCAAAAAGATTTCCATGCAATTATTGCAAACGTAGATGGAACCAAAATCGAAAGAGCAGAGCTTATGGGGTATGGATATTTTGCTGATTTACCAAACAATGGTAAAGATAGAGCATTCCCACCGGTTGCACCAGCATTTTTCTCATTCCACTTAATGGTTGCACTTGGATTCTGGTTTATTTTATTGTTCGTATTAGCTTACGCGGCTATCTCAAAAGGAACTTACTGGAACAGCACAGGATTGCAAAAAATGGCATTATTTAGTGTTCCGTTACCATGGCTTGCGACAAGTTTCGGATGGATGAGTGCTGAGATTGGTAGACAACCATGGACTGTATTTGGAGTATTACCTACATTCAAATCAGTAACACCAGTAGCTTTAGTAAACGTTCAAGCAACATTCTTTATGTTCTTAACAGCATTCGTTGTTCTTGGAATCGCAGAGCTAAAAATGTTATTTACGGTTGTTAAAAACGGACCGAAAGGAGCTCACTAATGGAAAAATGGTCAGGTATAACAGGAACATTAACTACTTATGACCCAAATACGATGTTCATCTTACAAAATTATTGGTGGATTATCGTAGCGGTGCTTGGAGGATTGTTTGTATTAATGACATTTGTTCAAGGTGGGCAGTCATTATTTCACGTAGCAAAAGATGAAATAGAAGAAAGAGCGATGATCAATTCGCTTGGTAGAAAATGGGAACTTACGTTTACTACGTTGGTTATGTTCGGTGGTGCGTTATATGCAGCGTTCCCGTTATTTTATTCAGTGTCATTCGGTGGTGCTTATTGGGTATGGATGTTGATTCTTTTTGGATTTGTATTACAAGCGGTATCGTATGAATACATCAATAATCCAAACAACCTTATCGGTAAAGGGACTTACAAAGCATTCCTTTATTTCAATGGTATTGTGACTATGATTTTGGTTGGTGCGGCAGTAGGGACATTCTTTACTGGAAGTAACTTCAGTTTCGATACTACTACAAGAGTATTACAATGGGGAACTGCTGCTGATGGTATGAACCTAAGAGGACTTGAAGCGGCTCTTGATTTCAGTCATGGAGCGTGGTTTAACTTGGCGTTTGGTATCTTGATTTTCGCTATTGCGAGATTACTTGGTGCTTTATGGCTAATCAACGACATCGACAATGATGAATTTGCTGATTTAATCGCGAGAATTAGAGCTACTGCAAAAAAATGTTTCGTTGTATTTTTGGTAGCTTTAGTAGTGGTATTGTATGGATTACTTACTCTTAAAGGATACGCATACGATATTCACAGTGGTAAAGTATATCTTGAAGATAGCAAATACTTACACAATTTATTAGCATTTGGTGCTATTCAACTGATCGTATTTGGTATCGGTGCGGTGCTATTCCTTCTTGGTATTGCTAAGTCAATCTTTGGGACTAGCAACAAAGGTATCTGGTTTAGTGGATTAGGAGCAGTATTAATCGGGATCGTAGTATTTACTCTTGCTGGATTAAATGGAACTGCATTCTATCCAAGTTATGCTGATTTACAAAGTAGTTTGACTATCCAAAATTCATCTGGTAGTGAAAATACTTTATGGGTTATGACAGGTGTGAGTTTGGCTGTGCCTTTGGTGCTTGCATATATCGCGTATGTATGGTATCAAATGAAAAAAGACGGACCAATCACAAAAGAAGAGCTTGAAGACCCAGAGAGTCATGCATATTAAAGGAGACGCAATGAGAAAGATTATAGCATTATTGATGGTATTTTTCGGAAGTTTTCTTTTTGCTTCTGACAAATTATTACCAAATGGAATCACTCCGGAAGTGCAACATGTAAATACTACTTGGGGATTGATTTTATTTTTCATGTGGCCGGTGATTATCATCATCAGCTACAAATTCGTAGAATACACACTTAGAAAAACAGGAATCGAACCGGACGTTTGATTCCTCCTCTTTTCTACTATATCTGCTTATAAGAGACGTATTTTTGCTCTCTTTAGCATATTTTTTCTATTTTTTCAAATAATTAACACAAAATTAACAAATTTTATAGTATAATTACACTGACAAAAAATATAGCCTAGATTACGGGCTAAAAAAATGTAAGGAGAAAAAATGGCTTTAACAAAAGACCAAATTGCAAAATTATATATTGCAATGTTCGATAGAGCTCCAGATGGAGATGGATTGGATTACTGGACACAACAAGCAACAGACAATAACTGGGATGCTACTACATTAGCAAATAGCATGGTAGCAGCAGCAGCTCAATATTCAGATGTATACCCAGCATATGGTGATTTAACAAATGAAGATAATGTAAAAAGTATCGTTACAGAAATGTATAAAACTCTTCTAAACAAAGAAGACGACACAGATGGTATCAACTACTGGGTAAATGAAGTAATGAACGGAAAAAGCCTTGGTGAAGTTGCAAATGCTATTATTTACGTAGCAGACCAAGTAGCTGCAGGAAATTTTGAAGGTGATTTAGCGGCATACGCAGATGATGCAGATGCTCAAGCAGCAGCAAAAGCATTTGAAAACAAAGTTCAAGCAGCAGTAGATACTGCAGATAGCATTAAAACATACGATATCAATGGAGATGGTAAATTTGACGCGGCTGATAAAGATGCATTCAACTCAATCATCAGCGTAGTGACAGATGATCCAGCAAGTATCGATAACGCAAAAGCAAAAATCCAAGACTACACTCCAGTGAACGTTACATTATCAGCTGATACGACTGAATATACTGGAAGTGATGCAGCAGATACATTCAATGGTGTAGTATCATCACTAAGCAGCGAAGCTACACTAGTAAGTGGAGATAAAATTGATGGTAAAGATGGGATTGATACATTAAATGTAACATTAAAAGGAACATTTAGCGGAGTTGGAACTGATGGATATATCAAAAATGTAGAAAACATCAATCTAACAAATGCCTCAGAAATCGATAGAAGTTTTGATGCTACAAATGTAACTGGAGCGGAAAAATACACTCTTACAGGAAGCGATAATGGAAATAAAATAGACTTAACAAATCTTGCAGCAGCTGGTATTGAGATTG
>JAADDX010000060.1 GCA_013153685.1 Campylobacterota bacterium | reverse complement strand
GCTGGGAATAGTATAAGTGGTATGTTTGGCGGTATGGCAGGATGTGCGATGATAGGACAAACTATAATTAATCATACATCAGGAGGTAGAGGAAGACTCTCAAGTGCTACTGCGGCAATTTTGATTATTTTATTTGTTGTATTTTTAGCTAAATATATCGAACAAATCCCATTAGCAGCACTTGTGGGAATTATGTTTATGGTAAGTATCGCTACTTTTGAATGGGCAAGTCTTGATAAAATCAAAAGAATGCCAAAAGAGGATGCTTTTGTTTTGATAACGGTAACTATTATTACATTTTTTGCTGATTTAGCAATAGCAGTTATTGCTGGGGTGATTATTTCTGCACTGGTATTTGCTTGGAAACATGCAAGAGTGTATTACAAAACACAAATGGAAGGAAATAAAAAGATATATTTATTTGATGGTCCTTTGTTTTTTGGAAGCACTAGAAGTTTTATAGAAAGTTTTGATGTCGATAATGATCCAGATGAAGTAATTATGGATTTTAAAGATGTTAGAGTTATGGATAGTAGTGGAGTAGAAGCAATAGATAAAATCACAAAAAAATATAAAGATGCAAACAAAAAACTAACCATTAGACATCTAAGCAAAGATTGTAAAAGATTGCTTAAAGAAGCCGGACCTTATTGTACTTATGAAGAAGACGATCCGGATTATAAAGTAGTAAGTGATGTTTAATCTCACTTACTAATAGAAGAAATTACATTGTCGGTATAGATACTAAATCCAACCGCTCTTATCCCTTCGATCTCGTATTCACCACCCATGCTCAACAATACATTGTTTATGAAAAATCTATAAAAAATACCATCATAGTAGTTGAAGTTCGCATAAAACAGCGGTGCGATTACCACATCAAAATCCAAATTTTGAATAATATCCTTAATTTTGAGCAATTCCACTCTAATCTCCTCTGGATAAATAGACAAATCTTGTAGATCTTGGAGTGAGTGGATGTATGACATCTGTTTAAGCCAATCAATTTTGGCGAAGTTTTCTAAATGCCCTTTTTGTAAATCTTCTGTACTAATACCCATTTTCTCTAAGATATGGATAATTTTGATATTTGAGATTTGGATGATTGGTTTGATATTGAATTTATCCATAAGCAATTTATTTAGCTTAATAGCCTCGTATAACACCCCCTCTAAAATTTCCGCACCGATTTGATTGATCTCTTTTGTAGGATATCTAAATACCGGTTGGATGTAAAACCATTTTTTTGAATTTGATTTGAGTCTTTTAATAATCAGACGAATCACATCTACGCTACTATCCCCCCGCAATGTCAAATCCTTGTTGTAAGGATCGTTTAGTTTGATTAATTGGACGTTATCCAATGCCTCTTGTTGATGATATGAAAAATAAGGTGTGACTATCTCATCAAATTCATTATTTTCAAATACCTCCGCACTTACAGCTTCTATTTCCCGTTTTAGTTTGGCTCTCTTACCAAAATACAATTTCGTTTCACTCGGTATATCATGACTATAAATCATACTTACATCCTTTCTTAGTTTATACAATCCAATACATACAAAGGCTCAATATCGGTATTAAAATCTTGATAATTTAACGTTTGAGGCAATTTGAACGTACTACTTGGCGTATCGTCACTCAACACAATTTCACCGTTTGATTTGACAAACGACTTCTTAGCGAGTGCTTTTATTGGTTGATTATCATTAAAATAAAATCCATCCACAGCAAATATCTCAATACCGTTTGTGATTTGCAATGTTTTAAAAAAAATATAAGCAAGTTTAATAGCCATATAACTACCCGGACCGTTTACGTATATGATATTTTTGATGTTATAAGTATCCAAAAGAGTATGAAATATCTCCGGCAAAGCATCGCTTGTCTTAGCAGAGATAGTATATGTCTGAAATAATTTTTTATCTTTGTATAGTCCAATCAACATCGGAGAAGCTATAGGAATCACTACAACATCAATATCCATAAGCAAACTCAAACTCTTTAACTTCATCCACAAATTCTACAATCTCATAATGAGCATCGCTAGAGAATATTTTTTTGGTTAATAGATGATTGAGATAATGTCCACTTGCAGATGCCTCGTATCGACCGATAAAATTGTATCCTAACAATCTCATATCACCCATCGCATCCAAAATCTTATGTCTAACAAACTCATCATCATATCTTAGATTATCGTTAAGAATTTTCTTATCGTCCAATACGATGGCATTATCCAAACTACCACCCAATGCCAATCCTTGGCTTCTTAGGTATTGAATCTCTTTTAAAAATCCAAATGTTCGTGCTTTGGCAATCTGTTCTATATAGCTTTGAGTAGAAAAGTTATATACCAAGTGTTGCTCCCCTATAGCCGGATGATTGAAATTTATTTTAAAATCAAAAACAATATCATCACTTGGCAATACTCTAGCATACTTTCCATCATGCTTAACTTCCACGTTTGATTTGATTTTTAGAAATTTTTTGGGCTTTTGTAGCGTGCGAATCTTGGCTTGTTTGAGTAGCAAACAAAAACTAATACTACTACCATCCATAATAGGCACTTCATCATTATCAATCACGATTCTTAGATTATCTATCCCAAATGCACTAATAGCACTCATTAAATGCTCGATAGTTGAGACTACTACACCGTTTTTACCTATCACAGTCGCCATTTGCGTATCTACGACAAAATCTTTATTTAGTTCAATAGAAACTGCTTTATCTTTTCTATAAAATACAATCCCCATATCATCTTCTAAAGGCTCCAATCTCAATGTTACAGGCAACCCTTTATGTAAACCGATTCCGATACTTTCTACTGGTTGTTGTATAGTCCTTTGTTTCATTCTAATTCCTTAATTCCATGCTTTGAAATAAATGATAATTTATTAATAGCCGGTAAAGTTTCATTTTGGAATATAATCTTATTCTCTTTTGCTTGCTTTACAATCATATATTCACCATCACACACCACATCACCCTCTACTCCGGCAAAAATTTCTATCTCTTGAGTAGAATATACCTTTGCACCGGCATTGATTTTTTGGAGGAATACTAGCTTGTTCGTGCTTCTAATCTCACTTCCGCTTCTTATAATTCTATCAAAAATTTCGGTTTTTTGCAACCCTACATCTGCATTATCGACCGTATTAACTTCCACATTAGTAGTTGATGATGATTGTTCTTCATCCTCTATCTGAATAACCTCATCACTGCCATCAAAATCGGGCTTTACAAATCGCACTTCATAAGGTTTGTCTTGGAAATAGTTTATAATATCTTTGTTGTCTGTTTTAATAACCAACAAAAATCTTTTGAGCAAAATACCCTTCTTTTCGATAAAATTGGTTACTTTTTCATAATTATTACTTACAATCTCAAAAACTCTCACACTCTTTTGTTTAGTCTTCATCCTCAACCCCTAACATATTTTGATAATCAAAAGTATATATCTTAATACCATGCAATTCCCTCTCAAAAGTTAACTCCACATTTTTCATACGCAAAATAGTTTGCTGCCTTTTGCGAGCAAAATCAATCAATCGTTCATCAAAAAACTCGCTTTGTAATATCTCCTCTTTGCTAGCTGGCAATTTCTTGCCATCCACACCCACCGCTTGGCATGACACGTCTATAAAGATTTCGTCATAATACGGAGAAAAAGGGTAGATTTTGCATGCCGGAGGTCTATTTGGATAGATGGTGCATTTTGAGTCTTGCAAATACTTACAACTATTTCCATCAGTTAATATCATCACCGGTATTACCTCTTCATCCAACACTACAGCCCGAATATCAAAATATCGATAAACTTGTTTAAAATCCTCCACAATCAAAGGAGCTAAAATAAATTTACCCTCACAACAAGCACAACATTCACCACATCCTCTAAAATGTAAAGGTGGCAAAGAAGCGATATTTTCTCTCATTTTAATATCGCTTCAAACATCTTAAATCCAGCACCAGCCATAATAACCGTCCCAAATACATTTAACATCATATTAGATAATGCCGTAACATACATTCCTCCATTTATCATAAAAAAGCTCTCCACCGCAAATGTGGAATAAGTGGTAAAAGCTCCCATGATACCGGTTGATAAGAATGATTTTATTGTGGGCGAGAATATAGTAGTGTACGTAAAATAAGCAAACAAACTCCCCAACGCAAAACTTCCAAGCAAATTGACACTCAACGTCCCAAAAGGGATATTGTGAGCTACATGTTTATTTACCAAACCAGATACATAACTTCTTAATACAGCACCTACAAAACCGCCACTTCCTATAGCAAGTATCGTATGTAGTTTCATAAAACTCCTTCGTATTTTATCAAATCTTTAATACCAGCTTTTTCAAATCCTTTAAGTCTCAAGCGACAACTATCACATACTCCACACGCTTCTACCTCGTTTTGATAACAACTCCAAGTAAGCTCCAATTTCACCCCTTCTTGGATTGCTCTTTTGACGATATCTTCTTTTTTGAGATGAATAAGCGGAGTTTCTATCTTGATATGTGTGGTATCTTTGGTCCCTAGATTGATACTTTGTTGCATCGAAGCGATAAACTCTTCTGTGCAATCGGGATATCCACTACTGTCTTCTTGGACTACACCTATAAACATAGCTTGAGCATTTTCCTTCTCCGCTATTGCAGCGGCAATCGATAAAAAAATCCCATTTCTAAAAGGAACATACGTAATAGGCACGCCCTCTTTTAAACCATCAGTCGGCACTTCAAGCGTAGTATCTACAAGTGCACTCGCACCTATTTGAGAGAAAAAATCCAAATCAATTACATACTTATCAGCAATATCCAAAGCATCGCAAATATCGTTAAAAGCTTGTAATTCTCTTTGTTGAGTCCTTTGGTGATAATTAAAATGCACAGCAATTATATCATAACCACTATTTTTTGCGATATAAGTAGCAGTAGTGCTATCCATACCGCCACTTAATATACAAACCGCTCTCATCAATACAATCCTAGGATTTCAAATTGTACATACCAAATAGCCAAACTTACAAAATACCCTACCAAAATAGTCCAAGCAAATTTCATATGACTATTAAAAGTATAAATACCTTTCATTCTACCCATTACACCTACACCAGCCGCACTACCAAAGCTAATCAAACTACCTCCAATACCGGCTGTCAAAGTTACCAACATCCATTCATCCACACCCATATTCGGATCTGCTTTTAATATCGCACTCATCACAGGAACGTTATCGATAATCGCACTAATAAATCCAACAGCTACGTTTGCTGTGGTGCTACCAACTGCACCATACATATCATGCACATATTCCAAGAATCCCATAAAATGGAGTGCACCAACCGCACTCAAAATCCCAAAGAAAAACAACAACGTATCATTTTCTACATGTGCCATGTTGGCATAAATATTAATTTGTTCTTGGGTTGGGGCTTTTTGTTTTTGGAAGTATGTATACATCTTAAGCAAAGATAACCCAAACATCATACCCCACATTGCCGGAAAGTGCATAAATGTATGTAGTAATACCGATAATACGATTGTAAATACACCGATATACACCACAACCATTCCCCCGTCTTTGATTTTAGGTGCAGCCAATTTCGCATTGAAATATGGCTCCCCTTTTGGTAGTGATAGACTAAGTAAAAACGCAGTTACCAACCATCCTATAAACGATGCTGGAAATAAATATAAGAAATCTACAAAATGTCCCTTTCCAGCAGTCCATGCCATCAATGTGGTAATATCCCCAAAAGGCGACCAAGCCCCACCGGCATTCGCCGCTACTACGATATTAATCGCACCAGGAACTAAAAAATCCATTTTCTCTTTATCAATCGTGTATAACACTGTCGATAAAATCAGTGCGGTTGTAAGGTTGTCCGCTACTGGTGAGATAAAAAACGCCAAAAGCCCAGTAAGCCAAAAGAGCTTTTTATAGCTATATCCTTTGCTTACAAGCTTATATTTTAATACCTCAAATACATTTCTCTCTATCATTGTCTCGATAAACGTCATCGCTACAAATAAGAAGAAGAAAATCTCCGCAATTTCTAGTATCAACTTCTCTAGCTCATGATGAACAGGAGTAGTATCGTATCCATTAATCGCGTAATACCCCCCAATTAAAACAAACATTAACGTCCCGATAAATAATGCAGGCTTTGCCTTGTTTATACGATATTTCTCCTCTGATGCGATAAAGAAATACCCAAATACAAAGATTCCAAATACAATCCATCCAAATACAGAATGGGTCATATTAATCGCTTCTATGGCATGTTCCATTTTTAATCCTTTTTTGCGAAATTTTAATGTATTATACTAAAAAATGAACATTTTGTATGTTTCAAAGAAGATTTTTTTATTATTTATGCAATTTATGTTATAATTCTTACAAAAAAAGGTAGAGATATGGCTGAGAAGATTTATAGACCAAATGTGGCTGCCATAATTCTCTCTCCAAGATATCCCGAAAAAGTGGAAATATTGATTGCTAAAAGAGTTGATTTAAATAATGTATGGCAACTTCCACAAGGAGGAATTGATAAAGGAGAAACTCCAAAAGAAGCACTTTTTAGAGAATTAAAGGAAGAGATAGGCACTGATGAAGTGGAAATCATAGCACAAATGCCAAAATGGATTAGTTACGACTTTCCGGAGAAAGTCGCTCAAAAAATGAAACCGTATGCCGGACAAAGACAAAAATATTTTTTGGTTAGACTAAAACCGTCGGCGAAAATTAATTTACATACGAAAATACCGGAATTTGATGATTATAAGTTTGTTGGTTTAAGAGACTTTTATAAATATATCAATAGTTTCAAAAGACCAGTATACAAAACTGTATTGCAATATTTTAAAAAAGAAGGATATTTATAATGTTGGTTGTTCAAAAATATGGCGGAACTAGTGTAGGTGATTTGGATAGGATTCAAAACGTAGCAAATAAAGTAGCAAAAACAGCAAAAGAGGGAAATGATGTAGTAGTTATCGTCTCTGCAATGAGTGGAGAGACAAATAAGCTCCTAGATTACGCTAGACATTTTAGCAAAAATCCTCCACAAAGAGAGGTTGACTTGCTAGTGAGCTCAGGAGAGAGGGTAACATCGGCACTTTTAAGTATCGCACTAAATGAGATGGGATATCCAGCTATTGCTATGACGGGAAGGCAAGCTGGGATTAAGACCGATTCTCATCATACAAAAGCAAGAATTGATAGCATAGACCCACAACCTATGCAACAACAACTAAAAGAAGGTAAGATAGTAGTAGTTGCCGGATTTCAAGGGATAAATGAAAACGGTGACGTAACCACTCTAGGACGAGGTGGGAGTGATTTGACGGCTGTGGCTATTGCCGGAGCGTTAGATGCTGATGTGTGCGAAATATATACCGACGTGGATGGGATTTATACGACCGATCCAAGAATTGAACCAAAAGCAAAAAGACTCAAAACGATATCATACGACGAAATGCTAGAATTAGCTAGTTTGGGTGCTAAGGTTATGCAATCACGCTCAGTTGAGCTTGCTAAGAAGCTAAATGTAGACATTTTAGTCAAATCATCATTTAAAGAAACCGATAACGAAGGAACACTAATTACAAAGGAAAGTAAAGATATGGAAAAAGTATTAGTTAGCGGAATAGCACTTGATAAAAACCAAGCAAGAGTTACTGTATTTGGACTTGAGGATAAACCAGGGATTAATGCGGAGTTATTTAATAAATTAGCAGATAAACAAATCAACGTAGATATGATTATACAAAATGTTGGGCATGATGGGCAAGCAAATGTGACTTTTACAGTGCCTGCTACAGAACTTGAGATGACCAAAAGTGTAATGCAAGATTTTGAAAATAGAAGTAATGAGATTAATTACGATGATTCAATTGCTAAAGTAAGCGTTGTTGGGGTTGGTATGAAATCTCACAGCGGTATTGCAGCAAAAGCATTTGATACGATGGCAAAAGAAAATATCAATATCCAGATGATTTCCACAAGTGAGATTAAAATCTCGATGGTAATTGATGAAAAATACGGTGAATTAGCAGTAAGAGCATTGCATGCCGCGTATGAACTGGATAAGTAATTGGATATACTAACATGGACAAAAGAGACTGTCAAAAAGGATAAGTCTCTTAATAGCTGGTTTAGTGAGAGGATTTATGAATGGACGCCTTTGTGTGATGAGGCTATCTCTCATCTAATGCAAGGCACTCCGTTTTTGGTGGTTACAGATAGACAAAGGGATTGGTTTAATTACTACATCATTAACAACATCAACTCCATCAAAAACAATAGACCATTTGTACCGGTATACTCTCTTATGAACTTTATCCCCTATTCACATAAAACCAATAAAACAGAATATTTGGATATGATAGAGGATATGTTAGATATTACATTTAAGGAAAACTACAAATATTGGTATATAGGCAAAGAAGATAGCAATATTTACAAATTGGTAAGTCGCAAAGAAAAGTCTTTTATTTGGCTTTTTGATAAGGAAAGGGCTGATACGTTTTTTTTAAAGAGCTATACCGAGAATCTAGACCATCAACTAATGAATTTATTTAAACTATTTAATCAAACCATCACGGTAAGTATGTTTGGGGAAATTGAGATTTAACGTATTGCCACATGAATTGCATCTGCTGGACATACTCCTACGCAAAATCCACAAGAAGTGCACTTTTCTTCGTTTATGATAGGATTAAACATACCATGAAAATCGATAGCCCTTTCAATACACACATCTTGACAGCTAAAACACACGGTATTTTGCCATGCAATACATGCTTTGGGATTGATGATAATTTCACAATTTAGCTTTGGTTTTTTGTTTTCTAGAGTCAATACACCCATTTCACAAGCCAAAGCACACTCATCACAAAATGTACAGCCTCGATTGGCAAAATTAATAGCTACTCTATCATCCTGAATCACCAAAATAGATTCTGGGCATGCTTGAATACAATCCTTACTAGCACATTGCACGCATTTATCAAAATCTGACTTGGAATTAAAGTATGGAGGAAATATAGAGGGGGTTACCCTCTTGAAGAATCTGCTCATTATTTTCTTAAGCTTTTAAATTTGTTTTCTACTACTGGATCTAGTGTTGTTTGAGGAGCATGACATTGTGTACAATTGTATCTGCTTCCCGCAATTCTTGGTGTTTTTTTGTTTTTGTCAAAATTATCTACAAAGTGATCTTTTGGAATTGATGTAATTCCCATCGCTTTTGCCGTTTGAGGCATATGACATCCTAAACATTCGTTTTTTCCGATTTTGATAGGAACCATGTTTTCGATATCATGAGGGATCATTGGAGGTGCAGTTACAAATGATTTTTTATATTTTTTCACTTGTCCAGGCACCGGTGCTGTTTTGTTATATTGAATTTGAGGTAAATTTTGACTACCTGCTGTAAGTGGAGCTTCTCTTACTCCTGTGATATCATATTGTCCTGCAAACAACATTGCTACAATACTACTACTAATTAGTAACTTTTTCATCGTTATCTCCTTTTATAAAATTTCTTATACTAAACTTCAGTGCATTATCATTACACACTTCAATACATCTACCGCAATTAGTGCATTCAATGCCACTAATAAAATCGCTCTTTTTATGGATAATTGGATTTAATACATCTTTCTCTGGACATACCTTCTTACATTCGCCACAGTTCGTGCAAGCATCAGCATCATGTTTTACTCTAATAATGCTTTTGCTCCCAATTACCGAATACATCGCTCCCAAAGGACACATATGCCCACACCAACCGTTTTTGATGACAAACAAATCAAACAAAAAGATTGCTAAAATAAATACCCATCCAAATCCGATACCAAATACAATCCCTCTAGTTAAAATACCAATAGGACTAATAAATTCAAAAGCAGCAACACCAGTCGCAAAAGAAACGATAAGTAAAGTAGCAAATGCCCAATATCTAAATTTTCTTGAGATTAGATATCGACGTGCGTCTTTGTCAATATTCAACTTTCGTCTTAGATATCCAGCAAGGTCAGTTACCATATTTACCGGACACACCCAACTACAATACGCTCTACCACCAATAACTCCATAAAATAGTGCGATAATAACCGCTCCAATTATCATATCCATACTAATAGCAGCACCTGCAAAAAGCATTTGCAATAGTGCATATGGATCTGTTAATGGAATCTTTTGTAAAAACAAAGAAAAACTCAAACTTCCTTGAAGGATTTTCCACCCATAGTAATTTGCACTAAAATACAATAACAATATCGTAATTTGAGTAATCCTTCTTAATATAAGATATTTATTCATCCCATTTTACTCCACTATTTAGATTATCAATCGCACTTAATTTACTCCTATTAGTCTGGGTGGTGGTATGAGTGGATGCATTTTTGACTCTTTGTTGGTCTTTGCTATCCCAACCTTTTACATATCTATCGCCCGCTTTTCCGAGCACGACATCTCTTGGGAATATTTTAATAGCCGCTTTTTGGGTCACACATGCTTCTTCACACATCCCACAACCAGTACACGCATCTTGATGCACTATTGGGATTCTATAAGCATGCTTTCCGGTTCTTTTGTTTTTTCTCCACTCAATAGTAATGGCTTTATCAAGCTCTGGACAAGCTCTATAACAAGCCGTACATTGAAGCCCCCAATAGGCAATACAACTGCTTGGATCAATTACTGCTACACCCATTTTGGCATAATCAATCGCTACTTCACCCTTATCGTTTTGACACATTTTCGGAGTTAGAGCTTTTGTAGGACATGCGTACATACAAGGAATATCTTCACACATATAGCATGGATTTGTTCTAGCTATAAAAAACGGCGTCCCTACTGGCACATCATCAGACGTGCTTGCTAATTGCAACGTAGTTTTTTTCACACCATCTACGATGTTGATATTTTCTCTTGTATTGCACGCTTCAACACAAAGCCCACAACGAATACAAGTCTTTAAAAATTCATCTTCCTCTAAAGCCCCTGGTGGACGAAGTGTAAGAGGCTTGTCTTTGTTTTCTTTGACATAACCTCCTACAAGCGTTCCACCTACGGCACTAACGGCTGCGGCTTGTGCGAGTCCTATGATGAAGCTTCTTCTGCTTTTATCCATTAAAATCCTTATGCTTTAGAAATTTTAACCGCTGCTTTTTTGTAGTCTGTTTCTTTAGACATTGGACAAGTCGCATCTAAGCACACTTTATTAATCAATACTTTTTCATCGAACCAAGGAACATATACTAATCCTCTTGGTGGTTTATTTCTACCTCTTGTCTCAACTCTTGCTTTAACTTTTCCTCTTCTTGATTCAATCACAGCTAAATCACCATCTTTTAATCCAAGCTCTTTTGCATCTTTTGGATTCATATAACAAAGTGCTTCTGGCATTGCTCTATAAAGCTCTGGAACTCTCATAGTCATTGTTCCACTATGCCAATGCTCAAGCACCCTACCTGTACATAGCCAGAATTTGTATCCATCTGTATCATATTTTGGATCTTCTGGGTGTACCATAAATGGTCTAAAGAAGATTTTTGCTTTATTTGCAAGATGGATTTTTCCTTTTTCTTTTTTAGGTCCTTTTAAATCACCGATTTTAATTGTTTTAAGAAGTGGACCATAGAATGCAAATTTTTCACCTTTTTTAGCATGTTTTCTTGCGTATGGATCATAATCTACATTAAATCTCCATTTAGTCTCTTTTCCATTTACAACCGGCCATCTAAGTCCTCTTACTTTATGATAAGTATCAAAATCAGCTAAGTCGTGTCCATGACCTACACCGAATTTTCTATACTCTTCCCACATAGCTTTGTGCACGAAGTATCCATATCCTTTAAACGGTTTTCCGCTTCCATCTAAAATTTCTCTTCCATCACCAGCTGCTTCAGTATTTTTATGCATTCTACCTGTTTGTGGGTTTTTAGCAATTGGATCTGGCCATTTGTAATTTCTATGATATTCTTTTCTATTAAATAGCACATCAAATAATGTATCATTTTCAGAATATCCCATTCTTTTTGCTGCTTTTAATACATTTGGTAGTTTTTTACCACCTGGCATTGGTTGTTCACACCATACATCTTTTAATTTGAATCTTTTTGCGAATTCAAACATAGTCCAGATATCCGGCATAGCGTGTCCTGGAGGCGTTACTTGTTGTCTCCAATGTTGAGTTCTTCTCTCAGCATTTCCATAAGCTCCCCATTTTTCATAAATCATAGCTACCGGTAAGATTAAGTCTGCTACTCTTGCAGATACCCCTGGATACACTTCACTTACTACAATAAAGTTATCCATTGTTCTTGCCATTTTAATCCAGTGGTTAGCGTTTGCAGTATTTTGCCAAGGGTTATTTACTTGAGCCCAAGCAAATTTGATTTTACCATCTTCCATATCTCTCATAATTTTTACAAAATGGCTTCCCACTTTACCATTTAATGTCCCGTGAGGAATTTTCCATAATTTTTCAGAAATTTGTCTGTGTTTTGGATTCGCTACTAATAAGTCAGCTGGTAATCTGTGTGCGAATGTCCCTACTTCTCTCGCTGTTCCACACGCACTTGGTTGTCCTGTAAGTGAGAATGCTCCACTTCCTGGTAGTGATTGTTTTCCAAGTAACATATGCACCATATAAACAATTTCATTAATCCAACTTCCTCTTACGTGTTGGTTGAATCCCATAGTCCAAAATGATACTACTTTTCTATTATTTTCAATATATAAATCAGCTAGTTTTTTAAGTTTTCTTGCAAATTCTTCATCACTCTCTTCTGGATCACCTTTTGCTACACTTACTACATATTCAAGTGTATATGGCTCAACTCCTTTTTTGAAGTCTTCAAAAGTAATTTCCCAATGCCAAAAAGGTGCTTTTCCAGCTCTATGCTTCATTTGCATAGTATCACCCTCTTTCCATTTACCAATTCCACTAAGAGCTACTGCTTCTTCTTTTGTTACTTTTTTTGCCATTTCTTTTTTAACTGTTTGTTTTTCTTTAGCAGTTACATGAGGGTTGTTTGGATTTCTCATACCGTATCCAGTATCAACTGTTCCTGTAGCAAAAATTGTATGTTTTTTAACAAAATCCCAATCAATTGCATTTCTTTTTACGATTTCTCTACCGATGTAATTCATAATCGCTAAATCAGTATTTGGTCTAAAAATTATTTCCATATCAGCCAAGTTTGATGTTCTGTTTGAATAAGTAGATAGATTCACAATAGTATATTTATCTGGATTATTAAGTTTCGCATCACTTACTCTCGCCCATAAAATTGGGTGCATCTCTGCCATATTTGCTCCCCATACGATAACCGTATCAGTAAGTTCGATATCATCATAACATCCCGCTGGCTCATCAATACCAAATGTTTGATAAAACCCAACAACGGCACTTGCCATACAGTGTCTTGCGTTTGGATCGATATTATTACTTCTAAATCCCGCTTTCATTAGCTTAGCAGCTACATATCCTTCTTGGATTGTGTATTGCCCTGAACCAAAAATAGCTACACCTGTCGGTCCTAATTCTTTGTAAGCTTTTCTGAATTGTTTTTCCATCTCATCAAAAGCTCTTTTCCAACTAACCGGTCTGAATTTACCGTTTTTATCAAATTCACCTTTATCATTCACTCTCAAGAGAGGCTCTGTAAGTCTGTCTTTTCCATACATGATCTTAGCATTAAAGTAACCTTTAATACAGTTGATACCTCTATTTACCGGTGCTTTTGGGTCACCTTTTACCGCTACGATCTTGTCATCTTTCGTAGCTACCATAATACCACATCCAGTCCCACAAAATCTACATACAGCTTTGTCCCACTGCCAACTAGCCTCAGCATTTCTTGAAGCTGCTTCTAATTCACTTGGAACACTAAGCCCTGCTGCAGATGCTGCTGCTACTGCCGCTGTCGTTTTTAGGAACTCTCTTCTGTTCATGTTTGACATCATATCTCCTTTACTTGATAATTTTCCTTATTATAATGATACAAAATTTTTAGGCAAATTATTACATTTTATTATAAAGAAGCACTTTTTTGACACTATTTATATTTATGAAGCATAGCAAAATAAAATATTAACACAGCAAACGGGGGAATAAGATGGTTTATATGATCTTCACAAGTGTCCTTGAACCCTCGAAAACATCGGTAATATCCACTATCTGATCAAACTCAATTTCCTCATCGCTTACGATAATGTTACGATATCTATTATTCAGTCTGATGTTTGAAGAATTATAATAATAAGTTATATTATATACGTCAAATAGGGCTAATACTTTCTTGATAAAGACCATTTTAAATAACTTTTTGGTATTGATAATCACATGAATTTGTTTTTGGAGGATAGTATTTAATAATAGATTCAATTCACCCTCATCGATAGGTTTTTGCAAATACCCATCCACTCCCGATACGGTTTGTTGTGTATCTGTTAGGGCTATAATAGGAACTTTTTTGGATTTTTGCATAATAGAGATAATTTGTTCAATTGTTTCATACCCATCCACGATAGGTAGTGTGACATCCACAAATATGAGATTAAAGTTATCTCTTCTAAACATATCCAAACCATCCTGCCCGTTATTAGCCGTGTGAACTATAAAATCCTGCTTTTGCAAATATTGAGTAAGCACCCATCTAATAGTAGGATTATCTTCAATGATTAACACTTTTGCTTTGTCATTGGCATATTCGTCCAAATACTTAAGCAACTCCATAACTTTAGTTGGCAACAAAGGCATGGCAACATACGAAAAATCCTTGGTAGTAACACGAGATAGAAACATCGTGTGGATATTATTTTCTCTTGCGAATTTTAGGTATTGTTCTTTATCTAGTGGCATTAGAAGATATTTGATATCATACACCACCAAATCACTAATATCTTCCACCAAAAACAAATTCGCCTTGTGATATTGAAAATATTTCTTGGTATGTTCAAATTCTTTTTTAGAAGTAATTATCCCTATATTAAGATGAGACATACTAAGAGGCTCTATTGGATCTTGGATTTGTGTTGCTCCAAATTTGATAATATTGCCATTAATATTCACAATAACAAAATCATTTTGATAATCCAACAACACCGTATCATTTGGTGAGACAATATTCATAATCTTGCTTTTGAAACTCTCATAATCAAATCCAATCACTGTAGGAAATGAGGTGGAAATATCGATAAAGATATTGTGCTCCTCATATAATTTGGTAAAAAATTTCTCTATTTGAGATAAAGTAACATTTTGTATTTGTGATTCTGTAGAGCTTGATGAAAAAAACAAAATACAATCCTTTTTTGAAAGAATTATATCAAAAATTCACCCATTTACATCATCCTATCCAACAAATCAAACAATTTTTTACTTGCTTCTTCTGCTTGTTTAAATAAAGTCGCGACATGATTAATATCACTCAAACATGTCCCAGTCCTTACGCACTCTACCGCATCGCTGATGTTTTTGTGCACTTCGATGTGAGGTTGCTTGATTTCTTGATATTCTTTGGTGTTACCAAATAGTTTCTTACCTTCAGTCTCATACCATTTACCAAATCTACAGCTATTCTCATCACTTAAGACTACGTTATTTGCATTGCCAAATACCGCCTTGTATCCTTGTACTTTGAATAACACGTGATCCGTCTTTGAGATATTTCCAAACAATTTGTTAGCGATTTTAGAGATATCTTCATTGATAATAGCAAAATTTTGCGATAATTCCGACAAGGTATGTTTGAATTTCTCAAGATTATCAAAAGACAAATCGGTCTCTGTTTTTAATCTATCGCTATCATCACTCATCAAACTTGAATTTTGTTTGAGGGTATTGATAGATACTTCTACTTCATTTGTGGCTTTTTGTGTTCTCTCTGCTAGCTTTCTTACCTCATCCGCAACTACCGCAAACCCTCTACCGTGCTCCCCTGCTCTTGCTGCTTCAATAGCTGCATTAAGTGCTAAGAGATTAGTTTGGTCTGCAATATCTTTAATTAGAGTGATGATACTTGAGATATCTTCTACTGAGCTATTTAGATTTTGAGCATTTGTGTGAAGATTGTTAGAGATATCTAAGAATACTTCGTTATTAAAAAGGGTGTCGGTGTTTTTTTGAATATCTTCTATCGTTCTCCAATTTTGATTGTTCTTATCCAATACTTCATTGGTAAAATCGATATTGCTTTTTAGAGAATTTTGCAAACTCACCAACCCTTCCTCACAACCACTTGAGAGACTATCAAGCAAAATATTTTTAAGCTTATTTTCTTCTAATACAAGCTCATTTTTTTTAATAGCCTGTTTTAATTCTTCGTTTTCTTTTAACAAAGAACTATTTTGGGCTTTGAGCTGCTTGATTTGTGCTTGCAAAGCTTCTAACTCATCATCGTTTTTACTAGCCTTAAAAAACATAAAAGTCTCCTTTGATAAAGAAACAAATCTATAATCCCACACCACTTGCATAGGGAGTATATAATTGCTTCTTATGATTTTTATAATTATCGCAAATTTTACTAATGATGTCATTGATTCGAATCAATTTTACATTACTATAGTAAATTGCAAAACGCATTATATCATAATAGACTTGTTACTGTAAAGTAGAAATAAAATAAAATTTGGGGCAACTGCATGAATTTAGAGCAAGCACAAATAGATAAAATTTACCAACAAATAGGCGTAAATGTAAAAACAATCAGAGAAAAACACGGTTTATCGCAGTTGGATTTGGCTTTGAATTTGGGATATAAGTCCGTAAGTGTTATATCGCTGGGGGAGCTATATAAAAACAAAAAACATTTCAATATTACACAACTTGCAAAAATTGCAAAATTATTGAATGTGGATATTTGTGATTTTTTTGACGGTGTTGATGAAATTATTAATCAAAACTAAAAAATTATGTTAAAATAACACCTCAAAAACTTCACAAAGGATTAAGATGAATCAAGCAGCAGCACAACAACCAGGACTTATAGCATCATTAATGCCTCTTATTATTTTATTTGCTATTTTTTATTTTTTGGTAATTTTACCTCAACAAAGACAAGCCAAAAAACACAAAGAAATGGTAGAGGCACTCAAAAAAGGTGACAAAATAGTAACCGCAGGGGGAATTATCGCAGAAGTTATCAAAAATGAAGAAGATTTCATAAAAGCCAAAATCAACGACAACGTAGAAGTAAAAATCACAAAAGACGCTATTGCAAGAAAGTTAGATGATGAAGATTAGTTATAGATTAGTGATATTTATCCTAGCTTTACTTTTTGGGATAGCTTTTTCTATCCCGACTTTTACCAACTCCAAAGGACCAAAAGTCAAATTGGGTCTTGACTTACAAGGTGGGATGTATCTTCTTTTGGGTGTAAAGACCGATGAAGCTATCAAATCAAAACTCAAAGTAGCAGCGGCTACTATCAGATATATTGCTCAAAAAAACGAACTATACACAGACGATATTACTACGGATGGAAATTCTATCAAATTTACGTTACTTGATAAAGATGATGAGAAAAAAATGGATGAACAACTCAAAATCCTTGCTGGATTTAAAATCACAAAACAAAAAAAAGATGATGAGATTATCTATACTCTAACGTTAACTAAAAAAGAGATTGAAGCCACCAAACAAAACGCGATAGAACAAGCTATCCAAACAATTAGAAGCAGATTAAACGCATTTGGGCTTAGTGAACCTAGTGTAACCAAACAAGGAAAAGATAAAATCGTAGTAGAACTACCAGGGATCAAAACCAAAGAAGAAGCAGATAGAGCTAGAAAGCTTATCTCAACAGCCGCTCATTTAGAACTAATGGAAGTGGATACCAAACACAACCCTACAACCGCTCAAGAAGCCAAAAAATACGGTGATAAAATCTTACTTGGACAAAATGGTAGAAAATATGTCGTAAAAGAACTACCTATTTTAGATGGTAGTATGATCACAGATGCTAGAGTGGGGTACAATCAAGCAAATCAAGCTGTGATTAATTTTACGCTAAATTCACAAGGTGCAAAAATATTTGGTGATTGGACAGGTAAGCATGTGGGAGATTATTTAGCTATCGTAATTGACAACAAAGTCCTCTCAGCTCCAGTAATCAAAGAAAGGATTGGTGGAGGTGCCGGACAAATCACGGTAGGAGACGCCAAAGAAGCTCATGACTTGGCAATTGCACTAAGAAGTGGTGCTTTGCCAGCACCAATTGTACTGCTAGAAAAAAGAAGTGTCGGTCCAAGCTTGGGAGCTGATAGTATCAAAGCTAGCATGATTGCATTGGCTAGTGGATTTTTGCTAGTGGTGGTATTTATGGCATGGTATTATCACGTAGCTGGAATTGTAGCCAATATTGCTTTGTTTGCCAACTTGGTGTTAATCATAGCGATTATGGCGTTATTTAATGCAACTTTGACATTACCTGGAATGGCCGGAATCGTGCTTACTGTCGGTATGGCGGTAGATGCCAATGTAATTATCAACGAGAGAATTAGAGAATTGTTGCGAGAAGGCGTAAATATCAAAAAAGCAATTGAAGGTGGATATGCAAATGCTATGAGTGCGATTATCGATGCCAACGTCACTACACTAATAGCAGCTTTTGCACTATTTGCTTATGGGACAGGGACTATCAAAGGATTTGCAATTACTATGGCAATTGGGATATTAGCGAGTATGCTCACAGCTATTTTGGGAACCCATGGAATTTGGGAATTTCTAGAAGGCAGAATGCAACTTACCAAAAAATCTTTCGGACTTTCATAATTTACGGAATACTTTTTGCTTCCTTTCCGTAAAACACACTTAAGGATAGGAACATGTTAAGAAGTCTATACAGTGCAGCAACAGGGATGATTGCACAACAAACAAGTATTGACGTAACTTCAAACAACATCGCAAACGTAAATACTATCGGATACAAAAAACAAAGAGCTGAGTTTGCGGACTTGTTTTATCAAACATTAGAATACGCTGGGACATCAACAAGTGCGACTACAACTTCTCCGACGGGGATTAATGTAGGACTTGGGGTAAGACCAACAGCGGTTACTAAATTATTCTCACAAGGAAATTTCAAAGAGACAGGAAATAATCTAGATTTGGCAATTACAGGAAATGGTTTTTTTCAAGTGCAATTACCAGATGGAAATATTGCTTATACAAGAAATGGTAGTTTCAAATTAGACGCCAACGGACTAGTGGTAACTAGTGATGGTTATCCGCTAAAACCAAATATCGTAATTCCGCCAGATGCTGTGCAAGTAAGTATCGGGACAGATGGGACTGTGAGTGTATTACAAGCGGGACAAACACAAGCATCTCAAATAGGACAAATCACATTGGTAAACTTCGTCAACCCAGCAGGACTTCACGCATTGGGTGATAATAACTACATCAATACCAATGCAAGTGGTGATCCGATCGAAGGGGTTGCGGGATTTAACGGTCTAGGGCAAATCAGACAAGGTTTTGTAGAGATGAGTAATGTGCAATTAGTAGAGGAGATGACCGATTTGATTACTGCACAAAGAGCATATGATGCCAACTCAAAAGCCATCACTACAAGTGATGAGATGCTAAAAACAGTTAATCAGCTCAAAAGATAGGTAGCTAGTTGAATATCCTCATCACCGGTGCAAGCAACGGCTTAGGTGCCGAGCTTGCTAAACGATACAAAAAAGAGGGGCATACTTTGTTTTTGATATCCAAATCACAGCCCACTCTTGGGGATTATAATTATATATGCGATGTAGCGGATTTTGAAAAGTTACGCGGTTTGATTCGAGATATTACAACACAACATACGATAGATATGGTTATCGCTAATGCCGGTATTTCCTATCCGCATTCTAATGATTTTATGGATTTTGAATCTTTCAAACACACTATTGATGTCAATTTTATCTCTATTCACGCTCTTTTAGAACATATACTCCCACAAATGAAGCACAACCGCAAAGGTCATATAGTCCTAATATCCAGCCTAGCTTCAATTGTCGCTAGCCCTACTAGTCTGGCTTATTCTTCTTCAAAAAGAGCTATTAATTCATACGCTCAATCTTTGCGAGTACAACTAAAACCATTTAACATCGCAGTCACCAATATCCAACCCGGATTTATCAAATCCAATATGACAGACAAAAATCGATTTAAAATGCCTTTTTTGATGAGCTTAGAAAAGGGGGTAGATCATATACAATATGCTATTGATAAAAGAAAAAAAGAATACGCTTATCCGTTTGTATTTGCCACATTCATCAAGTGTATAGCACTCCTACCTAACAATCTCCAAGACCTCATCCTCTCTAAACTCCTCAAAAACCCACAAGCCACATAAATACAACCACTACCATCAAAGGTATTAGCGTAGAATTATGGTATAATTGCACAAAAAAGTGGAGAGTAACATTGAAAAGAAAAATCGAAATCGTAAAAACATTACTAGATACGCTACCGTTTATTAAAAAATTCAACGGAGATATTATTGTGATTAAATATGGTGGAAGTGCTCAGATTAACCCAGAATTAAAAGAAAGTTTCGCTATTGATATTTTGATGCTTAGCATGATAGGGATAAAGCCGGTGATTGTGCATGGTGGAGGTAAAAAGATTACAGAATTGCTGGGGAATTTAAATATTGCTACACAATTTAAAGATGGGGTTAGAATCACATCAAAAGAGGCAATTAAAGTAGCAGAGATGGTATTAAGTGGAGATATAAACAAGGAGATTGTCAATATGCTCAATCACCACCACGCAAAAGCTATAGGAATTAGCGGGAAAGATGGGGAGTTTTTGGTGGCTAAGCCTAAAAACAATGGAGAATTAGGATATACCGGCGAGATTACGCAAGTAAATGCCGAGGTTGTAAATAATCTAATAAAAGAGAAATTTATCCCCGTAATTGCCCCTATTGCAAGTGGGGATAGTGCTAATCACCCTGGGTTTAATATCAACGCTGATACAGCGGCATGTGAAGTTGCAGGAGCAATTAAGGCTCGAAGATTGCTATTTTTGACAGACACTCCTGGAGTGCTTGATGATGACAAAAAGCTTCTTAACTCCCTAACCAAAGAGGAAGTAGAAGCACTTATCCAAAATGGCACCATCAACGGAGGGATGATACCCAAAGTTCAAGCCGCTTTATATGCAATTGAAAAAGGGGTAGAAAAAGCTCATATTATCGACGGAAGGATAGAACATTCTATATTGTTGGAATTATTAACAAGCGATGGAATAGGAACGGAAATCAAATGAAGGATGCATTATTCACCAAAGATATCAAAGCACAATTTGAATTTAATCAAGATGTAGCTGATGTATTTGATGATATGATAGATAGATCTGTCCCTTTTTATAAGGAAAATTTGAATCTCTCAATCGACATCATCTCCAACTACCTTTTGCCAAATGATAAAGTAGTTGATCTTGGATGTTCTACTGCAACATTTCTTATCAATCTTGCAAACAAACAACCAGATCTGCAACTCATCGGGATAGATTCATCGCAAGCAATGATACAAAAAGCCCAACAAAAAGCAAAAGCTTTTGGGGTGGATATCACCTTTTGGCAGCAAGATTTCTTTGATGCTACATTTACAAATACTAAATTAATCGTAGCAAATTATACGCTACAATTCGTACGACCTATCAAACGGGAGAAATTAATCCAAAAAATCTATAATTCCCTTAGTGATAACGGTGTGTTTTTGATGAGTGAAAAACTCATATCCAGCGATAAGCGATTAAATAAGATTTTGATTGATGAGTATTACAATTACAAAAAGCAAAAAGGTTATAGCCAGTATGAGATTGCCAAAAAACGGGAAGCTTTAGAGAATGTGCTTATTCCATATACACAAAGTGAGAATGAGGAAATGTTGCTTAATAGCGGATTTCGATATGTGGAGGTTATTTTTCGATGGTGTAATTTCGCTACTTTTATAGCTTTTAAGTAAAAACACCAAAAATTTTATTATAATTATATTCTATTTTTAAATAAAGGTTAAATATGAAAAAACTATTATTACTATTACCATTCTTGCTATTTGCAAGTGAGATAAAAGATGTCAAATTTCAAAATCTCAAACACATCTCAATTATGAGTGCTAAAGATATATCTTTGGTGCACAAAGGGGATGAATTTGATTTGGATAAAGTAGATAAGAGTATAGTGAAATTCTATAAATTCGGTTATTTTAGCGATATCAAAGCAGACTGGACAAATCACATCCTAACCTACATTTTCACACAAAAACCCGCTATTTTAGAAATCAAATTCAATCACGCATCTAATGACTTAAAAGAACTTTTAAAAAACAAGATTAAAAAAGGGATGATTTTATCTCAAAATAAACTAGACCAACTAAAAGATTTTATCATCACCTACTACGACGCAAAAGGTGAATTCAATACAGTGGTGACATTTGATACCAAACATGTCAATGCAAACGGAGTAATTCTAACTATCAATATCAATAAAGGAACAGATATCATTATTGACAAACTCAAATTTTATGGAGTAAAAAAAGAATCTTTCTCAGATATTAGAGATGAGATTTCTAACAAAGATAAAGATTTCTTAGGTTGGTTGCCATTTAGAAGTAACGGGGAATTAAATCTAAGAACACTAATCAATGACGCTAGCAAAATCCAAGATTTCTATCTCTCAAAAGGGTATTTGGACGTAAATGTAAGCAAACCGCTAGTAGTAGCCAATTTTGATAATTACAAAGCTCAAATATCATATAAGATTGATGAAGGTCGCAGATATAAAGTAGGAGAAGTAAACATCAAAATCCCGCAAGGCATTGCGGATATCAACAAGCTAAAAGAGAATTTATTACTTCTAAAGGGATTATACTTCAATATCAAAAGATTGAGAAAAGATATCAAATACCTCTCAACACAAATAGCCAACAAAGGGTATGCCTATGTCCAAGTATACCCACAAATCCAAAAACATGCAAATATAGCTAATGTTACGTATGTGATTATACCACATCAAAAAGTGTATATCTCCGATGTATTGATAGAAGGAAATACCAAAACACTAGATAGAGTAATCAGAAGAAGCGTATATTTAACTCCAGGATATTTGTATTCTTATACAGACAAAGAAGATACCATCAAAGCCCTCAAACGAACCGGATATTTCGATGATGTTAAACTCAAGGAAATTCGTGTAGATGATACTCATATCAAAATTTTAATCAAAGTCAAAGAAGGGCTTACAGGTTCGCTAAGGGCTGGAATTAGTTATAATAGCTATTCAAAAATCGGACTCACATTTAGTACATCTGAAAAAAATATTTTCGGTAGTGGGCAGAGTCTTAGTGCTAGTATCGAGACTTCGTCGGTATCAAGCTTGTATTCATTATCACTACGTAATCCACGCATACTAGATAGCCAATATTCATTCACCGCTAAAGTTTATAATAAAACATTTGATAGTTATTCATACGATTCACATCGCAAGGGATTTGCTCTTACACTCGGTAGAGAACTTAGCAGACACGTAGCTGCATCAGTGACGTATGGACTTGAGAGATTGACATTGAGTGATGTGACTACTGAGGATTTGGTAGATGATAGACTAGATAGTCTCAAAAGCTACATCGCTCCAGCAATCAGTTATAATTCTACCGATGATTACTTCTTTGCTCAACATGGAATTTTGGCAAGTCTAACAGCTGAATATGCGGGAATTGGGGGAGATCAGAAATTTATCAAGACGGTTGGGAAATTTAAATATTTCTATTCTTTGGAGGATAAATACGATATTCTTACAATACTCAAATACAAAATCAAAGGCGGTTATATAGATGAACTTGGATATTTGCCACTTAGTGAAAAATTTTATTTGGGTGGTAACGGTAGTGTGAGAGGATTTGAGTATGGTTCTATTTCACCAGTAGATGAGAACGGTGAGGAGATAGGTGGGAAAGTGATGGTAGTTAATTCATTTGAGATATCTATGCCAATTAGCCAAAAAAGAAAAATGTGGGTAAGTGGATTTGTGGACTATGGAGCAGTGGGTGAGACTTCACTCAATATTGATAGAAGCTCATACGGTGTGAGCATTGATTGGATTACACCTATGGGTCCTCTCAACTTCACATGGGCTAAGCCAATCAAAACAAAAGAAGGGGATAAACTAAGAGGATTTGAATTTTCAATAGGAAGTAGTTTTTGATGGTAGAAGATATCAAAAGGGAATTGCTACAAAGATATAAAAATGCCAAGACGGAGTTACGCTACAATAACGAATATGAGTTGTTAGTAGCAATTATGCTCTCAGCCCAATGCACGGACAAAAGGGTAAATATCATTACACCAGAGCTATTTGCAAAATATCCTTCTATCAAGGCACTTGCAAATGCTGATATAAATGAAGTAAAAAAGCTGATTAAAAGCTGTAGCTTTTTTAATAACAAAGCCAAAAATCTCATCAAAACGGCACAAATACTAATCGATAAATACAACGGTAAAATACCGCATAATTATGATGATTTGATCTCTTTAGCTGGGGTAGGCAACAAAACCGCAAACGTATTTTTAATAGAGATGGATAATGCCAATAAAATGGCTGTAGATACGCACGTCTTTAGAGTGAGTCACCGACTAGGTCTAAGCCGTGCTAAGACACCAGAAGCTACAGAGAGAGATTTGGTAAAATTATTTCAAGATAATCTCTCTACACTACATCAAGCAATGGTGCTCTTTGGTAGATACGTCTGCACCGCCAAAAATCCAAAATGCAACGAATGCTTCTTGCAGCACTACTGCAAATCAAAAGATAAAACACTCTCAACCTAACTAAAACAAAAAGTCATCATCATCTTCGATATCATCTTCGGCATTTTTATTTAAGTTCTCTTGTGATTGAGCTTTAAGCATAATATCAAACTGTGCTAGATTCGCCAAAAACGACGCATCAAAATAGTGAATATCTACAGCACTTTGTTCTACAAAGATAGATCGAATCCACGTTTGAATATCTGCATTTAATTGACTAATCACATTCCAAGCAAACTCTCTTTGTGTAGCATCTAGCTGCTCCAGATCCAAACTCTCAAGCTCTTTGATAAATGTTTGCATAGCATATCCGATATCTGTAAATTCATACGTTTGAAATAATATATGTGCCAACACACGAATGATATTAGCAAACATCTCTAAAAATTCGGGACTTAATTCGTGATATTTAAATTCCAATTCCTCACATTCTTGGGCAATTTCTCTTAGGTGGGCTATATCATCGCTCATCAATTCGTTATATTCAAAATACTCTTTAGCACTAATTTTCTTATCATCCGTATAGTGCATACTATTAATCATCTCATCTACTTCTTCACCTTCAAACATCAAAAATTCATCTTCTGCTTCATACACTTTTGCAAATAGTTCATCAAATCTATCCATAATTTTGTTGTAATACTCGTCGGTTTGGAAATTATCGTGCATCCATTTTTTGTGAAGAACAAAAAATAATTTCATATACTTATCCACCGTAGGTGCTGGGATATCCAAGCTATGATGTGCTTTGGCAGCTTGGATTAATAACTCTTTTGCTCTTACACCATCATATAATAAAGCAATAGATAATTTAGCAATCCCAAAATTGTGCCTTGCTATAGTCTCTTTATCGTGTAATAAACTTGCAACAGTATCGTCTTGTAGTATCTGTTTTTCGACAGGAATTACGACTTCTTGGATAAGGTTAGCCAATCTTCGCATGCAAGCCCCCCTTTTTTTATCGCAATTATATCAAAATTAAAAGAAAAAATCATCATCATCATCAAGTTCTTTAGAATATTCATCCAAATTCACTTGCTTTTGCATATTTAACATAATATCAAACTGTGCTAGATTCGCCAAAAACGACGCATCAAAATAGTGAATATCCACGGCGTCTTTTTTGATAAAAATTGTCTCTATCCACGATCTAATGTCTGCATTTAATTGATTGATAATATTCCATGCAAATTCTTTTTGGGTGGGTTCTAGCGTATCGATATCCAAAGTATCAAGCTCTTTGATAAAATTTTGCATAGCATATCCGATATCTCGAAACTCGTGCGTATGAAATAATACATGTGCCAATACTCTAAGCACATTTGAGAAATGGTGCACAAACTCTGTATTTAATTCATGGTATCTATAAGAGATAATTTCACACTCGTGAGCCAATTCCACGATATGTAATACATCATCCTCCATAATTTCATCGTAATTAAAATACTCATCAGCACTAATTTTTTTGTGCTCTTCATAGTGCATATTATCAATCATCTCATCCACTTCCTCACTCTCACACATAAAAAAATCATCATCCGATTGCATATACATCTTCATAAAAAGCTTATTAAATCTATCCATAATATTATCGTGAAACTTCTCGCTATAAAAATATTCAGTTGCCCACTTTTTGTGTAGCTTAAAAAATAAAGTTAGATATTTCCTTGTGGCATTTATATCTAAATTGAGCCGATGATGAGCATCAACCGCACTAATAATCAGCTTCTTAGCCATTGTGATATCATACACCAAAGCAATAGAAATCTTAGCAATGCCTAAATTGTGTTTGAGAATGGCCTCTTTGGTAGATAAATATTGACGCACATCCTCATCTGCTAATATATGTCGCTCCAAAGGCTCCACTACTTCCGTAATCAACGCCTTAATATACTCCATACACTTCCTTTATCTACATAATTTTATAAATGACATATCGTCATATTGCTTTTGTAAATCAAACATTATCTCAAATTGAGCTAAATTAGCCAAAAAAGCTACATCCAGATAATGTATATCCATTGCACTTTTGTTAATAAATACCGTATCTATCCATTGTCTAGTATCGGCTATTAATTGTTTGATAATACTACATAAAAATTTTCTTTGTTGAATCTCAAGTTCTGCTAATTTAACATTTTGAATCTCATTTAGAAAATTATGCATCTCGCGTCCGATTACTTTGAATTCTTCTGATTTGTTTAAAATTTTGGTAAAGATATGGAGAAAATTTACTAAAAATTGCAAAAATTCATAATTGAGGCTAGTATATTTATGACATAGTTTATCAAGCTCTATCGAAACTCTCCGCAGTTGATGGATATCATCTGGTGTAATTTCATTGTAAGTAAAATATTCAGCCGCTGTAATCTTAGGTCTTGTGCTAGTAGATTTAATCAGCTCATCAATCTCATCATACTCATCCACAAACATATCCCTTATTTCCTCATGAGAGTATAACTTCATAAATAAACTACTAAATTTCTCTCTAATACTATCATAAAACTCATCCACATAAAAATACTCTGTCGCCCATTTTTTATGTAACTTAAAAAATAAAGTTAGATATTTTTTGGTTGAGTTCTTGTCTATTTTAAGGGCGTGATGAGCTTCTACAGCTTTTAACAAAAGCTCCTTAGCTTTGGCAAGATCATAAATTAGAGCAATAGAAATCTTAGCAATACCTAGATTGTGTCTAGCTATAACTTCTTTTGAAGAGAGAAACTTAGCGACTTCTGCAGCTTGTAATATATGTTGTTCTAGTGGGATAATCACTTGATTAATTAATGTGCTTAGACAATACATGTTATTCCTTTGTTGCTTTGTATCTGTGTATATTATCAATAATATACCCTATCGAGGTTAGGATGAGATAGATGAAACTAATTGGAATCATTGCTTTGATAATCCATCTATGCGTAAGACCACCTGGGTCTTCGCTAATCTCATTGGTGGTATAACTATCCATCACAAATCCCCAACTTCCATAGATAATAAACAAAGCCAAAGGGATAATAAAAAATATAGTCCCTAAGATATTAATCAAAGCTTTATGCTTATTAGACAAACGATTGTAGATAAAATCTACTCTCACATGCCCTTCTTCTTTGAGGGTATAACTCATACCAAAAAGGATAATTACACCAAATAAATGCCATTCAAGCTCTTGCATGGCAATACTACCGTCATTAAAAAAATACCTACTAATCACGTCATAAAAAACATTTATAATAAGCAAAATCATCAACATTGCCAATATTTTGCCTACTAGCGTGTTTAGTCGGTCAAAAAATTTCTTCACCGTTACTATCTCCTTATCCAAAGAAAGTTACTTTTGTACTTCTTGGCTCGCTTTTAGATAATAATACTCACTCATCATACTCCAAGGTCTTGCTTTTTTCATCCAAGCTTTTTGATTAGCCCAAATTTCTGCAAAAAGTTTGTTTTTTGAAGCATAACTTTGCAATACCTCTTGTGTAGCGTTATACATAGCTTGTAATACCGGTTTTGGGAATGTTTTTACTTTTATGTTTGGATAATCTGTTTTGATTTTTGCCCAAGCGTTTGCACTCATAGCAAAGTTTTCATAATACATATCTGCACTTACTGCTTTCATTGCAGTAATTAACATTTGTTTATAATTATCCGGCAATCTTTTCCAAGCTCTTTTGTTGATTAAGAATTGCATCTCACTTGCTGGTTCATGCCAACCTGTATAATAATAAGGGGCAACTTTATGAAATCCCATTTTAATATCCATACCAGGTCCTACCCATTCAAGTG
>JAADDX010000015.1 GCA_013153685.1 Campylobacterota bacterium | reverse complement strand
TGTCTTTTAGTAGATATCCTATCCAAAACGGCATAATATTCAATGCCCCTACAAATACGAATTTACCAAAGTAATCCAATGTAGGATAGATAAACAAATCAAATCTAACTAACAATATCAAAAACACTATCGATGTAATCACAAATAGTGGATAAGTTTTGAGAAATCTCATCAATCACATCCTTACCAATAAAAGATTCGTTTATACCACGGTATTTGTGGCGGGATTATATCTGTAGTTGTGGGTTGTTGGTATATTTGTGCTGCTTTTGGTTTGTCTAGTTTTTGGTATAGCTTTGCTATTTGGTTGTTGAATAGTATGATTGATGCTTCTAGTTTTTTTTGCATTGTTTTAAGCTCGTATTTATAAGGGCTATTAGGGTAAGTTTGAAGTGCTTTTTTGATAAAATTAAGTGTGTCGTAGAGATGTTTTTGATTGGTGTATGCATTATGTAGCGAAAAAAACCGATACTCGGCACGTTTGTATAAAGCCCATTTTTTTTCATCCAAAGATGCGTATCTTTGTTGGTATTCTTTGAGATAAAACTCAGCTAGAGTAAATTCTTTGAACTCTTTGTGAGCATGTGCTAATATCAACAAATCTTGTGCTACAAAAGGGGAATTTGGGTATTCTACCTCCAGTGATGTAAAGTCATCATCAGCTTTATCCAAATCTTGATTGTTGATATCTTTGTAAATTTGTTGATGCCATTGCAGTGCTGTTTGGTGCAATGATACGGATTTTTGGTGACTAAAACAACCACCCAGAAATAACATCACAATTAATGCTAGTAATATTCTCATCTTGTTCCTTTTTATCTGAATTATATCATAATTCTCAGCTTATGCTCTTATATCTTTGTTGAGCAAGATTTCCAGCAACACAGTCGCATAACTGCCCTTAGGTAAGTAAAAATTCAATTCATAATGCCATTCTTTGGGAATATACTTTCCTTGGATGTCTTGCGGGAAAATCCACGCATACCGTCGTTGCCCGTCTCGCGGGATTAGTGCATAATATTGCTTTTCTATCTCACCCGCGAATTTAGTGGCTACTTTTGCTTTTTTACCGCTTAATAGACCCGTAGGTGCGATATCTTTTTGCAAAAAGCGTGCTATATCTTCTTGATGACATTCAAAGTCTCTACCGTGTGGGTAATGTCTCATCATATCTCCAGGGAGTAGCTTGAATGGATGAGATTGCATTTTAGCAAATTCGAGTACTTCATGCGGAAATTGTTCTTTTAGTTCTTTTTTTGTAAATTCATCAAGTATATTTGAGATTTTAATTCTCTCTTCTAACCATTTATTAAACAATTCGCTTTGGTATGCATTGATGAGTAGTTTTTCGATATTTCTATCTTTAATAAACAAATCCCCCTCTATAATCTGCTTTCCTTGCAAAGCTGAATTATCTTTGCCAAATCTTTGATAACCGAAGTAATTCGGAATACCGTATTGTTGGATATGTTTGAGGACTTCGTCGATTTTTTGTGCGTCTATTGCGGATACTTTTTTTAATCGGATAAAAAACCTATTGCCTTTTAGATGTCCTATTTTTAATTTGTTTGAATGAAGGTGAGTTTGTAGGATTTTGATCTTGGGATGGCTAAATTTCTCGACTTGTGTGATGTATTTTTTGGGGATAGAGATGTTTTGTATGGTTAATCCTTGTTTGTCTTTGAGTCCGGCATATCCTATATCCCGTTTTTTGACACCTATGCTAGCTGAGAGGATTTTGAGTAACTCATGCGTAGTAAGGTCTTTTTTTCTAATTGTTAAGATGAGCCATTCTCCGCGATTGGACCAAGGGTATAGCGGCTTCTCCTCAACTACGAAATTTTTGGAATTTTTGTTAAAAATAGGAGATAAAATAGGAGCATGATGATAAGGAGATATCATTCCTCCTCCTCTATTAATTCTTGGATTTTAGCTGTGAAATTCACTAAAAACATAGGAAATTCACTATCTACTTTACTTGTATTGACATATTCTCTCATAAACGTATTGATATCGATTGCTTTGTTGGCACCGTATGCAAATAGCTTGAACATCTCTTTTATTTTGGGATTATCTACCAAAATAAACATATCGTTGCAGATTTGGTATGCGATATCGTATTGCCCTTCTGCCCAAAAACCTATCATATTATCGAAAATAAATAATGTTGCATATAAGTCGTTTTCGTTATTCATATCAAATGAAGTATTGCTTGATATTTTATGATTAAGTACTTCTACTGCTTTATCATATCCTTCTTTGAAGGCTTCTTCGGCTTTTTGTATATCTTTATTGGATAAAGCACTTTTGAATTCTATATATTTATTTTTCATTATCATCCTTTAGAAATTTTTCTTCAAATTTTTCTCTATCTAGCGGTGTAGCAAAAAATTTCCCCTCCGCCAAATCACATCCATTAGCAAATACAAAATCTCTCTCAATTTCACTATTTACACCGTTAGCAATTGTATGAAGTCTTAGTTGTTTGGCTAATGAGATGATGGCTGATACGATGGCTTTGTTTTTGTCGTCATTTTCTAGGTTGCTGATAAATTCACCGCTGATTTTAAGGGTATCGATAGGTAGTCTTTTAAGTAGTGCTAGTGATAAATTTCCTATCCCAAAATTATCGATAATAATACACACATCGTGTGCTTTGAGGTCGTATAAAAATTCAATTACCTTCTTTATATCTTTAGAAATGTCATCTTCTGCTATTTCCAGACCGATATAGCGTTTATCAAAATTGCATTCTTTGATAATATCTACAATCTCTTTGCTACTCTCTTTTCTTAAATTGCGAATATTTATATTGCAGTTGATTTGACCTATATCATATCCATCACTTAACCATCTCTTAGCCTGAATTAAAGCTTGTTTGAATACCCAATTATCAATTTTTTCTAGGATTCTTGCATCCACTATGGTGGAATTTAGTTCTTTTTGAGTGATTTCCCCAAATTTTGGATGGTTCCATGTAAATATTACATCAATCCCTTTGAGTCTATTGTATTTGTCAAACTGTGGTTGATAGTATAGTTTGATTTGGTTATCTTGTAAGGCACTGTATATGTCGTTTTTGAGCACGAGATGTTTGTCCATATCTTTGCTCATCTCGTTTTGATAAAACGTCAATCTATCCTTTCCTTGAGTTTTAGATTTGTACATAGAAATATCTGCATATTTTATAAGTGTTTGGATATCATCCCCATCATCTGGATAGATACTCACACCTATACTTGCACTAATTCTATTTTTGATTCCGTTTACGATAATAGGTTCTTTAATAACGTTTAGTAATTTAGCTAGTATTTTATCAATATCCTCAATCAAATATACATCACTTAGCATGATTAAAAATTCATCCCCACCAAATCTTGCAATAACGTCACTCGCTCTGATATTTTCTTTCAATCTTCTTGCTACTTCTTTTAAGATTCCATCACCAATCTCGTGTCCTAGCGTATCGTTGATCTCTTTAAACCCATCTAAGTCTATAAATACGATTGCTACTTTTGAATGATGTCTACGTGCTCGTGCTTTTGCAATCTCAAATACAGATATAAAAAACGTCCTATTATAAAGTCCGGTTAATTGATCGTATGTAGCTTGATTGAATAGATTTTCATTCTCTTTTTTAAGTAGTAGAAGAATGTATATTATAAATGCCCAGATAATCGCACTAGCACTGAAATTGATAACAATATCCGTGATGAGACGATGTTTGATAGTTTGAATGGTTTGTTTGTTGTAGTGATAGATGATAGTATTTAGTTGGTTTAGGATGTTGAGCTTTGTGGTGATGGCTTGATACCATGTAACTGGGTTGATGTGGAAATTTTGCTGTTTGTTAATCGCCATTTCCTCCATCTTTTGCACTTGTTGAAAGATTGGATTTTTGGCTAATTGATAATAAAGGTCTTTGATTTGTTTATTTGCATTTAATTCAAATGCTTCAAGAAACGTTTTTTCCTTGGCTACAAGAGTGATAAAGCGAACATATAGTGTGTGACTCCACTTATTTTTAGCAAATATTCCAGATAGCACAGCCCTCTCAATCCCCATTTGTTCTTTTGCTTTTTCAAAGTTAGCATACGCATTTAACCCTTTTACGAGTTGGTAATTTGTGGCTAGGATAGTGAGCTTATCCATAATTGAGAGTAAATTTTCATTCATTGTAGAGTAGAAATTTACCACTCCTAAAATAGTAATTTTTTGTTTTGCTACATCATCTCGTACCATGTTTAATCTGTGGAAATATTGATTGATGATGTTGATAGTCTCAATCTCGTAGCTTAACTCCGGATGTTGTTTGACAAAAGTATAATATGTCTTGATTTGTTTGTCGGTAGCTTGGATTTTTTGTAGCAAAATATTGTGAAACTTCTCCCCATTACTTCCAACATACCCTGATGCCGCACCTCTTTCTTGCTGTGTGGCATGCAATACGTTGCTAATTACTAAAGATAAGTCGTTGAGTGTATCGAGTCGCTTGAGATTTTTGTAGTTGCTATAAAAATGATTTACATTCCACAGAAATTGGGCTAATATCCCAATTATCAAAAATATAGCACTGATTTTGATAATTTTATTCATTTTGCTCTCTTTTTTAGAATTACGATTTTTTTATCGTTTCTTGTGTATAGACTGATATTGATATCTTTTACAAATGTGAGATTGGTATATTTTAGCAGCTCGTTTATGCAATAATAATACTGTCTAATATAATCACTCTCTTTATACCAGCAATTTTGTTTTTTGGTAAATACGGTGATTTTCGTATCCAATACGTTATCACCAAACCCAGATTCCAATACCCCAAAATATCTGTTATCTTCTACTACTAGACTGCCTTGGGCTATGTCAAATCCCTTTTTGGTGTTAATATCAAATAAGAAATATCCCCCATCTTCTAGCACGTTTTCCACACATTCAAAAAAACTCTCCAAATACTCCTTATCCATGTAATTAATTACGTCAAAAATCGCCACACAAGCATCAAATTTCCTACTACACTGGCACACGTCTTTGTGGTAGACTTCCAGATTTTTGGACTTGGATATCTTAATCATCTCTTCAGATATATCCACACCAACTACATTAAACCCTTTTCGTTTGGCTTTGAGCATAAAATCTCCGCTTCCACATCCAATATCCAACAAAGATTTGATTCTCAATGTTTCTAGTTCAAATATATACTTATTCCAAAGCTTCTCCATCACATCCCGAAAATCGAATAAATATTCTATTTTTGCGTATAAATCTAACCCTTTCATACCAACTCTTTCATACTTTCATAAAGTTTAATAATTTGTGGCTTTTTCTCCACAAATGAATTTTTGTTTGCTATTAGTCGTGCACTTACATACTCTAAGACATCTTCTTTGATTTCCAATCCGTTTTCTTTCATTGTAGTCCCGGTCTCTACTATATCTACTATTACATCGCTAAGTCCTATTAGCGGTGCTAGTTCTATTGAACCGTTTAGTTTGATAATCTTAGTAGGAATTCCCTTTTTTGAGAAATATTCTCTTGCGATGTTTTGTAGTTTGGTAGCTACTGTAAGTTCTGTTTTGTTTTTGTAGCTATCATCATTTGCAATACCGCCCACGCATACCTTACAAACACCGAGTTTCATATCCAATAACTCCATCACATCACTATTTAATTCTTTAATGACGTCATATCCAACTACTCCAATATCTGCCGCTTGATATTCCACATAAGTAGCTACATCCCAATTTCTAACATTCAAAAAGGTAAATCCAGCTTTTTTGAGGATCAATTCCCTACCTTTGAATTCAAATTTTTCCTTGAAGATTTGTTCAAAAATATGTAATGTTTGTTGTGCTATGCGTCCTTTTGGTAAAGCTACTGTAACCATAAAAATCCTTACATTTCATAATAATCTAACGCCCATTATATCACATTAATCATTAAGAATAGATTAAATGTGGAATTTTGATGTGTGGATTGGGGATAAATGTTACGTTTAGCAACTAAAACAGATGCCCCATTTTATTTTTTTTAGTTTCTAGGTAACTTTTGTTATATTCATTCTCACCCACTTTAATAGGCAATCTTTTTGTGATTGTAACCCCTTTGATTTCATTGATTTTTTTGGGGTTATTAGTGAGGAGTTGTATTTGTTGAATATTGTAATGTTTCAAAATATCGCTTACGATATCGAAATTTCGCATATCCGCTTCAAACCCTAATTGATGATTGGCTTCTACCGTATCAAGACCATTATCTTGCAAGGCGTATGCATTTACTTTGTTAAACAACCCTATATCACGCCCTTCTTGTCTTAGATAGATAACCATACCTCCGTGTTTGTCTATCATCTCTAAAGCATACTGCAACTGCTCACCGCAATCACACTTCAAACTTCCAAGTGCATCCCCAGTGAGGCATTCACTATGCACACGCACTATTGGCTCTTCTCCCAAGGGCTCTTTGAAAATCACCAAATGTTCTTTATGCCCTTGTTTGAAAGATTGGATTTTAAAGTTACCAAACTTACTTGGCAAATTTGCTACATTAGAGATTTGCATTTTTGTCTCTTTTGAATTGGTTTAATACTTCTAAAATAACGTCTTTATCCACATTTTGTAGGATTTTATAATTTCCAATACCGTGTGGAATGATAAACTTAATTGTATTATTTAGTGTTTTTTTATCGGCAAAGAAATGTTGATAAAACTCTTCAACATCATCAATTTCGTAATATGTCGGCAAGTCGTACTTTTGTAATAATTTCAAAATTTCCTTCTCCTCATATTCATCAAGATATCCTAGTTTTACGGCAAGTTTGTTGGCTATTACCATACCTATCGCAACTGCTTCACCGTGTAGATAGGTAGAATAGTTTGTTAGATTTTCAATCACATGTCCAAATGTATGCCCATAATTTAGTACACTCCTAATCCCTTTTTCTTTTTCATCTTGATTTACGACCTCGGCTTTGATTTCTATACTATTTCTAATAATTTGTTCAATAGTAAGTTTATCATCCGCTAAGTTTTCAAAAAACACCCTATCAAACATTACAGCCATTTTAATCACTTCTGCCATTCCTGCGTTAAATTCCCTTTTTGGCAATGTAGAGAGAAATTTGGTATCTATGTATACGGCATTTGGTTGCCAAAAGGCACCTATTAGATTTTTGCCGTATTTATTGTTAATACCGGTCTTACCGCCTACACTGCTATCTACCATAGCTAATAAAGTAGTTGGAATTTGTATAAAATCAATCCCACGTAGAAATATACTCGCTATAAAACCGCTCATATCTCCAATTACACCGCCACCAAAAGCGATAATCATAGAATTTCTATCCAATTTAGCATCAAACAATCTATCTAATGCATAATTCACACTTTGAAAAGTTTTGTATTCTTCACCATCTGGTAATGTGATGATATACATCTCTTGGGCTTGTAATTTGGAAGTGAGGTAATTGATATGTAGTCCACTTACTGTGGGATTGGTGATAATAGCGACTTTTTGTAGTGTCATTTTCTCAAGCGTATCGATTACGATATTGTACTCTTTTGTTTGTGTTGTGATGTTTATAGTCATTGTGGTATCCTTTACGATTTGTAACATTTTGTGGATGTTTATTAGATAAACCCCAAGAAAAAAGTTACTTCTTTGAAAATTTTTGTATAATTGTATCAAAAAATTAAGGAGATTATATGAAACCTATCACAAAAGAAGAATGTTTAGAGTATCACGCAAAACCTATTCCAGGTAAAATTAGCGTAGAGGTGACTAAACCGGTAAAAGATGCAAGAGATTTATCAATTGCATATTCACCAGGAGTAGCTGAGCCTTGTTTAGAAATCGAAAAAGATGAAAATTTAGCTTATGAATATACTACAAAAGGAAATTTAGTAGCAGTTATTTCAAACGGAACGGCAGTTTTAGGACTTGGAAATATCGGTGCTATTGCAGGTAAACCGGTAATGGAAGGTAAAGGTGTGTTATTTAAAAAATTCGCACACATTA
>JAADDX010000076.1 GCA_013153685.1 Campylobacterota bacterium | reverse complement strand
AGGGTGGAAGATCCTTACTGAAAAACTTGGAAATAAAATCCAATTAGTTGGTGATGATTTGTTTGTAACAAATAAAAAAATCTTAACTGATGGGATTAACCAAGAAATTGCAAATGCAATTTTAATCAAACCAAATCAAATCGGTAGTGTAACTGAAACAATGCAGACAGTAAGACTTGCTCAAAGACACGGATATAAATGTGTAATGAGTCATAGAAGTGGTGAGAGTGAAGATGCATTTATTGCTGATTTTGCAGTAGCACTAAATTGTGGTGAAATCAAAACCGGAGCACCTGCAAGAGGTGAGAGAAATGCAAAATACAATAGACTATTGGCTATTGAGAGAGAATTGGCTGGTGCAGAATATATAGGAAAAGAATTGTTTTAATGGCAAATAATTTTGATTTCGAATTTTTAAATAAACCGGAGTTTGATTATAAACTCTTGGTTATTGTTTTTTTGATTATTGCAGTTGCGATTTATGTAGGGTTTTTGATATATGGAAATAGAGGTGTAAATAGATTGCTTGATTTGCAAAAAAACAAAGCAATCCTACAAAAACAAGTCACCAAAATGAAAAAAGAGAACGTCAAATTACAAAAAGAATATTTTGAATTAAAAGATATAGAGGAGTAAAGCTTGAATAAAAATCTAATTTTAGCATACAATTTTTGTATATACTCAATCACAGCCTTGGCTATGAAGATCGCTCCAAAATACAACTTTCCACTACGCAAATGGGCTGCCAAAAAATCGGTGCCTACTTTTGTAGACAAAATAGAGATAATCGGAGATATTGATACATCTGCACAACTATTTGTAAGCAATCACCAAAATATGGTTGATATACCAATTATCGAATATGTGCTAATCCAACAAGACTTGGCATGGGTAGCCAAAAAAGAACTAGGAGATATATTTTTGTTTGGAAATTTACTAAAAGGTAGTGATGCGATTTTGATAGATAGAGAAGATAAAAAATCTCTTATTGAATTGCTAAAATTAGCAAAAGATAGACTCAATAAACAAAAACAGCTTGTTATATTTCCAGAAGGCACAAGAAATAAAAACCCACGTAAATTATTGCCTTTTAAAGCGGGGACTAAATTGCTTGTGCAAAAATACAATCTAAAAGTCCAACCGTTAGTTTTGATAGGGATTGATAAGATTATTACATTTGAACCATTTGAGATCAAAAAAGGGGTGTTAAAGGTAGTAGCCTTACCATCATTTTATCCCCAAGATAAGCAATGGTATGAAAAGCTCTATGAAGATATGCAAGCTACTATAGATACTCACACAAGCGATTATTGAGCTTCCTCATCGATCAATTCTACATCAACTCCAATATTGTTTAGCTTCTCTACTAAATTTTCATAACCTCTAAATAGATGATACACTCTATGTATACGCGTCTCTCCTTCAGCAATAATACCGCCTAATACCAATGCCGATGAAGCTCTCAAATCAGTCGCCATCACATCCGCACCCACTAGCTTAGTTGGTCCATAGATAGTAGCAACCTTGGCGTTGATTTTGATATTTGCCCCTAGTCTATTGAGCTCAGCTACATGCATAAACCGATTTTCAAATAATTTCTCCTCAATAGTAGAAACACCATCTGCTTGAGTAGCCACCGCCATAAACTGTGCTTGCATATCTGTCGGAAATCCTGGATGTTCACTAGTGATGATATTTACCGGATTGATATTGGTTGTGGGTAAAATAGTGATTTTATTTGAAGTTATCTCAAAATCAAAATTCATCTCTTTAAGCTTGTTAACAATATTTTCCATATGTTCAAACACTACATTCTCTACTGTGATTTTCGAATTAGCTATCGCTCCAGCACACAAATACGTCCCAGCTTCAATTCTATCTGGTATCACGTCAAATGGAGCAATCTCTAAAAGTTCTCCATAACCTCTAATCGTAATAGAACTTGTACCAATTCCCGCAATTTCCACCCCATTATCTCTTAATACTTCGCACAACTGCACTACTTCTGGTTCTTTAGCGGCATTAAGTATCTTTGTCACACCATCAGCAAGCACAGCAGCCATAATAATATTCTCTGTTCCAGTTACGGTAATTTTATCAAATACGATCTCACACCCTTTTAGACCTTCTTTAGCCACAGCGTGGATGTATCCATTTTCTATCTTAATATCAGCACCCATTTTTGCCAATGCCTTAAGATGCAAATCCACAGGACGCAACCCAATAGCACATCCACCAGGTAAACTAACCTTACATTCTCCAAAACGTGCTAGCAAAGGTGCCAAAGTCAAAATAGATGCTCTCATAGTCTTTACAATATCGTATGTAGCTGTGGTTGAGGAAATTTGTGAAGTATTAATTGTGAGGTTGTTGTTAACAAAGCTAAATTCGCTACCCAAAAGCTTGAGTAATTTTAACATAGTGTTAATATCCGCTACATTAGGCACATTCCCGATCTGGACTTCATTTTTTGCTAAAATCATTAATGCAAGCAAAGGTAACGCCGCATTCTTGGCACCGCTAATAGGCACCGTCCCTAATATTGATGATTGTCTTACTATAAGTGTTTTCATATATATGCCTTGTGAATTTTTCGCAATTATAACAAAAAAAACGGCACGAACAAAACAGTTGGCTAAACATTCAAAACATGGAAGGGAAATAATGAAAGGGGAGTTGAATTATATACAGTTATTTACTAAAAGTCATTGATCCAAATCAATAAATAGCAAAAAAAAACAAAAAAATAGCAAAAAAAACAAAAAATTATTTTTTTGCTGATAGGGAAAGAGCTTTTTTCTCTAGTTTATCTAGTTCTTTTGTATATTCTAGATTGTTTTTCTTAATTTCTTTGTGGAAATATTTAAATACATCCGCATTAATATTCGGGTGTGTTAAAGCTCTACTAAAAAACACCAAATATTTTTGTAACTGTGCTTTTTGAATTTTGAAATTAGAATTAAACGTTTCTAAAACTTCCATCAACTCTTCTGCACTCAAATTAGGATCCTTCACTTTCTCCATTAGTGTATCTTCATCTAGATACTCCTCTTCTTCTACAACAGACTCCATAGGAGGATGTGAAAACGATTTTTTAATAATCACGATAATCCCTATAAACCCTAAAACAATTCCAACTCCAATTAAGACAAACAGTACGGTATCATTCATTGTAATCTCTCCTTCACTGATTTTTCATGTGCAGTTAACATCTCCGTATGTGCCAAAATCGCACAATCCTCACCCATTTGCATAATCGCCTCTTTGCTAAAAGAGATAATTGAAGATTTCTTCATAAAAACTTCTACATTAAGAGGTGAATAAAATCTAGCACTACCACCTGTCGGTAAAGTGTGGTTTGGTCCTGCGATATAATCACCAATCGGCTCTGGTGTATTCTCACCCAAAAAGATAGCCCCAGCATGCTTGATTTTTGGTAACAAACTAAAAGGTTCTTTCGTTACTATCTCTAAATGTTCTGGTGCAATAGCGTTCATCAAATCGACACATTCATAGATATCTTTAGCTACGATAATAGCTCCTCTTTGTTCTATAGATTTCTGTGCTATTTCCTTCCTATCCAACTCCTCTAAAAATCTATAAATTTCTGCTTTTGTAGCAAGTGCTAAATCTTTAGAAGTAGTAATCATAATACTACTTGCCATCTCATCATGCTCTGCTTGGCTTAGAAGATCAATCGCCATATAATTGGGTTTTGCACTCTCATCAGCAATAATCCCTATCTCACTCGGACCAGCAATCATATCAATATTTACTTCACCGTATACCATTTTTTTGGCAGTTGCTACAAATATATTTCCAGGACCCGTAATTACATCTACTTTATCTATCGTATCCGTCCCATAAGCCAATGCCGCAATAGCACTCGCTCCACCTACTTTATAAACCTTTGTAACACCGCACAAGTGGCATGCCGCTAAAAGAAGCTCATTTGGTTCATTTTTGATAACGGGTGTAGTTACTATAATATCCTCTACTCCAGCTACAATCGCCGGAATTACGTTCATTAGTAATGATGAAGGATAAAACGCCTTTCCACCAGGGACATAAACACCAGCTTTTTGCACTGCTGTTACTTTCTGTCCCAAGATAGTTCCATTATCTTCAAAATCCAACCAAGATTTGGGTAATTGTTTTTGATGGTAAGATTTGATTCTATCGTATGCTAGATTTAAGGCTTTTTTTAATTTCTCATCCAGATTATCATACGCATTTTTCATATCATCAGTAGCGATTTGTAAGTCTTTAGCACTTTGTGGCTGCCATTGGTCAAATTTGGAAATATGCCTAATTAATGCCTCATCACCCTCGCTTTTTACCTCATCAAGGATATTTTTCACAATAGGAGAAACATTGTCTATATCCATAGCACCCCTAGCTAAAATTTCCTCAAACTTGCTTTTAAAATCATCATCGCTCGTATACAGTATCTGCATTTTCTAAAACCTTTTTTTTAAAGGTTATTATAACATTTAATCCAATTTTTTGGTATCATTATTGCCAAAAAAATCGGAATTGTGCAAAAAAAAGGATAAATATTGAAATTTGTAATACTAGATACGGAGACAACCGGTGTCAAAGAACATGATAAAATCATTCAATTAAGTTTTTTAGTAACTAACAAAGATAATCAAATAGAAGAAATCTGGGATACTTTATGTAATCCTTTAGTGGACATAAGCTTTGAAGCAATGGCTATTCATCATATTACACCAGAGAAAATCCAAAACCAACCACCTCTTATACAAACCGATGCGTTTAGGAGATTAAATGAGCTAAATACGCAAGAAAATATATTGGTTATTCATAATGCAAAGTTTGATTTGGGAATGCTTTTTAAGGAGGATTTTGAAAATCACATGCAACTTATCGATACATTTCGAGTCCTCAAACATCTCTATCCAGACAACAAACACTCGCTACAAGTAAATAGATATGCACTAGGACTTTATAAAAAAGAAGCGGAAATTATGCAAAGATACGATATTCAAATCAACGCTCACGATGCACTTGGTGATGTGGTGGTGTTGAAATTGCTTTTGGATTATTTGCTAAAAGAACATACACCCCAAGAACTTATCCAATTAACCAAAGAACCGATTTTATACGACAAATTTTATAGCGGGAAATACAAACGGGAGAAAATCACAGACATTATCAAAAAAGACCCAGCATACATAGAGTATATACTAAATACCGATGATTTTGAGTTGGATTTTGATATGAGATATTCTATTAACTATTTCTTACAAGAAGAAAAACTCGTATATAAATTTGAAGTGGGAAAATATAAAGGGCTTAGTGCATACGAAGTAGCCCAAAATGGAGATTTGGATTATCTTAGATGGGCTTATCACAACATGCGTATGCAAAAAGGGCTGAGAAGGCAGATTGAAGAGCTTGTGATTAATTCTTAATATTAGTCAACATATCCGCAAACGACTCCTCAAAAGCCTTTAATCCTTCTTTAGTTAATTTATCGTATGTTTTTTGCATAGAAATATTAGCCGGTGTTAAATAACTAAAAAACGCATCAATATGCTTGGTTTGAAAATGGAATGACTCATCCAATTCCTCATCCTTAATCGCATGAATCACATCAAGCGGCAAGGTTAGGATAGAGTTTGGTAAATACAGCTGTTTTACGTAATAATCTTTTGGTAAATAATCCTGCTTCACTCCCGTAGATGCGAACAACACTCTTACATTATTTACGTTTTTGCTTTGGATTTGATTGTATATTTTAATAGCGTTAAAAAATCCTATTCTATCTTTACTTAGTTGGTGTTTGGCTAAGATAGGATTAAGCTCTCTATCAAATCTACTTACAAATACACTAATTACCCCAGCTTTATCTTGCGGTAAATAACTCAACGCCTCTAGACATTGCATAGCTTGAGTTGGCGAAAATACGAGCGTTGCATTTAGGTTTATCCCTTCTTTAGCTAGCTGCTTCATCGCTACATAGCCTTCTTTGGTCGCTGGGATTTTGATCATCACATTTGGTCTATCTATTTTGTTATAAAGTCGCAAAGCTTCTTTGATAGTAGCATCCGAATCATGGGCAAACTGAGGGTCTACTTCAATTGACGCATATCCATCTTGCGAATTTTTATAAACATCGCTTAATACATCACATGCTTTTTGGATATCCTTAATAGCAAGTGCTTCATAAATCTCTTTTGGTGAGCCTTTTAAAGCTTTGATATCTTGCATGTAAGCATCACTATGTAAGATAGCATTAGCAAAAATAGCCGGATTAGAGGTGATTCCACTTACCAAACCGGACTTTACTAACTCTTTAAATTCACCATCTAAAAAATCTCTCTCTAAATAATCAACCCATATACTTGCCATTTAATCCTCTTCCACCAAAATAATTTGATAATTGTTTTTCTTTACTACCACGCTTCTATTACGAGGAATGCTTCCTTGATTTTCTTTGAGTTTTTTTATCTCTTGTTGCAACTCCTCAATCTGTTCTTTTAATTGCAATATAATATCAATACCCGCTAGATTCACACCCATATCTCTTGAGAGGGTTAAAATCACTTTTAATTTATCAATATCTCTTTGTGAGTATAACCTCATTCTTCCTTCCGTCCTAGAAGGTTTTAATAACCCCTCTCTTTCGTATTGTCTTAACGTCTGTGGATGTATATCCATAAGCTTTGCTACTACACTAATTAAATACGCCGGTTCATCATATCCATACATATTCGCCTCCTATTGTGGTAATCTCTCTTTCATCATCTCTCTAAGTTCTTCATCCAACTCTTCAACTTTCGGTAACACTACATTCAATTTCAAATACAAATCACCTTTATTTGGTACTCCATACCCCTTCACCCTTAGTTTTTGTCCAGGTTTTGAATCTTGAGGTATTTTTACCGTAATATCCTTGTGAAATGTCTTAACTGGAATTTTACCTCCAAACATCATTATTTTTAACGGCACATCTACGGTTTTTATTAAATTATCGCCATCTCTTTCGTATTCTGCAGACGGTGCTACTTCTACTTCTACAATCAAATCACCTTTTTGACCGTTATAACTCTTTCCTTTGCCTTTGATTCTAAGCTTTTGTCCAGTCTTAATACCTGCGGGGATTTTGATATTGATTGTTTCATTGTTTAGCGTAACAGAATGAGTCCCTCCCATTATAGCTACTTCAAACGGAATTACCATCTTAGCGTGAATATCTAAATCGGGCTGATTGAATCCGCTAAAATCATTTCCAAATCCGCCAAATCCGCCAAATCCACTTGAGCGACTTCTACCTCCTCTTGAGAAACCTCCAGAGAATCCGCCTCCAAAAATATTTTTAAGGATCTCATCCAAATCGATATCGCCTTGTTGCTTGTAAAAATCATGAAACGATTGATTTCCAAACATACTATCACCAAATTGGTCGTATTGTTTTCGTTTCTCCTCATCGCTTAACACTTCATAAGCGGCATTAATTTCTTTGAATTTTTCTTCGCATTCCGGCTTTTTACAGATATCCGGATGGTATTTTCGCGCAAGGCGTCTATAGGCTTTTTTGATTTCCGCTTGTGAAGCGTTTTCATTAACTCCTAATGTTTCATATAAACTTTTTGCCATTTACTATCCTTTTTAACTTAAATCTCAATCAAACAGTCACAAAAATTGAGTCAAAGTTTTACATCTACAAATTTTTAGCGATATTATATAAAAAAATTGAGTTAATGTCAATCAACTTTTGTGTTTTTTCGTAAAAAAATGAAAAAAAGTATAAAATTCTATAAAAATCCTTGACAAATGTAGTTTTTTTTAATACAATTCCATTCCATTAGTTAACGACCCGTTAGCTCAGTCGGTAGAGCATCTCCCTTTTAAGGAGAGGGCCATTGGTTCGAATCCAATACGGGTCACCATGCAATCAAGTTGTATTAAAGTCCTAACGAGGGTTGGCCCCTTCGTCTAGCGGTTAGGACACCGCCCTTTCACGGCGGCGACACGGGTTCGAGTCCCGTAGGGGTCACCATTTTTTTGGTCGCTTAGCTCAGTTGGGAGAGCATCAGCCTTACAAGCTGAGGGTCACTGGTTCGAGCCCAGTAGCGACCACCATTTGGAGCCGT
>JAADDX010000023.1 GCA_013153685.1 Campylobacterota bacterium | reverse complement strand
AGCGTTAGAAATAATACACTCACCACTTTGGAATTGTTTAATTCTACAATATCTTTATCAATTACGTTTTTAAAGCTACTTGAAAAAGGTAATTTAGAATTAATCATCCCAAAAGATAAAGAATACATAGACCACTTGGAATATTTGCAAGATGAGTTTTTGAGAATAGATTTGTATACTCAGCTCTCTAATTATAGGCAAAATTACGATAAAAACTCCCTTAATATTAAACGAATTCAATCAAAATTGCAATTACTTGAAAAATCAATTCATAATAGGATTAAGCTTACCAAAATCGACTTGCCGGTATTTAAGTTTATGCAGGATAAGGAATTTGACGACAAAGAAAAGTTGATATTTTTAACACTATTAAAAGAGGAAATTAGTAGCACTGATGAGGGACATCGCGATATCAATCATCTCTTGAATATTATTAGCGAAGATGAGATAGAGAGGATTAAAAATAGGAAATATTTTGAAGAAACATCGAAATTGATAAGCGAATTTATTATAGATTATGATGAATTGTTTTTGGCATTTGGCGGTTTTACGAAGTTATTTTTTATTAATGAAGAGCTAATCAACGACTTTTTGCATCCTAATTGCACTAAGCCCAAACAACAAAAAGTCAAGTTAGATACATTAATCAAAGAAAATAGCCTATTTGAACTAGTAGATGTTAAGACTACTTTGGATGATGTGGTATTAAATAAACAAACCAAAGACGTATTAAATACTATTCTTAAGCAGATGGATAAGAAGGTGCAAAGCTTACTAAAACAATGGGGGATTAAACAAAACAAAAAAATTCAAGCAAAAATACTATTTTACGGGCATCCCGGAACCGGTAAAACAATGACTGCAGTTAGTTTAGCTAAAAGCCTAAAAAAGGCGGTAATTAGTTTGGATTGCAGCAAGATTTTATCTATGTATGTGGGAGAGAGCGAAAAAAACGTGAGAAAAATTTTTGATGAATTTCATGAAATAGCTAAAAAGAGTAGAACAGAGCCGATACTTTTGTTAGATGAAGCAGACCAATTTCTCTCACAAAGAAGCACTAATGCTAATAGCAGTGCTGATAAAATGCACAATCAAATGCAAAATATTTTTCTAGAACAAATCGAGAAATTTGAGGGGATTTTGGTAGCTACTACCAATTTGTTGGATAATATTGATAGTGCTTTTTCAAGAAGGTTTAATTATAAAGTGGAATTCAAAAAACCCACATTTGAACAAAGGATCCAGCTGTGGCAAAAAATGTTGCCTAAAAATGCCAAGTTTGAGGATGATTTTGACATTCATAAATTAGCCAAACATGAATTAACCGGCGGTCAAATTAATCTGGTAGTAAAGAACACGGCATATAAAGTAGCTATCAAAGATAATCCTATTTTCGGTATTAATGATTTCATAGAGGAAATCCAAAGAGAAAAATTGGCTACTTTTGGGGATGCAAACCCTGTAGGCTTCGTATAAGCGAGTATTTGTGTGTGCAATTGCGGGATTTGTATGTGCGACTAAACGTCTAGATATACTACAACAAATGCTCAATATTCAAAAACATCGCGGCGACGATGATAGAGGTGTGTATTGGGATGCGGCTACAAATGTACATCTCGCCCATAATCGATTATCAATCCAAGACTTATCAACAAACGCTCATCAACCGATGATTAGTCAATGTGGGAAATATGTTATTACGTTTAATGGGGAAATTTACAATTTCCACTCTCTAAAAACCGAGCTAGAGCATTTGGGATATCGATTCGTATCTAATAGTGATACGGAGGTGATTTTGTATGCTTATAAAGAATGGGGAATAAAGTGCCTTGATAGATTTATAGGTATGTTTGCTTTTGCAATTTTGGATAAAGCTCAAAATCAGCTCATACTAGCACGCGATCGACTTGGGATTAAGCCGTTGTATTATTATGACAAAGAACCATTTGTATTCGCATCTCAAATCAAAGCACTTTTTTGCTACCCTACCCTACCTAAGCAGCTAAACAAACAAATCCTCCCTTATTATTTTCAATTTGGCTATATTCCAGAGCCCTATGCAATATTTCAGCATTGTTATAAACTACCGGCGGGTTGTTACTTGCGATTTGATCTACACACCAAAACCAAAACATTGATTAAATATTGGGATGTTAGTCAATATTTCCAAGCAAAATTAGATATCTCTTATAATCAAGCATTAAATACTCTAGAAGCGTTATTGCAAGATTCAGTTAAGTTACGAAGTATTGCTGATGTGGAAATTGGGGTTTTTTTAAGTGGAGGATATGATAGCTCTTTGGTTAGTGCGTTGTTTGTTAAGCAACATTCCAATATCAATACTTTTACTATTGGATTTGAGGATAAGCAGTTGGATGAAGGGGTGTATGCTCACAAAATAGCCAAATTCCTCAATACAAATCACCATGAGTATTATATCACCAATCAAGATTTGATAGATGAGATTGAGGAATTTAGTTTTTATTATGATGAACCGTTTGGTGATAGTTCTGCTTTGGCGATGATGGTGTTATCTAAGATGACTAGAGAGAAGGTCAAAGTCGTTATGGGGGCGGATGGTGGTGATGAATTGTTTGTGGGATACAATAAATATTTTGCTATTTACAAAATTATCTCTCATAATCTACACAAATACAAACATATAATTAACCTACTTCATCCTAGCATGGTAAGATTCATAAATCAATTATTGCCAAGTAAATACAAATTTAAAAACCTTGATGAAAAGTTTGAGAAGTTTCAACGCACTATAAATCAAAACAATCTACAAGATATGTTTATGCAGGCCAGCTCGTATACCAATATTAATATAGTATCCAAATTAATCTCCACCAACAATAAATTAGATACATTTTATAAACATACATTAGAGACGTTTGATTATATGAGTAGTGTGGATATCGAGAGTTTTTTAAGGGATGATATATTAGTTAAAGTAGATAGAGCTTCGATGAGTGTTGCATTAGAAGCTAGAGAGCCATTAATTGATCATAGAATAGTGGAGTTTGTAGCTGCATTGCCTACTTCATATAAGATCACTTCAAGCAAACATCTACTAAAACAAATTATCCATAAATACATCCCCCCTACCCTACTTCAAAGACCTAAAAGCGGTTTTCAAATACCTCTAAATACTTTATTACGCAAAGAATGTAAATTTCTAGTAGATAAGTATTTGGTTGATTATGATGGATTATTAGATACAAATACCCTCTCCCAAATCAAATACGAATTCATTCATCAACAAAAGCACACACAGCTAGTGTGGTTTATTATTGCTTTTGGATTGTGGTATCGACGTTGGTTACATTCCGGCATTTAAACTAAACATAGGCAATAGCATAGCCACAATAATCACCCCTACAACTGCACCGACTATTAAGATAAGCATCGGCTCTAACAAACTTAAAAACATATTGATCTTATCTTGACTCTCCTCAAAATAAATCTCGCTTAAACTCTCAAAAATTTCTCTAATTTTCCCAGTCTCCTCAGCCAGCATAATTGCTTGGGTAAAGCTTTGATCAAAATCAAATCCGGCTGATTTTAATGCCACATACAATTTAGCACCATTCTCAACATCTTTAATAGCACTTTGAAATATTTGCTTGATATGTTCGTTCTCTATAGTATTAGTAGCTAGCTTAATAGCGTTAATATAATCAAAGGTAGAAGATAGGATATTGACTAAATAACTAAATTTCCCCAATTCCTTAGTGATAATCAATCTATTAATAAAAGGTATCCCAAGCAACATACGGTGAGTTAATAGCCTAATTTTGTACATCTTCTTATAAAGCAATACCATAACAAAAACAACCCCTACAACACTACTAAGCATCGCCAGATAGTGATTTTGCAAAAAATGACTCAAATCGATAACAAACTTCGTAATTGGGGGTAATTGTTGGTGCGTATCTGCAAAAATTTGTGTAATTTTAGGCACGATAGTTGTCAGCATAAACGATACCAAAAACACACATACAACTACAATAAAAGAGGGATATATGAGTGCTTGAGTAATTTTGGATGATAGTTTATCTTCCTCTTTTAGAAACTTTGCTACTAACAATAAAATATCATCAAGCTTTGCACTCTCTTCTGCTACTTTAATAAGCCCTGTGATGTATGATGGAATATTGATGATATTTTGATTTGAGATAGCATAATTCAAGCTCTTTCCATTTTTAATTTCCTCAGCCACAAAATCCAAAAATCGCAACAAAACCCCATCTTGTATTTGTTGTTTGGTTAGTTCGATGGCTTGGATGAGCGGTATTGTGGATTGTAGATATAATGCTAAGATTTGAAATATTTTAGCAAGGTCCTTTTTTTGAACATTTCTTTTTAGATGAAAATTCAAAGATGATTTGATCTCTAGTATCGTAAGAGATGCAAGTTTTTGTTTGGCTTCTTGGAGGGAGGTTGCGTGGATTGTGCCTTTGATTTTGTTTCCGTTTTTATCAAATCCCACATATTTAAATGTCATACTAATCCATTTGATACAGTTTTGTGTATAGTTGTTCTGTTTGATTGACCATACTATCGACTGAAAAATTCTCCAAAATAAAATCCCTTGCGTGAGTTTTATAAAAGTTATACAGCTCTTTATCCTTCATGAGAGTAAGGATTTTGGTTTGCAAATCTTTTGCATCTTGTGGTTGGAAGAGCAACCCGTTCTTATCTTCTCTTACACATTCACTAATCCCACCTACCTTGCTACCTATAACCGGTACTCCACAACTACTTGCTTCAAGCAAACTAGTCCCAAGTGCCTCTTCTCTAGATGGTAGCACAAACACATCAAAATCACTCAAAATCTCATGCACATCTTCTCTATGTCCCGTCATAATTACTTTATCTTGAAGTTGTTTATCTTGAATGTAGCGTTGTATATTATCCTTTTGTGGGCCATCTCCTACAATTACCAATTTAATATCATCTTTGATATGTGATATTGCCTCAATTAAGTCTACATGACGCTTAGCACCCCGCAAGACAGCTACAATACCTACGACAAACGTATTAGATGGTATATTGTATTCTTTTCTTAATTTATGTAAATTATTTGGTTTGTATAAGTTTGTATCAATGCCTGTATAGATAGTAGTTGTATTTTTAACTCCCATATTCTTAAGGTATTCTTCGACCGCTTTTGATACTGCTACAGTAATTGTGCTGAGATTGTATGATTTATTGGAATTAATCTTGGTAAGTAAGTGCCTAGTCCTCACTACGGGAGTAGAAGTGATTTTGCCTACAATAGCCCCAAGCCAGCCATCCTTTCCCGAATGAGTGGAAATAACATCTATCATGTATTTCCTTACAATCCACGCTAATTTAAGAATCGTAAAAATATTATAAATTTGATTCATCTGAAGTGGGATAATTTCCGCATCTATTTGATCACTATGGGCTACAATCTGACTATCTGGCTGTGCTACAAAAAACACCTTGAACTTGTCTTTATTGAGGTTATTTACCAACCTAATAGTCCTTTTTTCTTGTCCACCCCAACCTTTAGAATACTCTATCTCCAATACCTTAATCACTCATCTACCTTGTTAGGAAAAAGTAAAATTCCTCATCCCCAAAATAAAACTTCACTTCCGCACCCTTTTTCTCTTGCACAGTATACATAAGATTATCAATAGTATCAAATACCCTTGGTAGAGTTAAGTCTATTTTTTTTGATTGTTTTGATAAATTTGCCTTTACATTCCCCACAATAATATTAGCAAATTCAGATACCACATCAGATAATTCTTCCTCATCTTCTACTACTTCACCAAACAAAATCTCAGATACTTTCTTGGTCAGATTCTCACTAAACACCAACACAAGCATTCCATCCAAATCACCATAGAATCCCACACTACTTGCTATATATTTTTTGTTTTTATAATCAAATCTCAATTCTGTAATTTGAGGCTTCTCTTTTCTAGCTGTGATACCTGTCATCAACTCTACAGACTCTATCGTTGCATTTACAAAATAAGGCAATAGCCCTACTACCTCTTTGGTAAGTTGCTTTTTTTGTTTGCGATTAGCTACCGCTACTGTCTTGAGAGCTTCTTTTACTTCTTCGTTTTTATTAAATTCTTCCATATTCTCAAAGAAGATATACCCAGCATCCTCCATATCTACAAGCATTTTTTCATTTATTTCCGAAGTATTAAGACCCACTACGCACAACAACGCTCCATATTCAGCACTCTCTACAGCAAGTCTAGATAGATATCTTACGGCATGAATATTCAAAGATTTTACATGTTCGCAATCAAATACAAATACCTTAAATCCAATCAACAAACTTCTTCTAAAATATTCTTCATCAAAATTTCTAGTAAAATCAGCATCCAAAAATCCGTCCAGATAGAAAAACACCATGTTGTCTTTTGTAAACGAAGTCACTCTATTTGATAGTTTGGCTACTACCGAATGTTCGATACAGATCGCATCGGGATTTTCTTCTTTTTTGGCATCTAACTCCTCTTTTGAAGATAAAACAATAGGCGAATATCCTTTCCTGATAAGATAATAAAGGATCATATTTTTATTTTCAACATCTTTTATGTACATATAAATAGGTCTTGTAAAATGCCCATCATTTTCTTGGCAAAAAACTGTCGCTACCTCTTCGCTCTCTATTAAGTTAAAATATCTATCCTTCAATCTCAAAAAGATATCGTAAATGTTCTTTTTAGCACCTACGATAAAACACTCCACATCGTTTTTATAAAAATGCTCAAATACATCATTCAAAAAACGTGCTGCGTTGAGATTGAGACTCACAACATTGGTAAAAACAACTTCGATTGATTTGATTTTCTTTTGTGCAAAAATACGCATATCCCCAATTGTAATTAGTAAATTTACGTTATTGCTATCCAAAAATCCTTGTGGTTTTAGTATCACCACCCCATGTTTATATGTTCTTGGCGTATAATTAACCATTGCTCAGCTCCTCTAGTGTAGCCATTAAAGCTTTTAATTTATTTTTTACTTCCAAAAATTCAAGTTCCGGTTTGCTATCTGCTACCACACCGGCCCCTGCTTGAAATATAATTTCATCCCCTTTTTTAAGGGCAGTTCTAATAGTAATCGCACTATCCATATTTCCATCAAATCCAAAATATCCTATACTTCCCGCATAATAACCCCTCTTAATTCCTTCATATTGTGCAATAAGTTCCATAGCCCTTATTTTGGGACTTCCTGTCATTGTTCCGGCAGTGAAAGTAGCTTTAAATAAATCAAACATATCATACTTTTCATCAAGCTCACCCACTACATCACTTACCATATGCATAACGTGCGAGTATCTCTCAACTCTCATTAACTCCTCTACCTTGACACTCCCCGCTTTTGCTACACGTCCTACATCATTTCTACCCAAATCCACAAGCATGATATGTTCTGCGACCTCTTTTTCGTCATTTATCATCTCATGTTCTAACTCCAAATCTCTTTTTAGTGTATTTCCTCTTTTTCTAGTTCCTGCAATAGGTCTTAGGAGTATCACTCCATCAGTCAAACGTACCATAACCTCCGGTGATGAACCAATGATGCTAAAATCATCAAATTTTAAAAAATACAAATAAGGGCTTGGGTTTTTGCTTCTTAATTTCCTATAAAAGCTAAAATCATCCAATCGCACTTGGATTTTTAGTCTGTTTGATAACACTATCTGAAAAATATCTCCACTTCTAATCATTTTTTTCGCATCTAATACCATCTGTTTGAATTTCTCTTCATCAAAGACAAATTTCGGTTGACTAAGTAGTGTCGCACGTGATAGCGGAATATGAGTGTATGTGGAATTTATAATACTATCAATTTTATCAACTTCATCATAATACTCTTCATCATTAACCAAAAAAGTAGCCATTGTTGATTTGTGCGAATATCCAAAGATAATTTTCGGTCGTATCATATAAAAATCCGGAATATTAGTTTCATCGATTAAGTGACTCATATAAGGTCTCAAAACTGGCTCGAATACCTCTACCATATCATAACCGATATATCCTATAAATCCATCAACAAACCCTATGCCTACTTCGCTACTAATTTGTTTATATTTTTTAAAATCTACGTTTTGATAATATTGTTTTAAAAAAGAAAAAGGCTCTATGCTCAATACTTGAGTATC
>JAADDX010000061.1 GCA_013153685.1 Campylobacterota bacterium | reverse complement strand
ATCTTACCAACAAACGGGTCAGTCATAATTTTAAACGCTAATCCACTCATTGGAGCGTTATCATCAGCTTCTACTACAATTTCCTCACCTGTTTTTGGATCGATTCCTCTAATAGCCTCAACTTCTGTTGGAGCTGGTAAATAATCAACAATTGCATCAAGTAAAGGCTGAACACCTTTGTTTTTAAAAGCAGTCCCACATGTCATAGGCACAATTTCCATATTTAATGTAGCTTTTTTGATAGCTTTTTTAATTTCCTCTTGAGTAATTTCCTCACCACCGAAATATTTCTCCATCAATTCTTCATCCGTCTCAGCAATAGCTTCGATTAGTTTTTCTCTGTATTCTTCGGCTTTATCAGCTACTTCTGCTGGGATATCAACTACCTCATAAGCACTTCCCATTGCAGCTTCATCTTCCCAAACAAGTGCTTTCATTTGCACTAAATCCACTACACCTTTGAAATTATCTTCTGCTCCAATTGGTACTTGAATTGGCACCGGATTTGCTTTTAGTCTGTCTTTGATTTGTCTCTCAACTTCAAAGAAGTCCGCACCGGTTCTATCCATTTTGTTTACAAATACCATTCTTGGAACTTTATATTTGTTTGCTTGTCTCCAAACTGTCTCAGATTGTGGTTGAACACCACCTACTGCACAAAATACCGCTACAGCACCATCTAAAACCCTCATACTTCTTTCCACTTCGATAGTAAAGTCAACGTGACCCGGGGTGTCGATAATATTGATTTGGTGATCTTTCCAAAAGCATGTAGTAGCAGCTGAAGTAATTGTAATACCCCTTTCTTTTTCTTGTTCCATCCAGTCCATAGTTGCTGCACCTTCATGCACCTCACCGATTTTATGACTTACACCAGTATAAAATAAAATTCTCTCAGTAGTAGTAGTCTTACCAGCATCGATATGTGCCGCAATACCGATATTTCTAACTCTATTTATAGGAGTCTTTCTTGCCATTATTTATCCTTTTTGTTTTGTTTTATAGAATATTGTAGTATCATGTAGTTGTGATATGATTTTTGTCCCAAAAGGGAGAAAAGAGGAATTACCATCTGTAGTGTGCAAACGCTTTGTTAGCTTCTGCCATTCTATGAGTATCTTCTCTTTTCTTAAATGCCGCACCTTTCTCTTCTGATGCGTCTCTAAGTTCATTAGCTACTCTATCAGCCATATTTCTTTCATTTCTTTTTCTTGCCGCATCAACAATCCATCTAATAGCTAGAGTTTGTTGTCTCTCCGGTCTTACTTCCATTGGAACTTGATAGTTAGCTCCACCAACTCTTCTACTTCTTACTTCAAGTAGAGGTTTTACATTTTCGATCGCTTTAAAGAAAATATCAATCCCTTTTTGTTCGTCTTGTGCTTTTGCATCAAGTTTCTCAATCGCACTATATACGATTTTTTCAGCGATAGTTTTTTTACCATCTTGCATAACTTGGTTGATAAACTTTGTAACAACTGTTGAATTGTATACCGGATCCGGCATTACCGGTCTTTTTGGGGCTCTTCTTCTTCTCATAAAAATTCTCCTTGTTTGTCTTCTGTGTTTTTGTGTCATATACATACACCACATACTCTACAAGCCTAGCTTGCAGCCAAACAATTAAGCCTATTGCTCAATCATTTAGGTAGTATATATAAATTTACACAATCAATTATTTCTTACCTGCTTCGCTTTTTTTAGTTCCGTATTTACTTCTTGAAACACTTCTACCTTTAACACCTGCAGTATCTAACGCACCTCTGATGATGTGATATTTCACCCCTGGTAAGTCTTTTACCCTACCACCTCTAATTAACACGATAGAGTGTTCTTGTAGGTTGTGTCCCTCACCTGGGATATAACTAATTACTTCAAATCCGCTTGTAAGTCTAACTTTTGCAACTTTTCTTAAAGCTGAGTTTGGTTTTTTAGGAGTAGTTGTATATACTCTTGTGCAAACTCCTCTTCTTTGCGGACAACTCACAAGTGCCGGTGATTTTGATTTCTTAACCACCTTTTTTCTACCTTTTCTTACTAATTGATTGATTGTAGGCATTTCTTTCCTTTATTGAAATTTTTAGCACGACATTATATCATAATGTTTTTTAAATTTTTCTTAAATAACAAAAATTACATATATAATCCACCGTTTACCTTTAAACTCTCACCGGTAATATAACTAGCTTCATCACTCAATAAAAACGCCACCGCACTTGCTACTTCTTGTGCTTTAGCAAACCTTTTAAGAGGAATTCGCTCCATCATAGCATCTTTTACTTTTTCATTTAGATTGGCGGTCATATCAGTTTGTATAAATCCTGGAGTAACGCTATTAAATCTAATATTTCTTGCGGCACCTTCTAGTGCAAAAGTTTTCGTCATAGCTACAACTCCCCCTTTGCTTGCCACATAATTAGCCTGCCCCATATTACCCATTTGTGCTACCACACTAGCCACATTTACAACAGCACCAAATCTCTTTTTGCTCATCACTTTGAGAGCTTCTCTACATCCAATAAACGTAGATGTTAGGTTCGCATCGATAACTTTTTGAAAATCTTCAACACTCATTCGCATTGCAAGTTTATCGTTGGTAATACCTGCATTATTTACTAAATAACTAAGTTCTCCATCACTATCGATAATGGTCTTAATACCATCGATAAACGCTTTCTCATCAGTAACATCAAACCCCAAAACAGCTGCTTCTTTACCAGCAGATTGGATTTGGTTTTGTAATTCATCTGCTAACGTGGAATTGCTACGATAATTAATCCAAACCTTAAGTCCTTCATTTGCTAAGTATTTCGCAATCTCAGCCCCAATACCACGGCTAGCACCGGTGATTAATACATTTTTACCCCCGAATTTCATAGGTTGTGCTCTTTTTTGTATTTGATAATCATAGCATATGCTTCATCTTTGAGTTTTAATTTCTCTTTTTTTAATTTCTCAAGTTCAAAATCATCCATCGCTTTTCTACCCTCTTCTACTTCTTGAACAATTTCATCCAATTCATTGTGTCTGTCAAAAATCTTTGCAAAATGTGCATCTTCTACTTTTAGTTTTGAAATAATATCTCTATATTCGTGTAACATGTCGTCTCCTTAACGTTTTTTAGAGTTACAAACTCTATGAGTATTATATCAAATTATCTTGACTTTGGTAGAAAAAAATACAAAAATATGCTATAATAGCACTCACAAGGAGTGTAAATGGAAAGAAGAGGTTTTACAATGTTAGAGTTAATATTTGTGATTGTAGTAATTGGTATATTAGCTAGCATAGCACTGCCAAGAATCAACGCCACAAGAACTGATGCGAAAATTTCCGCTTTATCAAAGCAGATTAACAGTGCAATAAAAGAAATAGGAGGATATGTGACAGCAACCGGTATCAATACAAATGAAGTATCAATCGTAGACCAATCTAAAGTCTTGCGTCAGATGATTGCAAAAAACCAAGCTAAAAAAGATAGTGCTACGAAGGTGGAAATATACGGTGATGATACCACTACTTGTATCACACTAGAAACCAACAAGACAGATTTGATGGTATATTCAAATCCAAACGCCAACGGAAGCGTATGTAGCGGCATCAAAGAATTAATAAAAGACGCCAACTATTCAATAGCGGCGACGAATATAAGTTTGTAACATGAAAAAGTCATTTACTTTATTGGAACTGGTAATCGTGCTTGTGGTAATTGGTATATTAGCGAGTGTGGCAGTACCAAAGCTAATAGTAACTAGAGATGATGCCGCAATTACAAAAGCAAGAGTAGATGTCGCTACTATTAGAAGTGCGATTTTGAATTATAAAACACGTCAGTTAATGCAAGGTAGTAGCGATTTGTATCCAAGTACGTTAGATGATGCACAAACTAACAAAGAGCATGAGAAATTATTTGATAAATTGCTAAACTATCCTATTTATTCGCAAGATGCAAAGGGACATTGGATGAAGGTGGGAGATACTAACTACACATTCAAAATCCAAAACAAAACCATACAATTTGACTATCACAACGATAGTGGAATATTTGATTGTAGTTATCCATCATCAAGCACGGTAAGATATGAATTATGCAACAAAATATCCCATTAAGAGCGGTTTTTCGCTCAACCTTTTTCCCGTATAAGTCTAAAACTATTAAATACTCACACAAAGCCGTGATAGGAGTAGGATGTAATGTAGGCAAATGTGTAAGACGATTTAAGCAGTTGTTTTTGTATCTTCAATCTCACAAACATTTCCATATCTCACAAACGTCCATCTTATACAAAAACCCACCCTTTGGTTATACTAATCAAAACGATTTTATCAACACTATCATCATCCTACAAACTAACCTCTCCCCACAAGAACTACTAAGGACGCTACTGCATATAGAAAAAAAGTTTAAGAGAAAAAGAAGTTTCAAAAATGCTCCAAGAACACTAGATTTGGATATTATCTTATACGATGATATTAAGGTAAATACCCAAAACTTAACAATTCCTCACCCATTTTATAAACAAAGGGATTCGGTCTTGGTGCCATTATCGTTTGTTTAGCCACTCCACGCTACCATCTCTATTTTGTTTTTGGCGTGGTCTTTTGAGCTCTTTTTGGATAATATCATCATATGCCCATTTCCTAAGAGTTTGTTGTATTAGCTCATCACTGATAGTTTGTCGGCTATACATATTGCGTAATGCCCTTTGCCTTTGGGCTTCGTATAGCACAATTCCAGCACTAACACTTACATTAAGACTTTGTGTCATACCATACATGGGAATAGTGATTTTATGTGTTGCATAAGATAAGCTCTCTTTGCTAACACCATCAACTTCATTTCCCAAAACAACCAAAGTCGGCAACGTATAATCCACTTCTCTAAAGTCTATACTATCCTCATCAAGAGAAGTGACAACAATCTGATAATTATTATGTTGTTTGTATAAAGTGTGTATATCATCTACATATTCACAAAATACCCAATTATGAGCACCCATTGTAATGTTGTTGTTTAGAAGCTGATGCTTTTGATGGCGATAATAGAGATATCCTACATTTACAGCATCGCATGTACGCACAATTGCTGATAGATTGTGATTGGAATATACGTTATCTAAAAATACTCTTAGCGTGTTTTGTCTACTCAATAGCACTTGCTTCATCTTAGATAAGCGTTTATCATTTACCAAATACATCGCACTCATTTAAATTCCACTTTTACAACATCTGAGATGGGATGATAACTACCAACTAATTCCACTTTGTAGCTAGTGACATACTTATCATCAGCCACTTTGTAAATTTTAGTAATATGATAATCACTAAGCTTAGAATTGATATATATGTGTTTGTGAATAATGGTCTGTACTTTGTCTATTGGCACAAAAATATTTAGCTTGGATTTGGTGATATCCATCGTAGTAGCAATTGGAGTAGCTACAGTCACATAATCACCTTTATTAACATTGATTTTGTAGATATAATTATGAAATGATATGGTTTTTTTGGCAATAGTATTTTGAAGAGAGAGGATTTTGGCTTTGAGATTTGAGATGGTATTTTTTGTTTGATTTAAAGCAATCAATGCATTTTGATACTCATAAAATTTAGCATCTTTTTGCGAGCGGGATTTGGTCTTGAGATGTTGGTAAATATGATATACTTGCTGTTTGCGTTGTAAAATGGCTTCATTTGAATGTAGTATATTTTGATAATTGTGTAATTGGGTTTGGAGATTATGTAAATTGACTTTATCATCATACGAATCTATTGTAATTACCACACCTTTATAAGAGGTATTTTCCGCACTTTTATTTACATCCAACACGATTCCATTAACGTCTGATTTAATGTTATATATTTCATACGGTTCTACTTTGGCATAATACCCAAATACCCACGTAACACACCACAACAAATATACCAATCTCATTTTATCCGCCTCCTACAAATTGCAATATTTCTATTTTATCGTTCTCTTTTGGGATAAAGGTATCCCATTGCTCACGTTTTACTATTTCCATATTAACAGCTACTGCCATTGCTTTATCAGTAATTTGTAACTCTTCTAAGATTTGTTGTATTGATAATGGTTTGCTAAATGTTTTATCTACTCCATTGATAATAAGTTGCATACTGTTGCCTTTAGTTTTTGTTATTATAGCTTAAAATCCAAATAGTTACAATAGGAACAACCAAATTTAGTAATAATACAGTAATCATCAACTCCCCAAGTTGTGAATAATCCGCGTGCGATACTACAACATGGTTATGCACCACTTCTCTGCTTACTACAAAGATTTCATTAAGGTACTTGCTTAATAATCCAGACGCCATCAACGCCAGATTCATCATACTTGCCATCAAAGCAAACCATGTAGCCCTTTTGCCAGATGGAGCATATATGGCAATTAGCGTCAATAAAGGAATCATACTCAACTGACTAAATGGACTCTGTGCCGCCGTATCTATAAGAGCTATATCCCTAGCACCCAATCCAAACTGTTGTGTAAAATGATGTAACCCATAATACATCCCAATAATAGGCAAGGATAAAATAGCACTAACTACACTTAGCATAATCAACGTCCAGCCTATTGGTTTTTTGGTAATCCAATCGCTTAAAAACCACATTCCGATAATTGCCATAAAACTACCTATTTGAGATAACGTTCCAAAAAACGCTTTATCAAATCCCAACACATCTATCTCCCACCAACTAACCGCAGGTCCTACTCCTGGCATAGCTCTATAAACAAAAATAATAATAGCGGCTATGAGTATCTTTTTTTGAGTGGCTTTATCCAAATCGCTAATAACACTCTTAATCATCAAACTCAATACTATAAAACTAATCAAAAAGACTATCTCTTGAGAGTATGCTATCCCACTATACCCTATAGCTACGATAAAACCGGCAAAAGCGATACCACCGCATAAAATTTTACAGTTGATTTGTGATGGGGGAGGTGTATCAAGCTTAATAAAACTAACACCCAAAATGGAAATAAGAGGGATAATTAACGATATTTTAAAAATTGTTCCGTATTCTAAAATCTGTGCCAACCAACCACCAAGTCCTGCTACGATAAATCCGGCAATACTCAAAGCCAATCTTCCAAGCACTTGAATCATTGCGAGTTCTTGCTCGATAAGCTCTTGTGGTTGCTTCCTATCAACTACTTCTGTACTCATAGCATCAGCTACCACATCTTGCAAAACAAACCCAATCGTCATCAAAAGTGCAGACAAAAAATAAACACTTTTTTGACTAGCAAAATGTATCCATTCTTTATCTTCAACAAGTCCAATCATGAGTATAATACCGGATGCTACAAGTAACGCACCAATGTAAATATAAACTTTCCTCTGGCTATTAAAAATCCTCACAGTATCTACTAGCTGACCAAACACCATCTTGATACTCCACGGAATACTAAGCCATACACCCAAACTAACGAGTGTAGAAGCATCTAGATTGAGGTGTTCTTTGACCCAAAATGTCTCAGCGATACTACTAAACCCACTAGCCCCATAAGCAAAGTATACCATCAACAAAGGTAAATATCGTAACTTAAATGCCCTAATCGGTGCAATCAAAGAGGATTTGATTTTATCCATGTTTACTAAGCACCACTCCACATTCTATATGATTAGTCCATGGAAATTGATCAAAAAACGCAAAGGCTTTGATATCTCTATCTTGAGATAACACCTCCAAATCACGCTTTAGCGTTTGTGGATTGCAAGAGATGTAAATAATATTCTCAAAGCTATTGGTAAATTCTCTACTTTTGTCATCAAGGCCGGCTCGTGGAGGGTCGATAAGAATATTTTGGAGATTATATTTAGCAAGCAACACCGAATCATCACTTCTCAAGCGTGCAAATTCAGCAGCACTCATCGCTAGAAATGTGATATTATCTCTATGATTTAGTTGAGCATTAAAAAGTGCTGCTTGGATTGATTGGGGGGAAATTTCAGTAGCAATAACTTTATTAAATCTTTTAGATAAAGGGATAGTAAAATTTCCATGCCCACAATACATCTCTACCAAATCCCCCTCCAAATCCTCACTATTATCCATCGCCCATCGAATCATTTGCTGGTTGATATATCTGTTTGGCTGGGTAAAGGTAGATTCGATTATTTTGTATTGGTATGTTTCTTCTTTGATATGTAACGTCTCTATAAGATAATTTTTATCCACAAAGACTTTTTTACCCTTTCGTCTAAGCACATAGTCTGTGTGTGGAAATTTGGTTTTTAGGTGTTGGATGTGTGGTATTAATTGCTCTTCTTGCCATTTTTTGTGATATATAAGCGTAATGATAAGTTCCTTGTTAACATTGCTTAAAAACTCAATTGCGTATAATTTATGTCGCAAAAATTCATTTTTAGTTATTTCATCTAGCAATGGCTGCATAATATCGCTGATAGCTTCATCTACAATATTACACTCATCTATTGTTATGATTTTTTTATCCAGTCCAAACATTGCATAATAGCTCTTATCACCCTCATGCCAAATACGAAATTCTGCACGTGCTCTAAAATGAGCTTCTTTGGAGCGGAAAATCTCTAAAGTAGGCATATCAAAATCACAAAATAACTCTCTTAATCTCTCTGCTTTAAATTGCACTTCATCTTCATAACTCATATCATACAAAACACAACTACCACATTTACCAAAACTACTACATGTCATATACAACTCCATCCATGCATTCGTCTAGCCGTGATATGATCTTCTGTCTGGTTGAGTGCTACAAAACCACTATCTTCTAGCCGTTGTAATAAACTCTCTTCATAAATATTTGGCATAGTCACAAGCCATCCGTCATGCTCAATTGATCGAAAAATTTGATTATAATCTACATCATTAATAGCGTTAATTACTCTATGATATATACGCACACCATGCGGATATTTACTAAAATCATCTATATACTCAATATCCACTACCGCAGGGTCTACACGGGATTTGAGATACTCATACACCTCTTTATCGCCAATTACCGCAATATTTTTGTAAATATTATCCAATAATAACAAGTCATAAACCATCATAACTATACAACTCCTTAAACAAAAACGCATTTACAATAGCACCGATATCCATATCTTCGTGCGGAGTAATCAAAGGCTTAGTACCCATATTAACAAAATCCAATACATCCTCCGGATGTGGAGTAATAAAAAAGTCTACTTTTGTGAGTAAATCGTTTTTGGTAGTATATTCTTCTGTTTTTGTGATTTTACCATCTTGTAAAGTTACTATTACAAACTTAGTAGCCGTATTTGATGGAGAGATTTTGTGGTCTTTGATGGGGATACCAAGCCTCATGCCTCTATCTCTCCTCTGTATGCCGCAATACCATATGTTAAATTACCGATATGATGGAAATCCTCTTGTTGATTGAGCAATCTTTGGATATATGCACTCCTACTTCCTACATGACAATACACAATCCACGGTAAATCTTTGTGAGGGAGGACTGGTTGTAGCGATGGGTAGAAATTGCTTGTTGGCACTAAAAAATCCGCACCCTTAATACGACCCATATCCCACTCAAACTGTTCTCTAACATCAATTAATTTAAAATCCACCATCCCACGTTCTCTTGCTTTTAATAAAAGCTCCAATTCCTCAGATGTAAGTTGCTGTTTGTATAAGATCGTCTCTATTTGTTCTTTACTATAGCCATCGATCTTATCTTCCTCTTCCGCTGGAGCGTGCATAGACATCCTCATCATTTCTACTTCTTTTTGGATATCGTTATAACCAGCATTTAATCGTTTGTAGAGTTTTTGTTTGGCTAAATAATCTTGTGCATATTCTTCGGTACAAAAGATACCACAATGACATCTCCCTTCTTTGGGAATCTCTTCATGGATAGCCACTTTGCATGGGCATATTCTATCACTTTTATCAAATTTCGGCACAAAACAAGGACAATATCTTTTGCCATACATGAGTTTGTTGTTTGTAAGTCCTTTTACAACCCTTTGAGTGACCATCTCATCTGGATTAATCTGCCAACCGAATTGTTTTACGGCCTTGTACACAAACTTCTCGGTTTTGATTAACTCATCTTGAAACTCTTTACTGTTTAAATCTACAGTCATCTGCAATCCTTTGCTGATATTATTTCTTTACAAATATACCGCAATGACACATTCCATTTTCTGGGATTTCTTTTTGGATCGCCGGTTTACATGGACATATTCTATCATCGGCACTCTTGAACTTACCATCCTCTTCTACTACCATAAAGCAAGGACAAAATCTCTTACCATACAACAACTTGTGTCTAGTAAGACCCATAACTACGGTATCTACAATTTCCTTATCTTCATTTAACGCCCAATTCTGACTCTCTATAACTTTTTGGACAAATTTAAGAGTTTTCTCTTGTTCTTGTTTGAATTCTTCGCTATTCATATCTACAGTTGCAAACATAAAAAAATCCTTTTTGCATAATTATATCATAAATGACTCAGCTTTTTGAGAATTTGTCGTTTTTTCACAAATTTAGACTAAAACTTCTCAATTACACCAGCAAAAATCTGACTTAGCTTTGTAACATATTCAAACTTGGTATATTCGTTTGGAGCATGGATAGTATCGTTTATCACTCCAAATTCTATCGTCTTAATACCATATTCCCCGAAAAATCTCGCATCACTCGTCCCACCTGCTGTGGATAATTCTGGTGTGATATGAGTAATCTTAGCGATAATTGTGCGTATAAGTCGCACAATTTTACTATTTGGATCTGTTATAAAAGGCTTAGCACTTTGAGATAGTGTAAGCTCATACTCTAATCCATGGAAATTGTCATCTATAAATTTCTGGATTATTTCTTTTGTGGTATGGGTGTTGTTTCTGACATTAAACATCATTTTTAAAACCCCTGGAGTGACGTTGGTAACTTCCATTCCACTTCTGATATCAGTAATTACCAATTTACTCGGTGCAAAATACTCATCTCCATCATCCAAATTAACCCCTGCAATTTTTGGCAATATTGGAGCTATTTGATGTATTGGATTGATTGATTTTTCCGGATATGCGGCATGTCCTTGTTTACCGTATAATTTCAATACTCCATTGATACTACCTCTTCTACCTATCTTTATCGCATCACCAAATTCCCTTTGACATGTTGGCTCAGCTACAATTGCGTAATCTGGCAAAAAATTGTTTGCTTTTAGGTATTTTAAAACCTCAACGGTTCCATATTTAGCATCACCCTCCTCATCACTTGTTAAAAGCAACGATAACGTTCCGTTGAAATGTTTGGTGTGTTTGCAAGCATACAAAAATGCCGCTACCCCACTTTTCATATCTTGTGCTCCACGTGCAAAGATTTTATCATCTTTGATGGTTGGACAAAATGGATCGCTATGCCACCCATCTCCAGCTGGGACTACATCAATATGCCCCGCAAAACACAGATGCTCTCCATCTGCAAATTTTTTATACAAAAATAGGTTTTTCACCCCTTCTTTATTTATCTCTATAACTTCAAAATCATCTAAATACTCTTTGATAAATTCCATCGCACCATCATCTTCTGGCGTGATTGATTTGAAGGTTAATAATTTTATAAAAAGCTCTTTTAAACTCATTTTATACTCCTCGTTTTTTGCAAAACAATCTAATATGGGTTCTATCCGAATAACAAAATCCATATTTCAAACAAAATTCAAAAACAAACGGTGCATTTTGTTCTAGCGTATTTTTATCTTCTCCCATTGGCATACAGTAAATATCATTTTCCAAAGAATCAACAATATCTAAAATTTCCAAATACAAATCTCTATCAATAACAAACTTAAAAAAACTTTTTTTTGCGTTGGTTGCCATATTGTAAATCGCTTTTTTGTTAATTCGTCTAGAATAACTTTCATTGGAATTAGACAGTTTTACACTCATAGCAAACGTCACATCTTTATATGCCGCAAACTTCACAAAATCGATATCTATAGTCGCATTTGTCTCAAATGTAATATTGTCAAATAACTCAACAATAGGATACAACCTCTTATAATACAGCGTTGGCTCACCGCCGGTAAAGACAATATCACAAGGGTAATATTGTCTGATGAGGTTGATAAGCTGCGTTATACTCATCAACGTCCATGAGGACTCATACCTCTTATCCACCGCATAAAAACTATCACATCTATTGTTGTTGAATTTGCAATTTAGATTACACCCGCCTACTCTTATAAACAAAGATGGCCTACCCGCGTATTTACCTTCTCCCTGGATAGAGAAGAAAATCTCACTAATAGGCACCTTATAAGTCATCAAAGCTAATACCACCTTTAGAATAGTTAGTTACATTTCCTTCAAAAAAGTTGGTTTTATGTTCATTAAAGCTACTAAAACTCTCAAACCATGTAAGAGGATTTTTATCTTCATCATCAAAAATACCTTCAATTCCTATCGCTTTTAGACGTTGATTGGTGAGGTATTTGATAAATTTATCAATCAATGGATTGCTAAATCCTAGGATTTGTTCTTGTGTGATGTAGTATCCCCAGTCTCTCTCAAGCTCATACGCTTGATAAAACATATCTTTGATATTTTGAATTACGGTATTTGTAAATAAAGACGGGTTTTCTTTTTTGATTTCTTTATAAATATTGGCAAACAACTGCAAATGTGTTACTTCGTCTCTTTGAATAAAGCGTATCATCTGAGCACTTCCAAGCATCTTTCCAGCCCTTGCTAAGACATAAATCCCAGCAAATCCGCTATAAAAATAGATTCCTTCAAGACATTGATTAGCTATAATCATATAAATTTTCGCCTCATCATCTCCATCAATAGCACGTTGACCATATTTCTCATACACATTTCCAATAAATTCGTTTTTAGATTTTAACTTCTCATCTCTTCTCCACATTTCATAGATTTCATCAGTATTCATGGAAATAGAATCCACCATAACAGCATAACTTTGTGAATGAAGTGCCTCTTCAAAACTTTGTCTTACGATACACATATTCACTTCTGGTGCCGTTATCCATGGGTTAACATTGTCTACTGAATTGTTTGTTTGGATACTATCCATAAAAATTAATTGAGATAAAACTTTATCGTACAGCCTTTTCTCAGCCGGTAATAATTTACGATATTGTCGAGCATCTTCTGTCAAATCCACCTCTTTTGGAAACCATGTATTAGCAAGCATCATCTCCCACAGATTATAAGCCCATTTGTAAGAAAGATTGTTTAAATTAATAATACCGTCACTACAACCATTAATAATTCCTGAAGTTGAACCTCTTTTGGTAGATGGGCAATCATAACTATAAAGCTTTTTTTTCATTGTTGCAGTCCTTGTATTGAAATAAGGATTAGAATTGTATCACAAATATTTTTTAATTTTGCTTAAATGTTTACAACTAAAACATAGTTACATTTTCAACAAAAGATATTTGGTCGTTATGAATTGTGATAACATCGATTTGATAACTTGCGTGGAGTTTGTGTTTTTGGAGATATACCAAAGCAGTTTTAATAATTCTTTGTAGCTTGGTGGGAGTAACATTGTAAATAGGCTCAAAATCATCACCACTTTTTACCTCTACAAAATGTATAATTGCATCTTTTTTAGCGATAATATCTATCTCACCACCTCTTATATAAAAATTTCTATCAACAATCTCAAAACCGCATCGCAATAAATACTCTACCGCTTTTTGTTCGGCAATAGAACCTATCTCTCTAGTATTCATAAAAAAACCAAAAAAGCTTAATTAAGCTTTTACTGGTCCTTTAGCAAGGGCTTCTTTTGCTGCTTCTACACCTAGTGCAAAAGCTTTTTTGTTGATTTCTACCGCTTTTGGTGGAACTGTCTCGATCATAGCATTATACACTAAATCTTCATCAATTTCCATCATAACAGTCGCTATAGCCAACGCTACAACTGATTGAGTAATTACATTTCCTACTTTTTCTTTCGCAATTGTGATTACATCAATAGGATACAATTCCCATTTATTTTTATCTTCATCAGTAGGGTATACAAGATTTGGATCATATACGATCTTTCCACCTTCTTTAACACCGTCTTTGAATTGTTGATAACTAACATTTGCAACTGATAACATAAAATCAATTTCTCCATCGTTTGCATAAGGAAATAAAATCTCATTATCATCTAAAACAATATCAACTTTTGTAGGTCCTCCTCTTACTTGAGAAGTATAAGTCGCCGCTTGAACTCCATATTTACCGGCTTTAATATAAGCTTTTGCTAAAATTTCCCCAGCAAGAAGAACACCCTGTCCTCCTACTCCTGTAAATCTTAATTGTTTCATTTTTTACCTCCAGCTTTTTCAATAACTGTATCATATAAATCACAATATTCCGGCTCTTCTACATGCCATAATATACCTCTTGGGAATTTACCTGATTTTCTTGCTTCGTGTTGTTCTTCTGAGCTCATTTTATCCCATTTTGCTTTTGCCATTAAGTTACCTTCGATCCAATCTAGATTAGCTTTTGCTGTTCCAAGTTTGTTTTTTCTACCAAAGTTAACATGACAATTTGAATGGATATCAAAGAAACTAAATCCTTTATGCTCAAACCCTTTTACAAATAATCTCTCAAGTTTTTGTGCTTCTGCAACACTTTCTCTACCAATAAACGTTGCTCCTGCTCCCTTTGCAAGCTCTGCTGGGTCGAATGTTGGGTCGATATTTCCATATTGTTGAGTTACCGCCCAGTATCCTTGTGGAGTTGTAGGAGATACTTGAGAGTTTGTAAGACCATAAATGAAGTTATTTACCAATACAAAATTTAAATCAATATTCCTTCTACATCCGTGAATTGTGTGGTTACCACCAATTGCAAGTCCATCACCATCACCTGCTACTACAACTACGTGTTTTTCCGGATGTGCAAGCTTGATACCTGTTGCATACGCTACAGTTCTTCCGTGTGTAGTATGCACAGTATTACAATCTAGATATGAAGAAAATCTTCCACTACATCCGATTCCAGATACTACACAAATATCGTTTTTATCCCATCCAAGCTTAGCAAACGCTCTAATCATCGCTTTTAGGATAACACCATCACCACATCCCCAACACCATAATGTTGGCATTTTATCAGTTCTTAAATAATAATCATAATTAAAAGCCATTATCTCTCCTTATATAATTTCTTTGATTTTTGCCATAATTTCCGCCGGACTTATAGGTCTTCCGTTTGCTTTAAATAAAGTATGTAAATCATCTCTTTTTGTAATTCTTTCAATTTCTTGAATATATTGCCCCATATTCATCTCAGTTACTAAGATTGGTTTGTTAGCAAATTTATCCGCTGCTTCTTTGATAGCTTTTGCCGGACTTGGCCAAATTGAGATAGGTCTAAATAATCCTACTTTAATACCCTCTTCTCTTAATTTAAGAATTGCTTCTTTTACGGCTCTACTTACAGAACCATAAGCATATACTAAAACATCCGCATCATCCATCATAAATTCTTCCCAATCATCAATCTCATCTTGATGTGCTTCGATCTTATTGAATAATCTCTCGATTAAATCTTGACAAAGTTTAGCATCCTCTGTTGGGAATCCAGTAGGTCCATGATGAAGTCCGGTAATATGATATCTATATCCTTTGAAAAATGGATTTAAAATAGCCGGTTTGTCTTGATCTCTTTCGTATGGTTTATATTCACTCGGATCACCCTCAAATACTTCTCTCTCTACTAATGAAGCATGCACCTCTTCTAAATCCGGTAATACAGCTTTACCTACCATGTGTCCTAATGTTTCATCAAGTAAAACAAATACCGGTGTCATGAATTTTTCAGCTAGGTTAAACGCTCTAACTGTAAGAGTATAACACTCTTCTAAGCTTCCTGGACATAATGCAATCGATTTATAATCACCGTGTGTCGGTGCTTGTGCTTGAAGAATATCACCTTGTTGTGGTCTTGTAGGAAGTCCTGTTGATGGTCCACCTCTCATTACGTTTGTAATAACCAACGGCACTTCAGCAATAAAAGCAAGACCAATTTGTTCTGATTTGAGTGAAATCCCTGGCCCTGACGTATTTGTCATGGCTTTTACACCACTCATACTAGCACCAAGTGCTACACAAATACCCGCAATCTCATCTTCCATTTGGATAAACTTACCACCTACTTTTGGTAGTAATACGCTTAGCTCGTGAGCTATTTCACTCGATGGAGTAATAGGATACCCTCCAAAAAATGTACATTTCGCATCTATTGCAGCCTTTGCCGCTAGTTGGTTACCGGTTGAAACTACTTCTCTTGCCATTACGCTTCTCCTTTAAGTTTCTTAACTTCATTTAACTTTTTAAATTTGTATTCATCTCTCTCTGCTACAAAAATCGCAAAATCCGGACATTGCAATTCACACTCTCTACATCCTATACAATACTCTGGATGAGCTACTTGAACCATTTGCCCTAAAATATTGTGAGGATCTAATCTCATTGTTAACACCCCCGTAGGACATACATCTACACAAATATCACAAGATTTACATTTACTCTCATCCACCCATACCGGAGTATTTTCTGGTGCTTTTAATTTAAAGTCTACATTTAGTGACATCTAAACTCCTTATTTTTTATTTGTTATTTGGTAGAATAACATATTTTTCACATAAAGTCTATATTTCATACAAAGAACAATCACTTAAACTCTCATGCTGTTACGATTTGTAATATTTAGAAATTAATATTTATCGAACCTAAAATTTCAAATGAAGCATTTGCATCAATTTCCGTATGAGCTAATACAATAATATCTAGATTAAACCTCTCAAAAATTTCCGCCAAAGCTCGTCTGATTTGTGGTTCTACAATCAAAATTACCGGACTAATTCCTTGATTTATCAAATCTTTAGCCACCTTGCTTACTTCATCTACTAATTTATTCATATCAGATACACTTAACATAAACTGTCTTTGATCCCCTTGTTGAGTAAGTTTGTTCATAAGATATTGTTCTGTATTGGTATCAAACGTAAGCAATTTAATTACACCGTTTTCATCTTTATACAAGTTTGTAATCACTCTGCTTAAGCGTGTTCTTACTTGCTCAACAATAATATCCACATTTTTTGTAATCTCGGCAGTATCGGTAATCGCTTCTAAAATCGTAATCATATCCTTAATTGGTATTTTTTCGTGCAATAATGCTTTTAGCACTTTTTGTACAAGCCCAATAGAAGCAACTTTTAGACAATCATCCACAATTGCTGGGAAATCTTTTTTGAGTCTATCTAGTAGCTCTTGTACATCTTGTCTTGTTAGGAGATCCTCAGCATATTTTTTGATAATTTCACTCATGTGTGTTACTATAATTGTCGATGGATCAATTACCGTATATCCAGCCATTAATGCTTCTTCTTTTTTATCCGGTTCTATCCATAAAGCATCCACACCAAAAGCCGGTTCTTTAGTAGGAATACCTTCTATCTCCTCAGTTACCATAGGATTATGCATCGCCATAAATTTATCCGGATAAATTTCCCCCTCACCTACTGGGATACCTTTTAGGACAATCTGATATTTATTTGGTGGTAGAGATAATTTATCTCTAATTCTCACTTGTGGCACTAAAAATCCATAATCACCGGCGATTTTTTTCCTCATCGACTTAATTCTCTCTAGCAAATCACCGCCTTGATTTGGATCGGCTAATTTAATGAGTTGATACCCAATAGCCAATTCCAAAATTTCCACCTTCAAAATCTCTTCTAATACTTGCTCTTCTTTGGCTGCTTGCTCTTCTTTGGATAGTTGCGGTTTTTGTTCTTGCGGTTTTTGTTCTTTGGTCTTGGTCTCTTTTTTGGATTTGTCTTTTTTAGGCTGTTTTGGCTCTTCTTTTGGTTTGCGTATTTTGTGAAGTAATTCTTTTAGAGGATCTTTGCCTTCTTGAGTGACATACATCACATATCCGCTTACAAAAAACACAGACCCCACGAATATCAAACTAAAAGTAGGAAATCCCGGAGTAAGAGAAAACAAAAACAACACAAACCCGACAATCATCATTACTTTATAGTCATTTGCTAATTGTTTGATTACACCCTCTGCGAAGTTGCTGTTATCTTTGCTTGCTCTGGTGATAATAATACCAGTAGCAGTAGAAATCATTAATGCCGGAATTTGTCCTACCAATCCATCCCCTACTGTCAAAATTGTATAACTACTTGCTGCATCGGATAATGACATGTTGTGTTGGAATACACCGATTAAAAATCCGGCAATAATATTTACTAACGTAATAATAATCCCCGCGACAGCATCACCTTTTACGAATTTACTCGACCCGTCCATAGCTCCATAGAAATTTGCTTCGGCAATAAGCTCGGCTCTTCTTTTTTTGGCTTCTTCTTCACCAATCAATCCAGCATTAAGATCCGCATCAATTGCCATTTGTTTACCAGGCATAGCATCTAATGTAAATCTTGCTGCAACTTCAGCAACCCTTGTAGAACCTTGGGTGATTACCATAAAGTTGATAACAACCAAAATAATAAACACAATAATACCGATTATATAATTTCCACCAACCACAAATTCACCAAAAGCGGTAATAAGCTCACTTACGTTTTGCGGCCCTTCATTTCCGTGTGTTAAAATCATCCTTGTGGTGGCGATATTTAAGGATAATCTATATAAAGTTACAATCAAAATCAATGTTGGAAAGGTTGATAAATCGGTAGGACGCGGTATATATAGTGAAATTAACAAAATCAATACCGCAACCGCTAACGATATTGTTAAAAAGAAATCCAAAATAAAAGACGGTAAAGGGATAATAATAATCAAAAGGATTGCAAATACAAAAAACACAACCCCCAAATCACTCACGCCACTTAATTTTTGCTTAAATGCATCAAATAACTCTAAAATTTTTCCCATTACCCAATAAACCTTTATCTAAAACTTATCAAATCAATCCGAAATTATATCACAAAATATAACATCGTTCAAATTACCGGTCATTTTGGGAGAAATACACTCTTTAGATAGATACTTTTATGCTTTTGTATGTTACGTAATTGACAAATGCACCTTTTTTGATATATAAATTTCTTCGTTGAGTATAATCCACAACACCTTCTTTTTGATTACTAAAAATCAAAGCCAATTTTGCCGCTTTATAAATCACCTCGCTTGGGACGTTTTTTTTGTTGGTCTTAATAATCACATGAGCCCCCGGTTTGTCTTTGATGTGCAACCAAATATCATTTGCCTTGCTAGTTTGGAGAAGTTGGATATTTCCGGCTTCGTTTTTACCCACCAACACCAAAAAATCATCAATAAAAAATTGCTGGATATTGTCTTGTTTTTGTTTGGATTTCTTGGGTGATTTTAAAATATTAAGCTGTGATATGCTAGTAGCGTTTTGAATCCCCATTTTGTAATTTTGCAAAAAATCCAGCTTCTCTTGGATGTTTTGTTGTTGAAGGTGGATATTATGGGCTTTGGCTTTGGCTTTTTTGGATAAATTATAATAGTATGTTCCAATTTCATTCATATTTTTAAGCGGCACAATTGGGATTTGTATCATATTGCCCTCAAAATCCTCCACTTGCAATTCTTTATCGTATTTATTGATTTTGTGTAGATTAATCATCGCTAAATCTGCATATTTTTTGTATAACTCCGACTTTTGAAGCAAACTATCTTTATCTTCTAATAGAGATAGCCTTTTTTGTAAGAGTTTGATTTTTTTGTCTTGTTGAGCAATTAAGCTCTTTTTAAGATTATGTAGACGTTGGTTGTATTTTTGATAAAACAGATTCTGCGTATACGTGATAATATCATCAATGTCAAATTGTTTTTCTTTGATTTGTTTTGGTGCTAAAGGCTCAAGCTTACATCCCACCTCCACCGCTCTAGACGACATCTCCTTGCTGATATGGTGTAGGGCTTGTAAAACGATAAAATTTTCATCCAAAATAATCACATTCGTGTATCTACCGGTAAATTCGAATCTAATATAATGAACTTGAGTTTTAAACTGTAAATTTGTCTGCGTTTTTATCGTAAGTATCCGCTCTTTGGCAACAACATCCAAAATTTGAGCCTTCGTAAATTTCTTTGTGAGTAATATATCAAAAGGTGCATTAAATTTCTTTGCTAATTCGTATTCGATATCTATATAAATATCGCTATTTCCTCTAGTCATATCGAAAAAATATTTCGTCTTATCAATTTGTAATAAAATTATATTATCATCCACTCTAATAGCTCGTTGTATGATGTGTTTGGTGGAAATATGCTCAGCAATTTTTTGTAATACAAAAGCTTTCATCATCTCTCCCAAAAAAACTTAATCCACTCAGTTGCTATTTTTAGCTTAAAATGAGGGATTACAAGCGAAGTGGGCTTGTAAAAAATCGTCAAAGTTTTGATCTCTATATGCGGATACAAATCATACAATTTCCTCTGCACTTCCATCAAAGTCTCACCACTATCACTAATATCATCCACCAATAAGATGGATTTGTAATTGCTTAAATTGGGGATGTTGCTAATAATAAAATAATCCAATTTCCTATCACCCTCATAGTGAATAGAACTAATACTAAATACCTCTCGAATCTGCAATCCCTCAGCAAGAAAGTGAGCTATCGTTAGCCCCCCTCTTGCAATTGGCACTATACAATCGGGGGTGTAGTTTATCTGATTGAGTAGTAGCTCGATATCTTTGGTGAATTCTTCATACGAATATTCTATCATACATTAAACCTAAAATGCATCACATCACCATCTTGAACGATATAATCCTTTCCTTCAAGACGTAATTTACCGGCTTCTTTGGCACCTTGTTCACCGCCATATTTGATAAAATCATCATAACTAATCACTTCTGCTTTGATAAATCCTTTTTCAAAGTCACCATGAATTACACCAGCTGCTTTAGGTGCATTCCACCCTTTTTGGATAGTCCAACTTCTTACCTCCACCTTTCCAGCCGTAAAGTAATTTATAAGATTCAATTTGTGAAACGACTTTTTGATAATCTGTTCTAGTCCAGACTCATCAGCCCCCATATCCGCGAGGAATTCTTTTTTTTCTTCATCACTCATATCTATCATCTCTTCTTCAAGCTTAGCACAAAGTTTTACAACTTCTCTGTTTTTGGCTTTTGCGTATTCTTTGAGCTTTTTGACATATTCATTATCCTCTGCAAGTCCATCTTCATCTACATTTGCTCCATACATAATTTCCTTATCAGTCAAAAAGTTCATCTCCCTTTTTAGACGTGCGAATTCCTCACTATCATTTTGAAAACTACTTACAGGCTCACCTTCAAGTAAAAATTCATACAACTCTTTAGCTACTTCTAGTTCTTTTTGGGCATCTTTACTACCTTTTGCTTGTCTTTGGAGTTTTTCCATTCTTTTTTCGAGTTGTTGAATATCCGCATAAAGAAGCTCTTGTTCGATAATCTCAATATCACGAATAGGATCTACGCTATTTTCTACGTGAATTACGTTATCATCATCAAAACATCTTACCATATGTAAAATCAAGCTTGTCTCTCTAATATTGGCCAAAAACTGATTTCCCAGCCCCTCTCCCTTACTTGCACCTTTTACAAGTCCGGCAATATCAACAAACTCTATTGTAGAATATTGTATCTTATTAGGATTAACTATCTTTGCTAATTCATCCAACCTCTTATCCGGTACCGGCACAATCGCACTGTTAGGCTCGATGGTGCAAAATGGGAAATTTTGTGCGTTTGCGTTTTGTGTTTTAGTTAGAGCATTAAACGTGGTGCTTTTTCCTACATTTGGAAGTCCTACTATTCCTACTTTCATTTTATCTTTCTCCTTGTTTTTAGGATTTTCTCAATCTTAGTTACAACTCCGTGGGGACAATTTCACCAAAAAGATTACGAAATGTAACTAAAAAGAGAATTTACCGTTTTGTATACACAAAATAAATTATTGTGGAATTATACCTTAAAAATATGAGTTTTCATTTTTCTTTTGAAGATGGTACTCTTATGTATGATAAACTCTAACCTTTCGATTCGATTTTACTTTACTCATTATTTTTGAACGAGTTTGTATCTCAAATACATCCGCTACTACTGATCTTTTTTGGATTGTTTTATACAATCAAATATTAACAATGGTTTAATTTTAAATTGTAGTGATGTGGGGTCTGGTGTACCTCCTTTTCTTTGCATCACTATACCGTTGCTAAGCTGTAAACTTGCTTTCGTTTTTTTAGTCAATTTAACATCTCCTCTTTGAAAACAATCCAAAGCCGTATTGATGTTTGTTAAAACCCATTTTGTTTCGTCTTTGTCTGGGTCGTATCTTACCACCATTAACCATTCCACTTTTATTTTTATATGTAAGAAGATCTCCAAAAAGCAAAATATTTTTAAAGATTACAAACTCAAGACAGTATTTCTGTATCAAATGATACTTTGGAGATTGCTTGCAAATCTTTATAATGTGTAAAATCTTGGTTGTGATACATATCCACTCCAATACGTGCTATCATCGCGGCATTATCACTACAATATTTCATTTGTGGATACAACACATCAAACTTATATTTACTTGCTAATTTATCAATTTCCTCTCTCAAAGCACGATTAGCACTCGCACCGCCAACAACTGCAAAATGTTTAGGCGGCTGAGTGGTTTTAAATAATTTGTTTAGTTTCATTGTAAGATGTGTAATTGCCGCTTGTTGGAATGATGCTGCAATTTCTTCTTTGGAATATATACCTTGGTTGATAGCTAATCTTACGGCATTTTTCAGTCCAGAATAGCTAAATTTGATCTCTTTTGATTGTTTAAGTGGGATAGGAAATGGGATAGTTGGTCTGGCTTGTTGTGCTAAAGATTCGATAATAGGACCTCCTGGGTACCCAAGATTAAGCATTTTAGCTACCTTATCGAAACTCTCACCAAAACTATCATCAATCGTAGAAGCAAGCTCTTTGATATGTCGATAATCATCTTGCAAATACAAAATCTTAGTATGCCCTCCACTCACAAGCAATACCATTATATCGTTGATGAAATCTCTATTTATAAAAAGCGAATAAATATGTCCTATTAGATGATTCACTCCAATTAACGGCACATTTAGTGAAATACTAAGTGCCTTTGCCATCATAATCCCTTCATTCAAAGTCACACTCAACCCCGGTGCATTAGTCACCGCAACTGCTCGAATTTGCGGAAAATATCTGCTAGCATTTTTGAGAATATTGGGCAATGCTTCTAGATGTAATCTACTTGCAAGCTCTGGGACTACGCCACCGTATTGTTTGTGTTGGCTCTCTTGAGAAATTTTTTGGCAAAAAAGCAACTCTTTAGTATCTATATCCATCACAGCAATACTACTATCATCACAACTACTCTCTATTGCTAAAATCAAATTTTTCATATTGTATCCTTATAATTTCCATCCATTCTTACTTCATAATCCTCCACTTCCAACCACTTGCCTGTTAAATTATCCGAAGCTTTGATAAACATTGGATTATAATATTCATCATATCCTGTATAATAACCATTTTTGAATTGTTCTATTAATACTGTCAGTTTTGGTTTTTGTTGGCGAAATGTATAGTTTTTTTGGCGGATTAAATCTTGGATTAGTTTCACACGCTTTTTGGCGGTATGAGTATCTACTCTACCATCTAACGTAGCTGAATGTGTCATGCTTCTTGGTGAATATCTAAATACGTGGATGTGGGTTAGGGGAAAGTTAGATAACATCTCATAGCCTCTTTGAAATATTTCCTCTGTTTCTTTTGGGTGTGCTACGATATAATCCGTCCCTAGTGCAAAACCTTTTTGTGAGAGTTTCTCAAATAAATCTAGCGTTTGTTTGACTCTATTTCTCCTTTTCATTATCCGCAACATCTCATCATCCGCATACTGCAAAGCAATATGTAAATGTCGTTCTAATATAGGATTGGTAATTACATCCAAAAATTCATCATCAATTTGTGATGGTTCTAAGCTACCTAATCTGATACGTTTGATACGTTTGATTTGGAAAATTTTTTTCAAAAGCTCAGAGAGAGAAGTATTGGTATCTTTACCGTAACTTCCCATATTAATCCCAGTAAGGACAAATTCCCGAAAACCTTTTTGAGCTAATATCTCAATTTGTCTAAGAATCAAGGCTTCATCCACGCTTCTAGCCTTGCCTCTTACTTGCGGAATGATACAATACCCACATTCAAAATCACACCCTTCTTGGATTTTGATAAACGCACGAGTTTTAGAAAATGAAGTGACTATATTGGTATTAACAAACTCCAAATTTCCTAGCTCAACAAATGGATCGATCCAAGATAGTATATCATCAATATGCTCTTTGTAGCTATGACCAAATACACCAAACACGACCCCTTTGGCAAATAACTCCTTGCCAATTGTATACGCTGCACAACCGGTAAGTAAGATTTTTTTGTTTTTGTGCTTTTTGAGATATTCTTTGAGTGTCTTATCTGCAAAATTAGTAACAGTGCATGAATTTATCACAATTACGTCAGCATGGTCTGGATTGTCAGTAATTTGATGTTTAGTTATATCCCTCATAAGCTCCGTATCGTATATGTTGGTCCTACACCCAAAAGTCTTAAAAAATATCTTCAATAGTCTCCCTTTTTGTTTTTGGAATTATATCACAAAACATACTAAAAAACACCGAAAGTATGCTACAATTTGGAATTATTTTTGTGTAAAGGGAGATAATGGATACAATCAAAATTTTTGGTGCAAGAGAGCATAATCTAAAAAACATTTCACTAGAAATTCCAAAAAATTCACTTGTTGTTTTTACTGGATTAAGCGGTAGCGGGAAAAGTAGTTTGGCTTTTAATACCTTATATGCAGAAGGGCAAAGACGATATATAGAATCGCTATCAAGCTATGCAAGACAATTTCTATCAAAAACATCAAAGCCAGATGTAGATAAGATAGAAGGACTAACTCCCGCTATTGCGATAGATCAAAAAACTACCTCTAAAAATCCCCGCTCAACTGTTGGGACTATTACCGAAATATATGATTATTTAAGATTGCTTTTTGCAAGAATAGGAGTGCAACACTGCCATCTTTGTGGAGAGAAAATCACTCAAATGAGTAGTAGTGATATTATAAATGAAGTCTTAAAACTCCCACCAAACAAAAAAATAATCATCTACGCACCACTTATAAAAGAGAAAAAAGGTTCATTCAATGAACTTATAGAAAATTTACGAAAGCAAGGATTTATTAGAGCTTTTATTGATGGTAGAGTAGTAAGGCTTGATGAAGATATAGAACTCTCAAAAACCAAAAAACACACAATAAAAGCGGTAGTTGATAGGATAGTAACCAAAGATGAAAACAAATCAAGATTAGCAGAAGCGATAGAAAAAGCCCTTAATCTAGCTTTTGGGGAAGTGGAAATAGAACTTTTAGATGAAAAAAGAGTTATTCACTATTCAGAGCATTTAGCGTGTTTTAGAGATAAAATATCTTTTGAGGAATTAGAGCCTTTGAGTTTTTCTTTTAATTCCCCAAAAGGAGCGTGTAGTGAATGTAACGGGCTTGGGGTGACGTATCATATCGATATAGATAAAATGATAAAAAACAAACCTCTTAATAAAGGTGCGATTCCACTGATTTGGGGATTTAATAAAAAATATTATCAAGATTTTTTCAAAGCCCTATGTAAGGAAATTGATGTAGATTTAAATAAAACATTTTATGAGCTAGATAAAGATAAGCAAGATATTATTTTAAACGGGAGTGATTTTGAAATACAATTCAAATATGGCAAAAATATTATCAAAAAACAATGGAGTGGGCTAAATACATTTGCTAAACAAAGCGATGATATAGAAAATTTAGCAAGTGAAAAAGTATGTCCTACATGCCAAGGATATAGACTAAAACAAGAACATTTAGCAGTAAAAGTAGCTAATAAAACAATAGCCGATATTATCTCTATGCCAATTTATAATGCTTTTGAATTTTTTAATAATGAAGCAAATTTCTCATATCTTACCAATCAACAAAAACAGATTGCAACTCCTATTTTAAATGAAATTAAAGAGAGATTGTTTTTTTTGGTTGATGTGGGGCTTGGGTATCTTACACTTCATCGTGACGCAAGAACGATTAGTGGAGGCGAATCTCAAAGAATCAGAATAGCCTCACAAATCGGAAGTGGGCTTACGGGGGTTATGTATGTATTAGATGAGCCAAGTATTGGGCTACATGAGAGGGATACTTTTAAGCTAATAAATACACTTAAAAATCTCAAAAACAAAGGAAATTCAGTTTTAATTGTCGAACATGATAGAGAGACTATTTTATCGGCGGATTGGGTAGTGGATATTGGACCTAATGCCGGAAAATATGGAGGAGAGATTGTATTTAACGGCACAAAAGATGAATTATTAAAAAGTGATACGTTAAGTGCAAAATACCTAAAAAACGAGCTTAAAGTAGATTATCAAAAAAATAGAAAACAAGAGAAATGGTTGGAGATAAAAAATGTGAATATTCACAATATCAAAAATCTAAATGCCAAAATACCTCTATCAAATTTTGTATGCGTAACGGGAGTGAGTGGAAGTGGTAAAAGTAGTCTTATCTTACAAACACTCCTACCAGTAGCAAAAGAAATCTTAAATCACGCACATAAGATAGAAAAAGTAGAAGGTGTGAGTATCACTGGATTAAAGCAACTTGATAAAGTGATATATCTTGACCAAAGCCCAATTGGTAGAACCCCAAGAAGCAATCCAGCAACTTATACTGGATTAATGGACGAGATAAGAAATCTATTTGCCAAAACAAAAGAAGCTCAAATTAGAGGATATAGTGCCGGTAGGTTTAGTTTCAATGTAAAGGGTGGTAGATGTGAAGCTTGTAAAGGGGAAGGAGAGATTAAAATTGAGATGCATTTTTTACCAGATATTTTGGTAGAATGTGAGGTGTGTCATGGCACTAGATACAACGCTCAAACATTAGAGATAACTTATAAAGATAAAAATATTGCAGAAGTATTGGATATGAGTGTAGATGAGGCTTATGAATTTTTTTGTAAGATACCAAAAATTAGACAAAAACTCCAAACTCTAAAAGATGTCGGACTTGGATATATCACATTAGGGCAAAATGCAGTAACTTTAAGTGGTGGTGAAGCCCAAAGGATAAAATTGGCAAAAGAATTATCAAAAAAAGATACCGGTAAGACATTGTATATTTTAGATGAACCAACCACCGGACTTCATTTTGCGGATATTGATAAACTCATAAAAGTATTGCAACATTTGGTGGATTTGGGAAATAGCGTGATTGTGATAGAACATAATTTGGACTTTATTAAAAATGCGGATTATATTATCGATATGGGTCCAGAAGGTGGTAGTGGCGGTGGTAAAATCGTCGCACAAGGGACAATTCAAGATATTATAAAAGCAGATACTTGGACTGGGAAATATCTCAAAAAAGAACTCGAATCTTAATTGTAGATTTTAATTTCCTCTTGTAACATAACCCCAAACATCTCAAAAACACGCTTCTTGGCAGTAGCAATAGCACACAATACATCATCACAACTCCCACCTCCATAATTTACCAAAAAGTTTGCATGTTGTTGACTAAAACCTACATTTCCAAATCTCTCCCCTTTTAAACCTGCTGCTTCTAATAACCTACCGGCATAATCATTGGGTGGATTTTTAAACGTGCTACCTAGAGAAGGTAATTTTGGTTGTAAAGCTCTCATATTGGCAAATTCTTGCACTTTTGTTATATCAAATCCTTGATGTATTTCAAATGCCACTTCAAAGATCGGCATAGTGATATTGCAATAGCGATAACCAAATTCAAATTGTGATTTATCGATAGAATTGACACTAAGAAGATAAGTAGAAATCACCCAATCTTTCATACCAGCATTCATCCGCACACTCCCGCCAACACTACCGGGTAATTTGGATAAAAACTCAAAACCACCTATATTGTGAGCCTTAGCAAAATTGTATAATTTAGCATTTTTGGTCTTAGCACCTACTCGTAAAATACCGTCTTTGATAGTAACAAAATCATATTTATCATCTAACAAACCAATATTTCCACTACACACCAAAGAGTTAGTAGCCCTACCGATAATAATCTCATTATCATAATTTCCATCATCCACAATCTTTACATCAAGTACCGATCCGATTTTGATGCTTGAGAATTTGGCGAAATCTACTCTCATTGGATAAAACTCGGAATCATTTGCATAATATGCTTAGTAAAGTCGATAATCATATTCATCATCCAAGGAGCGGTAAATATCATCACTCCGGCAACTGCTATTAATTTAGGTACAAACGACAACGTCATCTCATTGATTTGCGTAGTAGCTTGAAAAATCGATATCATCAATCCTACTATCATACTTACTAGCAATACTGGAAATGATAAATACATCGCTAATTTCATCATTTCAATAGCTATTGTAATAACTTTACTCTCCATGATAATCCTTTATAAACATTTTATATTCATAATCCGTCACCTCAATTAACCCCCGTTTTTGTAAATTATCTATCACAGACTTAGTGCAATTAACATCATGTGGCCACTCTCTTTGGAATCCATCAATCTCCCCTTTATTTGTGCCATCTATCCCCACAATCTCATCCAAAAATACGTCCCTACTAGCATCGATATTATTTACCACTCGCCATATCAACATATACGCATCATTAACGTCATTTTGGTGCTGGTCTACAAACACCACTATTCTAAGATGATTTTTTAAAGCAAGAAGCTTTTGGAATAAGTCGTATGCTTTTTGCTTTTTGTTATATTGAATCACACAAATAGGATTGGGTGTATCACGGTAGTATTGTTTTAGTGCAATAACACTCTCATCCATAAGCTTAATTGCTTGTAATAATTGCTCATCGTCAATCACATCTACGGTATTTTCTACCACATCCGCTGTGCAATCGATCCCCATCTTTCCTCCCACTAACATCTCATCACTTGCATGATCCAAAGCATCCACTACCCCTTTTGAGATAAGTATATTTTTGGGATGGAATCTTTGTAAGATATGGCGGGTTATTGCATCATAATCATTTAAATCCCCAGCCTTATCATCTACAAAAATAGCATGTTTGACAAAGCTCATCTGCCCTACTCCCCACAAAGCATGAGCAATCTGCAATGAATGCCCTTTATACAAAGGAGCAATTTTACATAAAATAAGATTATGAAATACCCCATTCTCCGGCATTCTATAATCTACCAAATCCGGAGTTTGCGTCTGTAATAGAGGCAAAAATATCCTCTCTGTCGCCAATCCCATATATTTATCCTCTAATGGCGGTTTACCTACTACGGTAGCATAAAAAATAGGAGATTTTCGATGTGTAATAGCTGTAACGTTTAATACCGGATATGGCTCTTTGAGCGTATAATATCCAGTATGATCACCAAACATCCCCTCTATTTCCATCTCACTTGGATCGCAATACCCTTCAATAACAATATCTGCATCATAAGGCACATAGATATCGTTGGTGATGGATTTGATCACTTTTGGGTTTTGTTTTTTGATAAAACCATACAAAAACAATTCATTAATCCCAATAGGTAGCGGTGCGGTAGCTGCCCACGTATACAAAGGATCGCCCCCGATAGTGATACTCACCGGCATTTTTTTGCCAGCTTTTTTGTATTCATGAAAAAAATGATTTGAATCTTTGTGTATTTGCCAATGCAATCCTAATCTTGTTTTATCATACACTTGTAAGCGATACATCCCTACATTAACCTTCTTACCATCCAAGCTTTTAGTATACACACTCCCCATCGTTATAAACTTCCCGCCATCTTCTTGCCATGTTTTAAGAATAGGTAGTTGTTCTAAGTCTATATTTTGAGTAATAACCACCTCTTGGGAAAGTTTTTTGATGGTTTTTTTGGGAAATACGTGCTTTAGAGAAAAAAGTGTTTTTAACATTTCAAACTTCTCAAAAATATTAGAAGGTTTTTTTGGTTGTAGCAGTTCTTTGATTTCTTGTTGGATACTCTCTATACCTTGCGGAAATATAATATCTAGTGTGTTTTTATTAAAAATATTCATCAACACGGGAATGTCGTATTTGATATTTTTGGCTTTATCTACTGGATTGGTAAATAACAGCACTTTTGGTATCTCTCTTCTTGCTTGCAAATACGCTATATGCGGTATTTCCAAATTAACATCTAGTTCATCAGAAATAACTGTAAGTAGGGACTTTTGTTTAAGTATTTCTATAAATTCATCAGAGGTCATCTTATTCCTTTTTATAAATTTTTTATATCAAATCGAGTATCAAAAAACAACAACAACTCCTCAATCATAATATAATAAACAATCACATAAACATCCACATCAAAGCTCATATCATTGATAGTGTAATACGATTCTAACAAAGAAAAATACAATACATACACCAAAATGATAGAAATATAACGCATATATCCTCTATCAATCTTCAACGAAATGATCTCATAAACGTAATACTTATATACAAAATAAAATACAATAAGACTAA
>JAADDX010000086.1 GCA_013153685.1 Campylobacterota bacterium | reverse complement strand
ATATATTGTTTGCCATAAGGTATCATTATTTCGCTCTAATTCAAAAAAGCCAAAAAACTAGAATTTTTTAGAATTAACTTCTTCTAGTATTTTTTGACTCATATTAGAAATCTCGGTTGATATCTCATCTAATCTTTCCACAATTTGTTTGTTGATTTTGGTTTTGTCATTTACATCAATTACAGCTTCAGCACTTGTGTTTACATTGTTGGTTTGTGATTTGATGTTTTCTGAGATTTCATTTACACTTTGTGTTAATACGTTGATAGTGCTATTAATCTCACTTAGAGATTTTTGAGTTTTTTCAGCAAGTTTTCTCACCTCATCTGCAACCACCGCAAAACCTCTACCATGTTCCCCTGCTCTTGCAGCCTCAATTGCGGCATTTAATGCAAGTAGATTTGTCTGATCAGCAATTTCCGTAATGACATTAATTACATCTTTGATAGCATTTGCTTGATTTGCTACTTCTTCACCTTGATTTGCAGTATCAAACATCCCTTCTCTAATATCTTGCATCATATTCGCTACTTTTTCAAGGGCTTGTGATTGCGTATCGGTAATCTCAGTTAGTTGATTGGTCTCCTCTTTTAGAAGGTGTGATTTCTCATTAAGCTCTTCACCCTCTTCTTTTGAGTGGAATAACATCTGCGTAATTGTATCACCGATTTGGTTTAGTGTGCTTACTAGCACTCCATCATCATTCTGAATTCTTGGCGTAAAGTCATAATTTGAATATGCTTTTAAGAGTTGATTAATCTCATTTAGGTTTTTACCTATTGATTTTTGGATAACATCAGCCATATCGTTGATTGCCACTTTTAGTTGTTGGAGAGTTTGATTTTTTGGGTTAACCGTGATTCTTTGGGTGAAGTCACCACCGCTGAATTTGGTTAGTGTATTGATAGTCTCTTGAATTGCATGATTATCATCCTCTATCAATTCTGAGATTTGTTCAATACTGTCATTTACCACTTGTGCCATCTGTCCAATCTCATCGTTATTTACTACTTTGATTTTTGATACGGTCGTGGTTTGTCTATTTAGGTATTTAAAGAAGTTTAACAAACCTTGTTGGAAATTGTTAAGGTTTGATGTAATATCTCTAATGATATATACAAGCATACCTACAATCACCACAAATATCAACGCATAGATTGCAATTAGTCCGAATAATTTTGATTTTGTTTGAGATATTTTCTCTTCTATATTGTTAAGAATCATTTTTTCTTGGAAATGGATTACATCATTTAAGAGATTAATTTTTTTAGTCATTAATCCAAAGAAATCCTTTCCGCTCTCATGAATAAAGAAATGATAACTTAGATTTTTTAAAGCATGGATCGCAGGAGAATCATTTACTTTTACAATCTTATCCAACTGATGAACACTCATATTTTGTTTATACGCTGTTACTACCTCTGGCGTTCCGTTATGATATTTCGTAAACGTATCTTGGATCGTATTTAATAACGCTATCTCTTTTTGACTAACATTTGGTAGTTGTTTGTATTTACTAATCACATCCAACAACGCTTTATATTCTGCATCCACATGTCTTGCGTATTTGTCTTTACCTCTTAGGACGTAGTTTTTGAAATTATGGATAAGACCACCATACCCTACGATTTCTTTTAATCTAGAAATGAGGGCTTTTTTGCTTGTATCGCTCAATAAAATTTGCTCAATTTGCGATATTCTAGCTATTATCGGATCGCTCATTTTTTGGTTGTAGTATTGTAATACTTCTTTATTTGCATTATCTAAAAATACCTTTTTAAAACTTTGCTGTTCTGAGACTAAAATACTAAATTTAGTCAATTCACCGGCTTTAAAATAACCTCTACTAATAGCACCAGTTCCAATAGCTCTCTCAAGACCCATTCTCTCCTTCATCTGCAATAACGCTAAATAAGCGGTTAATTGTTTGGTTAAGTCGTTGTAAGTAGAGAGTTGATTTGCACTAGCTATGGTATTTAGCAATTCTCTATTTAACTTTGTATAATAAGTGATAGCTTCTTTGATGGAAATGTTAAAACTATCTACTTTTTGTCTAATAGAAGATAGATTTGACAACATCCCTAATACATCTTGAAATTTTTTATACAAAGCTGGGTTGATGCTTTGTAGATCTACATTACGCAAAGCTTGCTTAAATGCGACTAATTTCTCATCAACCCTTTGTCTTTGTGATAACAAAGTTTGTTTAAAAACTTGCGATTTAGTCGTCAAATACGCAGCCGTTGCTCCTCTTTCTCGTTGTAATTCATGCACCAAATTAGACGTTTTTTGTGATAACAACAAAATCGTCTTAAGATTGTTTAGATTGTTGAGATTTTGGTTTTCTTTGCAGATAATCTGACCTACTAAAAAAACCATTACCAAAATTGGTATAGTCGTCATAACGATTAATTTGTTTTTAATCGATAGATTTGTTAGCATTTATTCTCCTTGTATTTGTAAAAGTCCAACTTTTACTTTTTAGTATTAATTTTACACCTTGATATCTTAAAACAAACTTAATTTACCAAAAACAGCACTTTTATAACACTCTAAAGGTAAATTGGTGACAAAAATCCACCACCACTTCGCCTCCCTTTTTGAGTTTACCAAACAAAATTTCATCGCTTAACGGCTCTATAATCTCATTTTCAATCACCCGTGCCATAGGTCTTGCACCCATTTTGATATCATACCCTAGTTGGATAAGTTGTTCTTTTGCTTTTTGGCTCACCGTAAGCTTGATATTTCTTTGTTCAAGTTTTTGGATAGTATGAGATAAAAATTTATCCACCACTTTAAGCAATCCCTCTTTGTTTAATGGCTCAAATCTAATAGTAGCGTCCAATCTATTGAGAAATTCTGGGGCAAAAAATCGCTTGATGGCTTCTTCTTTGAAGCCTTGGGTTTGATTAAATCCTATATTTCCACTTTCGTTAACACCCAAATTTGATGTCATAATCAAAATTACATTCCTAAAATCGGCACTTCTTCCATCATTATCTCGTAGTGTAGCATTATCCATCACTTGCAATAAAATCTGTACTATATCCTCATGTGCTTTTTCAATCTCATCCAACAACAAAACACAATGAGGATGTTTTTGGATACTCTCAGTAAGCAATCCACCCTTTTCATACCCCACATACCCTGGAGGGGCTCCTATGAGTTTGGCTACACTATGTGCTTCTTGATATTCACTCATATCGAATCTAAGGAAATAAATACCCAAAATATTCGCTAGCTGTTTTGCAATTTCCGTCTTCCCTACACCGGTAGGTCCCACAAACAAAAAACTCCCAATTGGTTTATCATCTCTTGTAAGCCCCGCTTTTTTGCGTTTGATAACTTTGACTATCTCTTTGATGGCGTGATCTTGATTGAATACTTGTTTTTTTAGATTATCTTCAAGATATCTTAACTTCTCGATCTCTTGGAGTTTTGCACTCTCTCGCGGGATATTCGCCATATTTGCTACGATATCTTCAATATCTAATTTGGTAATTCGTGATTTATTGTTTATCTTAAATTTGGCACCTACCTCATCTAATACATCAATAGCACTATCTGGCAAATATTTCTCTCTTAAATATTTTTTGCTCAATGTAGCAGCCGTAATCAACGCTTCATTGGAATATTTAACATTATGAAACTGTTCGTATTTTGGTTTGAGCTTTTGTAAGATTTTAATAGTATCCTCAACACTCGGCTCGTTGATATCTACCTTTTGGAATCTCCTATTTAGGGCTTTATCTTTAAGAAAAGTTTGCTTGTATTCCTCATAAGTAGTAGCACCGATACATCGAATCTCTCCTCTTGCAAGAGCTGGTTTGAGGAGATTGGCTACATCTATACTACCATTTGAACTTGAACCAGCACCTACTATCATGTGAATTTCGTCTATAAACACAATAGGTTGGTCATATTTTTTGAGCTCAGCAAGCACCTCTTTCATCCGTTTTTCAAACTCACCCCTATATTTGGTTCCTGCTACCAAACTCCCTATATCAAGGGCAAAAATCTTCTTATTTTGGAGGCTTGGGGGCACATTCGAAGAAGCGATCCTTTTAGCCAATCCTTCTACAATAGCACTCTTACCGACTCCGGCTTCACCTACTAAGATGGGATTGTTTTTCTTGCGTCTTGAGAGGATTTGTATAATTCTCTCTATTTCCGTATCTCTTTTAATCACCTCATCATATTTATCTGCTTGTGATACCATCTCAATAGTGTATTTATCGATTTGCTTAGAGTGGCTTTTAGTGCGTTTTATGGATGTGATATACTCTAAAATGTCGGGTTTTTGGATATTAAAACGCTCTAATAGTTTGATAAAAAAGCTATCATTTTCATCAAGCATCGCTACTAAGAAATCAAATTCATCAGCTACATGCTTGCGTATACCTTGGATATGTTCAAATACCCTATTTGTTACTCTTTGAAGAGCTTGAGTCTCTAATGGTTCATAATTGGGTGGTAATTTTACCTTTTCGATATAATCATTAAGATATCTATCTGTCATGAGCGTGAGATACTCCACATCAGCTCCAAGTGTGGTTAGCATCTTGGTGATGTTGGAATTTTTGAGCATAGATAGGAATATATGCTCTAGCGTAATAAACTCATGTTGTCTATTAACCACCTCATCAAAAGCATCAGAAATTATTTGGTTTAGGCTTTGTGTAATATTCATGCTTCCTCCATTGTAGCAAGCAAAGGAAAGCCTGCTTGTTTTGCTGATTGTGTCACTAATAAAACTTTTGTTTCGGCGATTTCCTTAGGATAAATACCTACTACGGCATACCCCTCTTTATCCACCTCAATAGTCAAACTTTGTGCTTCCTCTTGCGATTTGTTAAAAATTTCCATCAAAATCTTAATAACAAAGTCAAATGTTGAATAGTCATCGTTATGCAAAAGCACCTTATACATCTTTGGCAAAAGCACTTCTACTTCATCAGCTATTTCAAAATCGGTCTGCATCTCATATCCTTCGCACAACTTTAAGTAGGCGGATTATAGCAAAATTTCAAAATATAGACAAATTTTTAAGCTTGTCTTTGATATACAGCCCAACACCCACTACCAAAACAACTGGTAATAATAGTTTATTTTGTAGTTTTACACATTCTACAAAATTCGTACCTATAGAAAAGCGGATACAATTTATCATCGATTTTAGCTTGTATCTAAGAGGGATTGGTAAATTAAACTCTTGATAATAAGTATATAACGTACCTTTTGGGTTGTGATAACGAAGGAGATGATTGGATGAGAGAGAATCATTGTGTGTTTTGTAGATTCTTAGTGGGATGTTGATGTATCTTGTTTTGTAGTATTTTGATATCTCAAACCACACACTACTCTCTGCTATGAACTTTTCATTTTCAAATTCTTTAAATGGAAATTTTCGCAATACATCCGTGCGTTGAAACCCCCATTTCTCACCGGAAATTTTATAAATAAAATAACTCTCAAACGAATTGGAATCGAATCTATCTGTAGGATATTTATCCCCTATCACTTCTCCATGCTCATCAACACAAAGCCCGGTAACTGCTGAGAACTCATCTTTGTTTGGGATGTTGTCCCACTCTTGTTTGAGGGTATAAAGAGCATGAGGAACAAACGTATCATCACTATCGGCAGTAATAAACAATTCACCCCTTGCTAATTTGACAGCTTTATTAAACGCTCTATGTTTACCTTGGTTGGGTTGGTAGTAATATCGAATATCAAAGGTGGCTTGCTGCTTGAAGGATTGGATTATTTCTTTTGTATTATCACTGCTACCGTCATCTACGATAATCCATTCAAAATCCTTATACGTCTGTTGTTGTAAACTCTTAAAAACACCTTCGATTAAATGTGCACGATTGTAAGTAGGGGTAAAGACACTAAATGTGTATTTAGCTCTCAAGGGAAATTACCTTTTTAAACATATCTTTGATCTGAGTTTGATGAGATATTACAAAAATCTGTCTGTAATGTTCTTGAATCGTCCAAAACGCTTGCATGATTTCCTCTCTTCTAGAGTCATCTTGACTACCAAATACTTCATCAAATGCCAAAAACGAAATAGAATTTGTCCCATTAAGCTCTGTTAATACCTTGGAGATAGCAATTCTTAATACCAAATTTGCCAAATCAATCTCGCCGCCACTAAACCGATCGATGGGGTATTTTTGATTGTTGTCATATATATAAAACTCAAATTCATCACTCACTTCTATATACTGATATTTGCCTTTGGTAATCTGATTAAATAACTCTGATGCGATAGCGGAAATACGTGGCGATAATCTAGAATTTAGACTATTTTTAAATGTTTGCAAGTGGGTTTGTAGCGTGGTATAATCCATAATCTCAGCACGGATAGCTTGGATAGTTTGTAATGCTTGAAGGTTTTTGGCAATTTCTTGAGTGAGAATAGAGATGTTATGCTTGATGGCTTGTTGTTGGGTTTGGGCTTGGGATAGTTTTTGTTGTAAAGATTCTTTTTGTGATTGTTTAGCTGTAAGAGTGGCTTGGGCTTGTTGATGGGCTTGTTTATCGTATGAGATATCAATTTGCATTAGAGACTCTAAAGTAGCATTTAGGCGTTGTAAGTCTTGCTTGGTGTTATTGAAATCATTTTCCAAATTAGGTATCGTATTAAGCTCGCTTTGGAGGATTAAGTACTCGTTATATTTCTCTTGGATGTTGTCAAATTCCTCTTGGGTGGTTTGATGATAAGCAGCATCATACTCTACTACCAACTCCTCTAGCTCTTTTGCAAGATTTGATTGTTGGGTTTGGATATCCAACATTTCCTTTTTTAAAGCTTGTAAGTCTTGTTGTTTGGACTGGAGGATGATGATTTGATTGTGCACTTGATCGTATTGTGATTGTATGCTAGCTACTTCATCGGTTATCTTGGTTAGTTCTATGCTTAATTTATCTATGGCTTGTTGGTATGTATGATATATCTCATCTTGCAAAGATGCCAATACTCCATCATACTCATCAAGCAACGCTCGCGTACACACAGGACAAGGCGATTGTCTGCCCAGGGATTTGATGTTATCAATTTTTTGTTGAGTAGATTGGATTAGTTGTTCTTGGATGGCTATTTGGTTTTGTAATTGTTGTTGTTGTGCGGTGAGTGAGGTTAGTTGTTGGGATAATATCTTTTGGGAAGCGAGATATGATGGTAAGGGTTGTAGGATATTGTTAAGATGGTTGATTTTGTTTTGGATGGTGGTTGAGGTTTGTTGGAGGAATTGTTGTTTTTGTAATAATGATTGTTTATATGTAAATAGCTCTTTTTGGTGTGCAAGGGCGGTAAGTTGGGCTTTGAGTGAGTCGTATCTTTCCTTGATATGATGTAGCTGTTTGAATGTTGCTTTTTTTTGATACAAAGAGGAAAGTTGAGTTTGGAGTTTGGTTAGGGTGGTTTGGGTGTTGGTGATGTTGTTTTGGATAAGTGCTATCTCCTTTTGGTGATGAAGAAGCTTTTCTTGTTGGGTATAGTGGTGTTGTATCTCTTGAGTGAGAGTATGAATTTCTTGGGTGAGTTGGGTAAGTTGGGTTTGGAGTGCGGCGATACTTTTATCTAAAGTATCGTATTGGATAGAGAACTCTTGGATTTGTGATTTTTTGTGTTGTAGTGTTTCTTGTGGGAGTAAAACTTCATTATTATAAAATTCAAGTTTTTGATTTAGTTGTTTGATGGTTTCTTTGATTTGGACTTCTACATAATCAATCTTATCAAATCCCAACAATTTCCGTATCAATTTCTTGCGTTCTTCTTTGTTTAGCTTACTCAAACTAGTAAGCTCTTTTTGTGAAGCAAATACGGTATTGATAAAGGCTGTTTTGGTGATTTTTAGGATTGATACGATATAGCGATTCACCTCTGCTACACCGCATGCTTGCAAAGTATCATCTTGATAAATAAATGCCTTGGGAGATAGGGCCTTGCCTCTAAATTCTCTTACAATTTTATAATAATGATTTGATAATTCAAATTCCAATACCACACTTACGTTATCCTTAGGCGATGCATATGCATGTTTGATATATTCTTTGTATCCTCTTTTTAATTCTCCATACAACGCAAACAATATCGCTTCAAAAATAGTAGATTTACCCGCACCATTATTTCCCACAATACCGATTAAACCATCATCAAAATGAAAATCTTTATGTTTGTATTTCTTGAAGTTAGATACGGATAAATATCTCAAAATCATTATGCATCCTAAAAAAGAAAAAAGATAAAAGCAGTAAAAAGAGGGGAAAAGCCGAAAATTATTTAGCTTTTACTACACCCACTACCGGAACAGATGGGTTGATAAAACATTCTACACCCTCTGGAAATTTGATATCTCTAATTAAGATATTATCACCAACGTCCAAATCAGTTACATCCAATTCAAATACGTTTGGTAAATTTTCAGCAGTTGTTTTTACTTTGATTCTTCTTCTGTGATATACTAATACCCCTTTGTTTTTGAGCCCTTTTGGTGTCCCTACTACTTTGATAGGCACTTGGTAATAAGTCTTTACACCATCTTGTGCCAACAATAGATCAACATGTTTTAATTGACTTGTTACTGGGTCTTTTTGGTATTCTTGAATAACTACTTTATACGTATTATCACCCACTTTTACATCAAATGCAAGAGTGTCTTTG
>JAADDX010000007.1 GCA_013153685.1 Campylobacterota bacterium | reverse complement strand
GCAAAAAGTGCTTAAATATATCCTTAATCTTCAAATAGACTAATTCCACATAACAAAGACTTTTCAATTCTCGCATATTCATACAAATATGCTGTTAAGTAGGAGTGTATATTTGTATATATAAATGCTTTTATGTTATAATAGCAATACAAAAATTTAAGGAGTTTTCTATGGTTAAAAAAGATATATTTGGATATAATCCAAATGAAATAGATGCTATCATACAACAAAGTATAATAGCAGGCAAAGAACTTGCTAAAAAAGATGGTAATTTAATCCCATTTGACAGTCATATTATAGAAAATGGAAATACTCCAAATATAGATGCTTTTATAAAAAGATTAAAAAGCAATGCTTTAACCTCTAATGACTTAAATCTAATGAGACAAGTAAATGGATGATATTAGTTTTGATTTTAAATCTGCTATTTTACTATTAGATGAATTTCTAAATCTAAATAAAATAGATAAAAAACTATTTTCATCACATCTACAGCCAGCTATGATAGAAGCTACTCGTCGCATCTATGCTTATAGAAAAATACATAATGTTGATATGTCAAAGCCTGAACTTTTAAGAGATGTATGTTTTTTAGGAACTTGTCTTTATGAATTAAAACCTATTCCACAATACTATACAACCCTTGTAGATATTTGCTTTTTTATTTTAAGTTTAGAAAATATCCATTTTCAAGCTAATTTTAAAACAAAAATAAGAAAATCAGCTTATATGTTTAAATGTAATCAAACTAATTATATTTTATCTGATGCATTTTATCTATTTTTTAAAAGTCATTTTAGAACTCTTTAACCTTTCCTCCCACTCAACAACATATTTTCAAAACTCTCATATCATTAAAATATGCTGTTGAGTAGGAGTGTATATTTGTATATATAAATGCTTTTAGTGATATAAAAAAAGATTATCCTGTAAAAGACTTATGGAGTATTTCAAACGAATTAAATAATGAATTCCAAAAGGTAAATAATGAAACCTCAAAAAAAATCTCAAATAGAATCAAATACTAATATCCAAAATAACTTAAATATCCATCTTGCTCCTGATATTTTTAAATCTATTACTCAATTAGATAAACAAAATCCAGAACTTGCTAAAAAGCGACAACCCAAATGTAAAAGAGGAAAGAATAAAAGACGATTTATTAAATGACTACAAAATTTTAGGTAGAGTAGTTGGAATTTGGAAAAATAAATAACTATAAGGCTAGGGGTATTTACAACTCAACAGATGTTGAGAAGTTGATGTAAGCTTTTGTCTTTTATGTCCTATAATCAGCATTAATCTTCACATATTCATAACTCAAATCACATCCATACGATGTGAATTCTCCATCGCCTATCCCCAAGTCACATACAATCTTGAATTCGTCTTTTTGCATAATTTGTGCCGCTTTTTGCTCGATTTGGCTATCAAAATAGATCTCTCCTCTATCATATACCAAAACATTTTCAAAGGAAATTTGTAATCTATACTCATCACATTCACACCCGCTAGCACCGATAGTAGAAGCGATTCTACCCCAATTTGGATCCTCGCCAAAAATAGCAGTTTTCACTAACAATGAATTACTCAAAGCCTTTCCGATTTTTTGAGCTTCTAATTTATTTTTAGCACCCTTAATCTCAAATGCCACAAACTTATTTGCTCCTTCTGCATCTTTAACAATATCAAATGCCAACTTTTGCAAAGTAAGCTTCAACGCTTCTCTAAAAGCCTCTTTATCATACCCCCCTTCTCTACTGGTCATCAAAAAACAACTATCATTAGTAGAGGTATCTCCATCTACACTAATCGCATTAAAACTAATTTCCACCGCCTCTTGTAGTATCTTGTTCATATCATCCGTAATATCCGCATCACTCACCACAAAACACAGCATCGTAGCCATCGCTGGATTAATCATCCCAGCACCCTTGGCTATCGCCCCTATTCTAAAACTACTTCCGTTATCTAATATCACCTCAAAAGCGACAGTTTTTGGGTATGTATCGGTAGTCATTATAGCTTTGCTAACTTTGTGATTATCTTTTTGCAATTCAAAACTTTTGATGGCTTTTTTAATCTTTTCTTTATCGAGTCTTACACCAATTACACCGGTTGAACTCATAATAGGATTAGTCAAATTCTCAAATTTCTCATGACATACTTGCATCAACTCCTCTATATCTTCTATCCCTTTTGGTCCTGTTAGAGCATTAGCATTTTTAGAGTTTAATAATATAAAATTTGTCTTTGTAATATTGCGGTTTAATACATATTTAATAGGAGCCGCTTGGAATTTGTTGGTAGTAAATGTGTATGCTATATCACATACTTTCGCACTATAAATATATCCTACATCATAATCATCATTCTTAAATCCAGCCTTCACCCCACTAGCATAAAAGCCTTCAACCGCCGTCACCCCTCCTTCAATAGGAACAATTCTAAACATACTGCGTCTCCTTAGGTTTTTTTGAGCTTCTTAATAATTTCCTCATCTTAATCAATCCATCCTTTGTACCCATCACAAACAACACATCATCAGGATGGATTATAACATCACCTCTTGGCATAGGGATAAATTTACCGCTTTTATGTTTAATACCTATAACGCTACAATTGGTTAATTCTCTTAGGTGTGATTCTCTAAGCTTCTTAAATAAAATCCACGATTGTTTGGGTATCTTAAATTCTTCTAGATTAATATTTCTATCTCTAGTATACAAAAATTCTTCTAAAAGATTCTTTATCTTATGGTCTCGCACAATAGCCGCTGCTCTTTGGGCCATGAGTCTATTTGGATTGATCACCTCATCAGCACCCAATTTAATCAACTTCTCAACATCAACGCTTTTATTAGCGATACTCATAATATAATAAGGATTTCTTCCTAATTCCTTTTCAAATAAACGCACAGAGCTTATAATAGCAATATTATCAGCAATACTGTTACTAAGAGTAATCACTCCTTTAGCACTACTTATATGAGATTTTTGCATAGCTACATCCGTATGAGGTTCTGCTTGGATGTAAAATGGATAGTTGTATTGCTTGGCAATACTCTCTAAATCATCTTGAGGTGATATTACCACAAAAGGTATCTGACTTTTTCGCAGCTCACTAGTAAGCTCGATAGTAAATTGTGTATGATAACAAATCACAAAGTGATGTTTTAATCTAGCGATTTTATAAAGCATTTGTCTTTCCTTTAGCAAAGGAATTAGTTTTCCTTTTTGAATTACTTCTACCAATACCCCTATTGCTAGAGTAAATACCGCAAATCCAGCAACAATTAGAAAAATACTAAAAAGCCGACCATCATCACTCATATCATACATCTCACCGTAACCAACGGTCGTAAACGTAATACCTGTTTGATAAAAAGCGGTAAATACATCAACGTCATCTATAGCTATGTATCCAAGTGTTCCTATTAGAAATATAGATATTACTAGAATAATCGGAAGTCTAAAAGGTTTTAATTCAGAGTAAATTTGACCCGCTAAGCTATACTGAGGTTTTGGAGTTTTTTGCCAATTCAGAAGTTTTTTAAGTTTGGTAAACATATTCCCTACCAAGAGGGAAAACTTAAACTGATTTTTTCATTGTTCTAAGACAACTTGAGCAAATTTTCATTTTCTTACCATCAACTCTCACAGAATGTAAGTTCGGTAAAAATTTATGTCTTGTTTTGTTGTGAGCATGACTTACTCTATTTCCAAATTGAGGACCTTTTCCACATATATCGCATTTTCTTGCCATTGTATATCCTTATAGGTTTTTTTGACCTGTTTGTCGTTTTGAGTGCGGTATTATACCAAAAAATTGCTGTATTTCAACTTAACTTTGAATATTTTTGTTATAATTTCAAAAAACATAAGGATACGTTATGCTAGTAGCACCTTCTATACTTTCGGCGGATTTTGGTAAATTAGAGAGTGAGATAGAAGCGATTTGCAAAGCAAATTGTGATTTGATACACGTAGATGTGATGGATGGACATTTTGTACCCAATCTCACTATAGGTCCAGTAGTAGTCAAAAGCGTAGCAAAAGTCGCTACCAAGCCGTTGGATATACACTTAATGGTGCAAAACAATACATTTTTTGTAGACTTATTTGCCCCTTTTAAGCCTGAGTATATAACATTTCATATAGAAGAAGAGAAACATCCTCACAGATTAATCCAAAAAATCAAATCATACGGCATCAAAGCCGGTGTAGTACTAAATCCAAGCACAAATCCTATCGTAATTGAATATTTAATAGAGGATTTGGATATGGTGTTGCTAATGAGTGTGAATCCCGGATTTGGCGGACAAACATTTATCCCAAACGTCATCCACAAAGCCAAACAACTCAAACAAATAATCAACGACAAAAACCCTAATTGTTTAATTGAGGTTGATGGTGGTGTTAATGATAAGAATATTCAAGCACTCAAAAATGCCGGAGTAGATATAGTAGTAGCTGGGAGTTATGTATTTAACAATGACTATCAAAAAGCGATTCAAAGTTTAAAATAATGTCTATACAATACAGCAAAAAAATACTCAAGTTCGTAGGACAAACCAACGGTCAATACAATCTATTCCAAGAAAACGACAAAATTTTAGTAGGAGTATCTGGTGGAAAGGATAGTTTCGTATTATTACATACATTAAATAGAATCCGACAAATAGCACCATTTAACTTTACTATCAAAGCTCTTTTGATAGATTCAATGACGGGTATTGATTATACACCCTTACAAGAACACTGCCAAAAGCACGACATAGACTTGATATGGTATAAGACGCCTATTATGGAAATTTTGCGAGAAAAGAAACGCACAAACTCATCGGCTTGCGGCTTTTGTGCGAGAATGAGAAGAGGTAGCATGTATTCAAAGGCTCTTGAGCTTGGGTTCAATAAAATAGCATTGGGTCATCATTTCGATGATGCCGTAGAGACGTTTTTTATGGGAATGTTTTATAACGGTATGATGAGGTCTATGCCTCCAAAATATACAGCATACAACAATATAGAAGTGATTAGACCGTTGATTAGAGTAAGAGAAAAATACATAATTTCCATGACCAGAGACAATAACTTCCCTATCATAAAAGCACAAGAGAGTTGTTTAGCAATCAAAGAAGGGGACAAAAAACAACCATACGTTAGAGAAGAGACAAAAAAACTCCTACAAGAATTAGAAAATAGATACGATAGATTGTATGTGCATTTAGAAGCCGCGTTTAAAAACATATATCCCGAAACGTTTTTGGATACAAAATTTCTACAAGAATAGAAGGCTTAGATGAAAAAAAGAGTATTAGTAGGGATTAGTGGGGGTGTGGATAGTGCGGTAAGTGTATATTTATTGCAACAACAAGGGTATGAGGTAGTCGGCTTATATCTTAAGATGCATTCTGATGTAAATCACCAACAAAACATCGCCAAAATCGAAACACTTAGTCGTATATTGAATATTGAATACCACGTAGAAGATGTGACTGATGTATTTAGAGAGGAAGTGTATAATTATTTTGTAACAAGCTACAAAGACGGCTCTACACCAAATCCATGTGCAATGTGTAATATCAAAATTAAATTTGGTGAATTTCAAAAGTACTTGCCAAAATATAAATGTGATTATTTGGCTACTGGGCACTATGTGCGAAGCGATGGCCAATTTCTATACAAAGCCAAAGATACCAAAAAGGATCAAAGCTATTTTATGTTTGGTATATCAAAACAAATCCTTCCAAAGTGTATATTTCCACTAGGTGAATACACCAAAGCGGAAATCAAACAAATCGCCGCACAAATAGGACTCCACGATATTGCATATGATAAAGAAAGTCAAGATATATGCTTTATTCCAACCAATTATATCGATATCCTAACCCAACATTTCAACACCAATCTCAAAGGGAAAGTGATTAACACTAAAAAACAAGTCATCGGCACACACAAAGGATATATGCACTATACCATAGGGCAAAGAAAAGGTTTTAATCTATTTCGCTCTCACGTACCACACTATGTAATCGGCATCGATAGCAAAACAAATAAAATTATCGTAGGCCACAAAGATCAGCTTGCTAAAAAAGTGATTTTTCTTAAACAATGCAACTTATTTACAGATCAAAAAAGCTTTGAGTGTGAAGTGAAGGTAAGATACAAATCAGACCCAATAAAAGCTTTAGTAAAAATAGACAAAACCAAAGCATGCGTATTTCTATCACAACCAGCATACAGCATTGCAAAAGGGCAAGCTTGCGTATTTTACGATAACGACAAAGTACTTGGGGGAGGATGGATAAGAGGGGCTAAGAAGTAATTATAACAATTCCTCTTGGATAGGCTCACTTGGTGTATTTTCTGGCTCAATCACTTCATTATCTTCTTTTGCAATAGGAGTTTTAGCAATACTCACTACTTTATCATCTTTATCTACTTTGATGATAGTTACACCACTTGCGTTTTTACCTGTTTTTCTAATACTTGTCATATCTACTCTTATCATTTTACCTTTAGAAGTTAGAAGCATTAAGTCATGATTTTCCTCTGTTGTTACCACTCCTACTAAATCACCTGTTTTATTTGTAAGCTTCATAGCAATTACACCACTACCACCTCTATTTGTAAGTCTATATGCACTAACTTCCGTTCTTTTTCCAAATCCTTTTTCACTTACACTTAATACTTCTTGATTTTCATCTTTGATAGCCAATGCCCCTACTACTTCATCACCTGCTATTTTAAATTTAATCCCTCTTACACCTCTTGCAGTTCTACCCATTTCACGAACTTTATCTTTTTGGAATCTAATAGCTTGTCCTTTTTTAGTAACGATTAAAATCTCTTTATCATCTGGATGTAAAACTTGTGCCGTTACAAGAGAATCGTTTTCATCAAAAGTAATAGCTCTTACTCCTCCTTGGCGGATATTTTTAAATTCGCTTAAATTCGTTCTTTTTACTATACCTTGTTTTGTAAAAAACGCCAATGATTTAGACTCGTCAAAATCGGTAGTTTTGATAATAGTCATAATTTTTTCATCTGCTTCAAGTTTGATTAAATTTACTATTGCTTTACCTTTTGCAGTTCTACTTCCTTCTGGGATTTTATACACTTTTAGCCAATGAAGCTGTCCTCTATCGGTAATTATCATTAAAGTATCGTGAGAATTACACACATAAAAACTCTCTATAAAATCATCTTCATAAGTAGTTAAGGCAGTTTTTCCTTTTCCACCTCTATTTTGTCTTTCATAAGTTTTAAGAGGCACTCTTTTTACATAACCTCTATGAGTGATAGTCACTACTACTTCTTCTTTTGGGATTAAATCCTCACTATCAATCTCATCATAATCATCTACAATTTCCGTAAGTCTTGGCATATTGTATTTTTCTTGGATTTCTTTAAATTCGTCTTTGATGATACCTTCAAGCTTTTCTTCGCTTTTTAAAATACTTTCTAAATATGCTATTTTTTCCATCAACTCCGCATATTCTTTTTCAAGTTTTTCTACTTCAAGTGAAGTAAGGCGTGAGAGTTTCATATCCAAAATTGCATTTGCTTGAATCTCACTTAAAATAAATTTTTCTACCAATTTCTCTCTTGCATCAGTAGTATTTGCACTCTCTTTAATCAATGCTACTACTTCATCGATATTTGCAAGTGCGATTTTTAGCCCTTCTAAAATATGAGCTCTTGCTTTTGCTTTTGTAAGTTCAAAAATCGTTCTTCTAATTACAACCGTTTTTCTGTGTTTTAAAAACAAACTTAACAATTCAAGCAGATTAAATAATTTAGGCTCTTTATTATCAATAGCAAGCATATTGATACCAAAGCTTGTTTGCATCGCGGTATGTTTGTATAAGTTATTTAACACAACTTCTGTAATCGCATCTCTTTTTAGCTCAATTACTACTCTAATCCCTTCTCTATCACTCTCATCTCTAATTTCACTAATACCTTCGATAATTTTATCTTTTGCTAAACTTGAAATTTTTTCAATTAGTTTTGCTTTATTTACTTGATAAGGAAGTTCGTCAATTACGATAATATCTTTCCCTTTTGTCTCGATATGCACTTTGGCTCTTATTTTGATACTTCCTCTACCAGTTTTATAAGCAGACACTATCCCTTTTTTACCAAATATTATCCCACCTGTTGGGAAATCTGGTCCTTTTACGATTTCGATTAAATCTTCAATCGTAGCGTCTTTATTTTCAAGTAGATAAATCAAAGCTTCTATTAATTCATTTAAATTATGAGGAGGAATATTTGTAGCCATACCTACGGCAATACCGCTACTTCCATTTAAAAGTAAATTTGGAAATTTTGCCGGTAAGACGTCCGGTTCTTTCTCAGTAGCGTCATAGTTTGGCACGAAATCTACCGTGTCTTTATCGATGTCTTTTAATAACTCTTCTGCAATTTTCGTAAGTCTTGCTTCTGTATATCTCATAGCTGCAGCATTATCACCATCGATACTACCGAAGTTTCCTTGTCCATCGATAAGTGGAGCTCTCATAGAAAAATCTTGTGCCATTCTTACAAGTGCTTCATATACCGCACTATCTCCGTGTGGGTGATATTTACCTATTACATCACCGACAATTCTTGCTGATTTTTTATAAGCACTTCCGGATGTAATACCCATTTTATACATAGAATAAAGTATTCTTCTATGCACCGGCTTTAATCCATCTCTTGCATCTGGTAAAGCCCTTCCGACAATTACACTCATCGAATAATCTAAATATGATTGCTTAAGACTCTCTTCAAT